>CAYWFP010000001.1:0-110678 GCA_964457365.1 uncultured Planctomycetaceae bacterium
CCCGCATCTCCTCTTTCTCCATCATATACTGGCGCTTCTCGGTATCGGGGCGCATCCCGTCGAGGAAGAACACCCCCCGGGCCACCGCGTCGTCGAACTCCCGCCCCGCACGCAGATCGTCCACCGTGAGCACGTAGTCGCCGGCGATGCGCCGCCCTTCGCGGATGCCGATGATCGGGCTGCAATGGTCGTAGCGCCAAGCTTTCCGCTCGATACGCTGATAATAGTCGAGCACTTCCATGGTTTTGCGCCGGGCTCGGATTTCGCCTTCGCTCAGGCTCTCGGTGTCGCCGCTGTCGATAAACGGAATCTTGATCTTGAGCGCCTTCTCGCCCGGACCGTTGGGCCAGACGCTCGTCATCGGCAAGTCCTCGGGCTTCTCGATACGAGTGAACCAGCCGGCGGGAAGCTGCGGCTCTACCGGACCGTCCGTCTCGCGCACGAACGCCATCATCGACGGCGGAATGCAGAGATTGTCCTCCTCGCGCCCGTGCATGACCGCGAACCCGGCCGCGCGCGCGACGCAGGCTTCGCCGGTGCAGTCGATCCACTGCCGCGCCCGCAAGCCCTCCGGCCCGGAGGCGCCGCAGACGACCGCTTCGCCGATCTCCCCGTCCGCGCCGGCGCGTACATCGACGCAACGCGCGTGCAGAAGCAGCTTGACGTTGTCGGCCAGAACCCGCTCCTGCAGAATCAGCGCGAGAATCTCGTGATCGAAGACCTGTTCATATCCGTTGCTGAATTCCGAGTTCCTCGACGGTTCCAGCGAACCCCACGCCGCCTGCGCCTCGAGGATATCGTCCATGACCCCGCCCTCGCCGCCGGAGAGGCCCGACCAGTTGCCGACGCCGCCCGAGGTCAGGACGCCGCCGGTGACGCCGAAGCGTTCGATCAGGATCACGCGCACACCGGTACGCGCCGCCGCGCACGCCGCGCACGCTCCGGCGATGCCGCCGCCGATCACCGCGACGTCGGCCTCGTAACGCAGCGGCACGTCGCGGGTCCAGGTGATGATTTCCATGGGCTCTCCTCAGTCCAGCGCCGAGAGCGGCAGGCGATATACCTCCATCGCTTCCTTCACGCGCGAGACGATGACGTGGAAGTAGCCGTCGTGGATAAGCGTATGCGGATAGCCGTACTGCCCGCCCTTGTGCATTCCCGGCAGGCGCGGCTCGTACAACGTCTTCTCGTCGGCGAGAACGAAGTGCCGGTCGAAGATCGCGCCGTCCTCCGAAAGCGAGAGGACCAGCGGGCAGCGGGCGTGGACCGGCTGCGACTCGGGATTGCCGATCCAGAAGAAGCGGCCGTCCGGCAGCCGACCGGTATGAAACTTGCTCGCGTTATTGGTGAATTGCGTCGGTACCGGCGCCGACCACGTGGCCGCGTCGTCGACGCTCTCGGTCACCCAGAGCCGCCCGGTATTGCTCCGCAGCAGCATGTGGATCGTACCGTCGTCGGTCTGGTACCACGAGCCCTCGCAAAGGACGTTGGGCCAGCGCATGATCTCCTTCATCTTCCAGATCCACTCCGAGTCGTCGACGATCTCGTCGGAATTCATCTCCGGCGGATAAATCCCGGCCATCGTCCACCCGGCGAGCCCAGACGGATCATCGGTGTAGGGATAGGTGAAACTGGTCGAGATCAATAACCGGCCCGAGGCGAGACGCTCGGGCGCGTGGTTTGGCCCCATCTTCAAGCCGGTGTAGATCGGTCCGCTCCACGTCTCGCCGTCGGCGGAAGTCATCGCCAGCAGGCGCGTATCCATGTGCCGGCGATCTTCCTTGGCGCGATGACCGTCCACCAGCGCATCCGGTTCGTACTCGTATTGCGCATAATACGCTACCAGCGTACCATCATGGCTGTGCCATCCCTGGGCGTAGCGGGTCAGCTCGTTGTATTTCCCCTTCTCCGTCGGCACCAGCACCGTCGGCGCGGTCCACGACGAGAAATCGGGGGAGGTTGCGGTCATGACCCGCTGCCCCACGTCGTCCTCGTGCCGCCAACCGCTCGACCACATGGCATGGAACCGTCCGCCAAACCAAGTGATGAACGGATGATGACTGTAATGCCAATCCTCATCTTTCACGGGAACATACAACCCTCGGCATTCCACCGCCGGACGCGGCGGTCCTGCGGCCCCTCGCCAGCAGTTCGTGATCGGACTCTCCACGTCTTCCCCTTCTTCTCAGTACACCAGATGGCGAAACTCTTTCACTGTGTGGAACGTAATCAAGTTACCGTCATGCGCGGTCTTGGCCTGGTCATCACCCGAGCGGCTGAGAACGAGCAGGTCGTCTCCGTCGACGACCATGCTCGCATAGTGGCGCGAAGCGTTGTCGGCTTCTCCCATAGCAACGATGCCGGCGAAGCACCAGTCGACCATGTTTTTCGAAAAATGCAGTTGCAGCCGCCGCCGCTCGTTGTTCGGCAGGTTGTACCGCTCCGGCGGCAGGCGGTCGGGTCGCGTCATACTGTCGGTCGCCTGCGTCGAGAGCAGCCAGTACAGCTTCGTCGGCTCGTCGTAGAGAACGTGGAACTTCATCTGCCCGCCGGGGCACGGGACATAAACGACCTTCTGTCCCGAGGGGACGGTTTCGAAGGTTGTGGTCATCGCGCCTGCGCCGGGCGCCTCCTCGACCACCTTGAGGATACAGGCGTAACCGGTACCGCCGGTATGCGCTCGCATCCAGAGGTGGAAGGTCTTGCCTTCCGGGTCATGCCAGAGGTGTTCGGGGTCGGCGAACTGCACCACGTTCGTTTCCAGCCAACCGCATGGCGCGCAGTGCCGGCCGGGCCCGACCATTTTCCCTTCGGGGTAGCGGACGTCGTAGAACGGCACGCCGAACCAGTCGAGTTCCCTGTCGAATACGTTATCGCAGAACGCCAGCTCCGTGGCGAAGGTCCAGCTTTCGCGTCGGGTCAGGTCCGCATCGACCGGCGCGCGCATGAGGACCGGCGCGTTCTCGCTGATGTTCCAGCCCTTGCACTCCTGCCGCGTGCGTCTCTCCATGACGAGGTAGACGCAACCGTTGGCATGGAGTACGTTGCACGGCGCCTGGTGCCAGCGTTCGCCTTCGGTCAGTCTGTGCGTCTGCGACCACGTCTCGCCGCCGTCGGCGGAAGCGATGATGGACAGATCTCCCGCCTGCCCGAGCACGTAGACCTTGTCGCCGGCCACGAACGGTCGCGCGTGCATGAAGGGAAAGTCGGCGCGATGGGTCCACCTTCCGCCATGGTCGTCCGAGGTGAAGACCTTGCCCTGCCAGGCGCGGTTGTTTTCACCGCGATGCCATTTCGCGCCCGAGAGGTTGTCCACGCCCGGCCCGCCGAGGTCGATCGTGGCGATCAGGCGCGGCCCACCCGTGGCGACCAGCCGGCCGGCGGATAACCGGCATATTCCGGGACTGTACGAGAAGACGCGCTCGGGATCGGGCGATTCGTACAACGTGACATGATCCTGAGCAAGAGGCGTGCCGGCATTCATGATTAACCTTGCTGTAGAAGAATCGTCAAACGGCGTGATCACCGCAAGCCAAGACGCGTGTGCCAGATTTCGGCCTCGGCGTGGAGCGCGGCGTGGAGCGCGGCAAGGTCGTCACCTGTCGAAACGGCACATGACTGGCGGCAGACCGGCTCGACTGGCAAACCGCTCGCGGCCAGAAAACGTTTCGCCGAGAAGGGATACGCCTGCCGCACGACCGGATCGGCCAGTGTCAGAAAGCGGTTCAATTCGCCCGCTGTTTCGGGGTCTTGACGATAGTTCGCGCACAACCATGCAAAGCACGCGGGATAGAAGTTCGCCGCGATATTGCTGCAGCCGTCGCCGCCGCTCTGCAACGTATCGAACACCGTCGGGGTATGGGCGTTATAGATCGACAAGGGTGTTCCGTGCGCGGCCTCGATCTTCGCGCATCCCAACGCCCGCACCGCCGAGGTTTCCTTCATGAAGAGAAGCCGGCCCGTCGCCGCGCACCATGCCGTCACCTCGGCCGAGAGCACACGATGGTACGGCACGGGGCATTCGTACAGCCCCAGCGGCAGCGGATCGGTCAACGCCAGCAGTTGTTCCATCGCCTCGCGCCACGCCGTTTCGCCCGCGTCTTCGGAAACGAGCTGGTTTACGATCACCACCGCCGCCGCCGCGCCGTGATCGCAGACCGTCTTCGCCCACTCGGCTTTGTCCTCGAGGCGGCCGCCGATCATCCCGCCGACGACGACCGGCACGCAGCCGGCCGCGCGCGCGATCGCCCGCCTGGCCAACTTTTCGCGCTCCGCGGGCGACAGCTCGTACATCTCGCTCGAGAGGCAGACCGAGAAGAGCCCGGCGACGCCGCTCTCGATATACCAGTCGATCAACGTGTCGAGCGCGCGCCAGTCGATGCCGCGCGCCTCGTCGAACGGCGTGAGCATGACCGGCCAGACGCCGCGCGGAAGCGGCTTCTTTTCCTGACCCGCATGCGCGGCGAGGGCGGGACGGGCAACGGCAGCGGACATAAGCGGCTCCTTCCGGAAAAAAATTTCGCCGCGGGGCAAAAGTGCTTGTACTGCATTCCTGATTGTATACAATGTCGACAGTTGCGCGTCAAGTCTTTTCGTTTCTTTTTTCCGGAGTCGTTCCATGCCTCCGACCCGTCGGCAACTGGCCGTGAAGTACCTCCGCCGCAAACTCGAGCGCGGGGAATTCGCCCCCGGCGCGCGCCTCTCGGACCTGGCGCTCTCCAAGGAGATGGGCATCAGCCGCACGCCGGTGCGCGAGGCGATTCAGCTTCTGGTGGCCGAAGGGGTGGCCGAAGCCAAACCGCACGCGGGCGTCTTCCTCAAGTCGCTCGACAGGGACGACATCCGCGAGCTGTACGAACTGCGCGAGGCGCTGGAGGGCTATGCCGCCGCGCGCGTGGCCGCGAAAATCGCCGAGTTGCCCGAAGCACTGGCACGGATGCGGGAATGCTGCCGGACGCTGCACGCGCTCGAGACCGAAACGAAGGAAGCGGTAATCACGAAACTGAGCCCCGAGAAGACCGCGGCGCAGCGCGAGGCCGATTTGCGGTTTCACCGGATTCTGATCGCCGCCTGCGGCAACCGCCGCATCGCCAGCGCAATCGAGGAATCCGCTCTCCACACCCGGCTCTTCGCGACCATGCCGGCGGTGATGACCGTGACGACGCTGCGCCATGCCCGGCTCTGCCACGGTCGCATCCTGCGCGCGATCGAACGCGGCGAGGCCGAGGCCGCGCGCGCAGAGATGGCCAGACATATCCAACGAGGCCTCGAGGCACGCCTCGCCGAATGGAACGAAGCCGACGAAGCGTCCGACATTCCCGCGCCGCTGCGCGATTTGGTAGACGAATAGTCTTTCGTCTCTTTTTCGTCCGCTCTTGTTTCTTCGCCCTTCATCGCTTGTTGCTGCTCGATGTTGTGGTATAATGGACTTCGCCGTCTAACGGCCCGCCTGTCGGCCAAGAGGATAAAGTCATGAGACCTTCTTCCTTTTCCGCGTTGATCTTGTCGCTCGTTCTCGCTTCCGCTGTCGTCGCGGGCGAGCCCACCCCGCCCCAGCCGTATACGCAGGCGATCCCGGCGGCGGAGAATCCCGAGGCGGCGCGGATGATCCTGGACCGAGCAGAGAAGAACGGCAAAGCCATCGCCGCGGACCTGACCTTCGGCCACGGCGGCCGTATCGTCGAGGCGGTCTCGGCGCAACCGCTGGCGCCGGGGCGTTATCGCCTGCACGCGCTGGTGGCGAGCACGCCGCATGATCACATCCTCGTCGAGGCGGTGGCATTGCGGCTCATTGCCAACGGCCAGAAGCGCGCTTTCGAACGGCGTGAAGCGTTCTCCACGCCGGGGAAGCTCTCGCCCGTGGCGTTCGACTTCGTGGTCGAGAAGCAGGAGCGGGTGAAGATTCTCGCGGAGTGGTTCGTCGGCGACACGGCGCTGGACATGATGCGTTACCGGAAGAAACACATTGCGCGAAACGCGTATCGCAAGCAGCGGCAACACGCCATCAACCAACACGGTATCAAGCACACCACCGGAACCGATATGACCCTCGATGCCGAGCCGGGGTTGGAGATGGACCTGGAACTCGACGACGCCGTGCCGGAAAACAAGCCGCGTTATGAAATGCGCGCGCGCGCGGACAATGCCCTGCCGGACTATCGCATGCTGCTGGCCGGGTTGGTCGTCGAAAAGCTCTCGCCCGTGGAGATCCAGGCGCTGACCACCGACAAGCCCGCGTACGAACCCGGCAGCACCGGTAACGCCGTCGCCAGGCTGATCAACCGGACGACGTCTCCGGCGGAGGTGACGCTGACATGGAGGGTCGTCGACGATTACGAACCCGCTACCGTCGTTCTGGAGAGTGAGCGGACAATCACGCTCGCCGGCAAGCAGACGCTCGAGCAAGCTATCGACAGGCCTTTCTCTACCGAGAAGCTGGAACTGGCCGGTCGAGTCGACTTGACGGCTCGCGTCGGCGCGCTGCGCCCGGCGCGGAGCGACATCCCCTTCGTGGTGCTGCCGCCGCCGCGCGCGGAGTATACCCGCGACAAGCGCATCTTCGGGCATTACATGGGCTGCTGGCCCATCGGGTACGGCGCGCTGCCCTATCAACAGAAGAACGAAGGCAAGGAACTGCAGCACGAGAGCCAGGACGAGGCCACCCGGCGCGGCGGCCATGTCCGCAACTACGCGCTGCGGCCGCCGGAGATGACGCTGACGCCCGAAGAGAGCGCGGACCTGGAAATTCGCCGGGCGCTGCGCATCGGCATCGACGGCTTCGCCATCGACGCCTGGGCCGGTGCCGACGGGGCCAAGGAGGTCTTCGACACGCTGATCCGGACCGCCGATGCCAAGGACTATCCGTTCGAGGTCACCGTCTGCATCGACCCGGCCTGCGGCGGCAATATCGTGGAAACGGTCCGCTGGCTGGTCGAGAACTACGGCGACCACCCGAAGCTCGCGCGCCGTAACGGCCAGCCGATCGTCTTCGGTTATTACTCCAAGGGCCTCGCCTTCGGCTTCGCCGACCGCAAGCTCGGCGCGCGGACCGAGGCCGAGAAGAAAGCCGTGCGCACCACGCCCCTGGGCTGGCACATGGCCGGACTGGCCTACCGCGACGCGGAACGCCAACTCGGCCGGCCGATCTTTTACCACTTCAGCTACGAGTGGCTCTTTCATCCCTACAAGGGAATGAGCCGTGACGCCCTCACCGACGCCGTCGGCGCCATCGCCCGCCATGTCGACGCCGTCGGTTCGTTCAACTCCACCGGCGGCGCCGGGTTGGTAGTGGCCAAGGCGGTACACGAAAGCGGCGCGGAGTGGTCCGGCGGCATCGGCATGTACCAGAAGGAGAACATCCCCTACGAGGTCTACGCCCCGCCCGGCACCGACTGGCTGGAAGGAAGCTGGAAAGGCATCCGCGAGCAGGGCGCGACGTTGCCGCAACTGATCACCTGGAACGACTACGGCGAGAATACCAATATCGCCCCGGCCTGGGAGACGCGGTACACGCTGTACGACTTGACCGGCTATCACATCCAGTGGTGGAAGACCGGCAAGCAGCCGGAAGTCGAGCGCGACCGGGTCTACCTGACTTATGCCAAGTATCCCCGCGACGCCAAGGTCTGGCCCTTCGCCCAGGGCTGGGCCAAACCGCGCAAACTGGAGGTGCTGACCATCCTGCCCGAGCCGGCCACCATTCGCCTGCCCGGGCGCGACATCGAGTTCGAGGCGCCGGCTGGATACTCGCGCAAGCAGTTTCCGCTCAGCGTCGGCCCGGTCGTCGCCGAGGTGGTGCGCGAGGGGAAGGTGGTCACGCGAATCGAATCGCCCGAACCGATCACCGACCGCCCGTTCCGCGAGAGCAACGGCATGATCTGCTTCTCCACCGAGTTCATGCGCCATTGGAAAGCCGACTTCGGCGAGGCCGAGCCTTTTCTCTACGGCGAGTACGCCGACGACGACAACGACGGCATGCCCAACTGGTTCGAAATGTACTGGTTCACCCACGAACGCGGCTTCGATCCGAAACCCGCCGCCGACGCGGTGTCGCTCGATCAACCCGAATTGCACCCGGTGACGCGCTGGCTGAACTTCTCCACGATGACGCTCGTGCAACCGGATGCGGACCCCAACGGCGACGGCAAGACCAATCTCGAATCGTACCGCGAGCGCATCGATCCGGTGGCGGGGGGGGGGCCGAAAGCCAAGATGGAACTCCCCGAGGGCGGGCTGGACGTGGAATAACTCCGTTCCGCGACGTCCGCTGCGCAAGGTCAAAACGAACGACGAAAAAAGCAAAGCCGATGCGAATGATCTCGTTGTGGCTGGTCTTGATCGCATTGTTCTCCCCGAAGCTCGGGGCGGGCGAACTCGCCGTCGCTTTCGGGAAGGACGGCCTCGAATCCGTTAAGATTGCAGGGCAAGAAATGATCGCCGACGGCGCGGTCGTGGTCAAGAAGGTCGTATTGAGCGAGACAGGATCCTCACCACTCGAAGCGGATGATCCATACGCGGGGGAGACTCGCGCTTTCAGCGAGGGCGAGATCCAGCCGGCCGAATCCGCCTTCGACGCGGCCAAGTCCGAACTCGTGCAGACCTTTTCCTGGGGCCGGCTGGCCGTGCGTTATGCCGCACAGGGCCAACGCCTGACGATGACCGTCGAACTCGATAATACCGGCACGAAGACGATGGAGATGCTGCAGGCGGAGTTGCTGCGGATCATGCTTCCGGGCGAGAAGGTCGTGCCTCGCGCGGTGGGTTCCGAACCGAAATGGGCGCGCGATTACACCAACATCGGCACGCCGCTGATCGTCGCCGCAACCTTCGAGAACGGCAAGGCCGTGCTCGCCAGCACTGCTCCCGGAGGACCGTTGCAGTATGGCCTGAAGAAACAGGGAAAGGCAGAAGCGCCATTCGGCGTTACGGTGACGCTGGGCGAAAAGAATGGCGGCAAGGAACTCTACGACGGCGTCTGGCTGGCGCGGCCGGTAGCGCCGGGAGAAAGCGATGCGTTCACGCTCGGCCTGCGCTTCGGCGATGCTGAAGCGAACGTGCTGGCGATGGCCGAAGACGTCACCAAGGCGTTCGCGAAAAAACACCCCTTCACGCTCGAATGGCCTGACCGCCGACCCATCGGCGCCATCCACGTCGCCGACGCCAGGAACAGTTCGGCGAATCCGCGCGGCTGGAAACACGGCGTCTCCGTTCCGAAAAAATGGGATATCCGGACCGACGAGGGGTACAAGGCTTTTCACGACGGCGTGATGAAAGGCGCGGAGAAGACCATTCGCACGGCCCGCCTGGCCGGCATGCAGGGCGTGATCGTCTGGCAGATCGAGGGGCAGGAGTTCAAGAAGGCGGCGTATTACGGCGAACCGCGGCTGTTGCCGTATATCGCTCCGGAGATGGAGGGGATCGCCGACGCATATTTCAAAGCCCTGCGCGACGCGGGACTGCGCGTCGGCATTTGCATCCGCCCGCTCATCTTCGCGCCGCTTGACGGGGAGGGCAAGGTCACCTCGTGGAAGAAGGTCGTCAAAATCAAGCCGCGCAACTGGGTGGATCCGGAGAAGGATGTCGCCTACCAGGCCCCGGACAACTTTTTCGGCAGAGAGGAAGCGGCTTCGCCGGTGGAGCGGCTCGATGCGAAGATCCGCTATGCGCGCGAACGCTGGGACTGCACGCTCTTCTATGTCGATACGAATCATTTCTGGCGGCCGCGCGACAAGAGCCGGGAGAAATGGGGATGGGCCAACAAGATGCTGCCGTCGAAGGTGTTCGAGGAGTTGCACCGGCGCCACCCGGATATTCTGCTCGTTCCCGAGCACGAATACCTGCAGTACTGGTCGGCCTCCGCGCCGTATCGCCAGCCGCCCCAATACGGCGGGATCACGCCTTCGCTGGTCGACGCGGTCTACCCGCACGCCTTTTCGCTCTTGACCATCCAGCCGGGCCACGAGCACTTCAAGGCGAATTACGAACGCTACCTCGACGGCATCGGCAATGGCGACATACTCATGGTCAACGGCTGGTATGGCGGCAAGGACGTGGCAAGTTTCTACCACGATGCCGCACTGCACGCTCCCTGGCGGTTGCACCTGGCTGCTGACGAAGAGATGACCTTCGGCCGGCAGCCAACCCCGCCCGCTGCGGGAGAGGCCGGAGAGGACGCGGAGGGAAAGACGCTGCCGGTCATGAGCAAGACCATGCCGATCGCCAACTTGGACGCGTTGTCGCAAACTGTAAATGAGCACATGAAAAACCTCGAGTCCGTCGCCGAGCGCGGAGTTTCGATCACGTGGGAGAAAGCGCCCGAACCGGCGCGCCTCAACGCGATCATCGACCGCATCGGCAAGGCCGGCGGTATCATCCGCTCGACTCGCGGGATCGAATAGGCCTGCCGCACGCTTCGCGGCAGGGAGGGCGCATGCCGCACATCTACGTCGATGCCGATGCCTGCCCGGTCAAGCAGGAGGTGTATCTCGTGGCATGTCGTTACGGTCTGCAGGTGACGCTGGTGGCCAACGCGTGGATGCGCGTGCCCGACGACGACTGGATTGCCCTCGAAATCGTCCCCGACCGCATGGATGCCGCCGACGACCGGATCGCTACGCGCGCCGGGAAGAACGATATCGTCATCACCGCCGACATCCCGCTGGCCAGCCGCTGTCTCGAGCGCGGCGCCCGAGTCATCGCCCCGACCGGCAAATCCTTCACCGAAATCAGTATCGGCGAAGCACTGGCGACGCGGGAGCTGCTGGCCGACCTGCGCAGCGCCGGCGAGGTCACCGGTGGCCCGCCGCCACTGACCGAGCGCGACCGCTCGCACTTCCTGCAAGAGCTCGACCGCGTCGTTCATGCCACCCGCCGCGACGGATAGAATTCATGAATAATACCAGTCTCTTGAACTACCTCGTTTCAGCCAGCCTTGGCTTCCAATCGTTAGTCATTATATGACATCGTTCGGTTATTATCGCCTATAGTTAGCGAAAATAAGTCCATTATAATGCAACTATAGCTTGTTTGGATGCAAAGGACAGAAATGAACGCAATGACCCCCCGGCAGATCGTGCTGGCAAATCTTCACCACCAGCCTGCGCCGCGGCCGGGCATGACTTTCGACAACGGACGTCTCAACGATTTTCTCTTCGGCGGATTCGGGCCGACCGGCTACACGCAGAAACGCTGGACCGAGGACAAGTTCGAATACTACGACGATTCGTGGGGCAATATCTGGGTACGGATGAAGGACGGGTGCTTCAAGGGCGAGATTCACCAGCCGGTCCTTCCCTCCTGGGACGATCTGCCCGACCTGCGCCTGCCGGCATACGATGTGGATGCCTGTGTCGAGGCGTTACGCACGCAGTTTGCCGACAATCCCGAAGGGAAGTTCCGCGTGGCCAGTATGGGCGGGTGGGTCTTCAACGATGCGCGCTACCTGCGCAAGCTGGAAATCTACCTTATGGATATGGGGCTCTATCCTGACGAGCTCCATGCCCTGCACGAAAAGGTCGGCTCGGTCTACGAAACCAAGATCCACATCGCCGGCCGCTCCGGTGCCGACGCGATCATGTTCGGCGAGGACCTGGGTACGCAGACGGGGCCGCTCTTCAGCCCGGCGATGTTCCGCGAATACTTCAAGCCGCTTTACAGCCGCCTCATGGATCTGGCGCACGAATACGGCATGAAGGTGCTGATGCACAGTTGCGGACAGAACCGGATGCTGCTGGACGATCTGATCGACTGCGGCGTCGACTGCTTCCAGTTCGACCAGCCGATGGTCTACGATCCGGACGAACTCGCGGCGTTGTTCCACGCGCGCGGGGTGGCCCTCTGGAGTCCGGTGGATATCCAGAAGGTTCTGCCCACCGGCGACCGCGAGCTGATCGAACGCGAGAGTCGGCGCATGGCCGAGATTTTTCGCGGTTGCCTGATCGCCAAAAACTATCCCGATCTGAATGGCATCGGCGTCGAGCGCGAATGGGACCAATGGGCTTACGAAGCGATCGTCGCCACCTTCTCGGCCACCGTCTGAGCGTCATCCCCGCGCCCGCAACGGTTATTGCGTATCGAGCCATGCCTGGAACATGAGAACACACCAGAGACGATACTTCCAATCCCGCCTGCCGGAAAGGTGTTCCGCCCATGTGCGCCGGACCAGATCGATATCGAGATATCCGTCCGCGCGTAACCGCTTTTCCGCAAGCAACGTCTCGGCCCAGTCGCGCAGATCGTTTCGGAGCCAGCGGCCGATGGGAACGGCGAATCCGCTCTTGGGCCTCTCGACCAATCGCGGGGGCACGTAGCGGTAGAGGATATCCCGGAGAATCCGTTTGCCTTTCCCCTCGTGCATAAGGAACTCCGTCGGCAGTGATGCCGCGAACTCAGCGACCCGGTGATCCACCAGCGGCACCCGTGCCTCCAGCCCCGTGGACATGGAGGCACGATCGACCTTGACCAGGATATCGTCGGGGTGATACGTCATGAAATCCAGATACATCATCTGGCGGACGAAATCGTCGCCCACGTCCGCGTGCCGCGAGTGGTCGGTCAGATACGTCACGGGTTCGGACGCCCCGCGCACCAGCCGCAGCGGCGCCGGCCACAAGAAGTTCAAGCGAAGATAAAACTCCTCCGGAACGCGTGCGCTTATGATCATTGCCAGCTTGGTCAGAATAGCCCCGGGCGGCCACGAAGTCCAGTCCTGCGGCAGCAATCGTCCGGCCAGGCGGAAGGCGTAGTCCGGCATCCGCGTTCCGGCCAAGCCTCGCATGCCGACGGCGGCCGCTCGGCGCAACGGCAGCGGAACACAGCGCGCGCGCTCCCACAAACGCATCCCCTGGAAGTATCGGCGATAGCCGGCGAACAACTCGTCGCCACCGTCTCCCGAGAGCGCCACGGTGACGTGTTTCCGCGTCAACATCGCCAGCAATGTCGTCGGAATCTGAGACGAATCGGCGAACGGTTCGTCATAGATGCGCGGGAGTTCTGGGATGAGATCGAGCCCGTCGCGCGGAGAGAGATACATCTGCGTGTGCTCGGTCCCGAGGTGACGGGCAACCTCCCTGGCATACGTCGCCTCGTCGTAATCGTCGTCGTCGAAACCGATGGTGAAGGTCTTCACCGGAAGCGAACCGGCGCTGCTCATCAAGGCCGTGACCAGGGAACTGTCGATCCCGCCGGAGAGGAACGCTCCCAACGGCACGTCCGCGACCAGGCGCATCGCCACCGCTTCGCGCAGCCGGCGCTCCAGTTCGTCCCGCGCTTCGTCATAGCTTCCGGCATACGGCGCTTTCTTCCCGGCTTCGACAAACGACCGGTAACGCCAATACGGCGTGGGCGAAGTGAATTCCGTTCGGTATTCGTCCGGCCAGGGAGAGAAGTCGTTCGTCTTCCCCTCGCCCACAGCCAATAAACATCCGGCCGGCAGTTTGTAGATCCCCTCGTAAACGGAGTAGGGCGCGGGAACGTATCCGTGGCGAAAGAAGAGCGCGAGCGCATCACGGTCCACCCGCGCATTGAAATCCGGCTGCGCCCGCAACGCCTTGAGTTCGGATCCGAAGAGAAAGGTCTGCCCGCACCAGCCGTAATAGAGCGGTTTGATCCCGACGCGGTCGCGGCCGAGGAATAGCTTCCGTTCCCGCCGATCCCACAGCGCGAAGGCGAACATGCCCACGACTTTTTCAAGCGCGTATTCCCGGCCAATGGATTCGATCGCCGCCAGAAAAACCTCCGTATCGCTGTGGCCACGGAACGCGACGCCGGCGGCGGTCAATTCCTCGCGCAGCGCTGGAAAATTGTAGATCTCGCCATTGTAGGCGACGACATAGCGCCCCGAAGACGAGACCATCGGCTGGCGACCGCGCTCCGAGAGATCCAGGATGGAGAGGCGGCGGTGCCCCAGCGCGATACCGCACGCCGCATCGCACCAGACGTCGCCGGCATCCGGACCGCGGTGGGACAGCGTCTGCGCCATGGCCGAAGCGGTGGCGGTGAGCTCGTCTTCCTGCAACCTGCCGCCAGGAGAATAAAAGCCGCAAATCCCGCACATGATTCGTACCCGTCCCGGATGAGAAGAAACGAGCGCATCATCGGCGACTACTGCATACGCGACGGTGTGGGTGTGTTTCAAGTCGAACGCGGAGGCGCTCCGCGCATTCGGCCGCCGGAGTTTGCAGACAGACCTAGACCTTGCTGGCCAACTCGCGTGACCAGGCCACCGCTTCCTCGTATAAATCGGGCAGGTCTTCCTCGGCGACGCCGTTCTCGGCCAGGATACCGCGGATGACGTCCCAGTAGCCGGTGTTGTAGGCCATCACGTATTCCAGCACCAGCCGCAGCGGTGAAGGCTCCCCCTTGAGCGCCTTGACGATATTGTCGCTCAGCGGCAGCGATTCGACGATGATATCCAGCGGCATGTCGGTTACGGCCTCGCCGTGGCTGAAGAGTCCGAGCATGAAGAGCTCCGGACCGTGGTCCTTGAGACCGAACGGTTTGGCCAGAAGTTCGCAATAGCGCGCATTCAGCACGACCTGGTGAATCAACTCCCTCGGCTTCTCCTTGGCGAACCCGGTCATCAACATGACCATGAGCAGCTTGCGGATATTCTGCGTACCGAGCAGCGTCAGGGCCTGGTGGATGCTCTCGACGCGGTTACTGAGTCCAAACGCGGAAGAATTGACGCACTTGAGGATACGCATCGCCAACCCCGGATCGTGCTTGACGATATCCTCCGCGCGTTCGAAATCGAAGTCCGTCCGGGTCACCTCTTCCAGGAGTTGCAGCTGCCCCACGCGCGTGCTCGCGGCGTGCTCGGTGGTCAGCACCGTCGGCTTGCTGAAGAAGTAGCCCTGGAAGAGCTTGTACCCCATATCGCGCGCGGTCTCGAAGTCCTCCTTCGTCTCCACCTTCTCGGCCAGAAGCTGCACGTCCATCGGCGCGAAGAAGCCGGCCAGTTGCTTGCGCCGGGTGAAGTCGCAGAGCGAGAAGTCGACCTTCACGATGTCGGCGATGCCGGAGAAGGCGTCCATGCGCTTCGCGTCGGTCAGATCGTCCAGGGCGATGGTGTAGCCGGCGTTCTTGAGTCGGTAGCAGGCGTCGATGATCTCCGGCGCGGGGGCGATGTTCTCGAGGATCTCGACGACCACCTGCTCCTTGGGCATGAGCATCATGTAATCGTTGACGAGCACGTCACGCGTGCAGTTGATGAAGGCGCGGCTGTTGCCGACAAGCTTGTCCAGGTCGAAGTGGATGATGCTCGAACCGATGACCGAGAGCGTGGCGCGATCGCCGTCGATGCCGGAGAAGGCGTTGGCCAGGTTGGAGCGGAACAGCAACTCGTACCCGTAGGTCGCCTGCTTGGACGTCAGGATCGGTTGCCGCCCGATAAATACGCTCATGTTTTGTTCCGGTTCGGCGTCCGGGGCTTTGTCCGCGCTCCCGAGGCGATGTCGCTTCAGAGATCCTGCACGAAGGCGAAAACCAACACCGAAACATACGGTGGTTTCTCGATAATCTTGAACTCGTCGAAAATCGCCTGACTGTCCTCGCCGCCGCGGATGCGCGTGGCGGCCTGCTGTGCGAGGAGAATGGTGTCGATGAAGCCTTCGGCCTTATCGTCGATCCAGTCGACCTGCTGCAATGTCTCCAGCACCGCCTCGCGCGAGACGCCCTTGTCCAGATCGGCCAGCACGGCACGGGCCAGCTTGATCGCAGCCTCGCCTTCGTCGGGCTTGACCCCGAGTTGCTGATAGAGCTGCTGCTTGCGCTGGGTGACGTTCTGCGCTTCTTTCGTCAGCGTCTCCACAACCATGTTCACCAGTGCGCCCGCGATCTCGGGATTGAAACCGTTGGCCGCCAGTTCCTGCGTCGCCTCGTCGACGGTTTTCTTCCGCTCGAGCACCGGGCACGCCGCCTGCGCCGCGGCCGCCACCATACCGATAAACTGATGAGCGTTCGCCTCGTCCACGCCCTTGTTTACCAGGTAGGCCTGGATCTCCTGCGGGCTCTTTTCGTTCATGAGTTCGCCGAAGACGGCTCGCGCGATGGTCAGCATGTCATCGAACTGGCTGTTTTCCCCGGACATTCGTCTCCTTCGTCTCCTTCGTCTTCTCGGTCGTCTGTCCTATTTATCACTATATGAAAGATGAAGACAAACGCAAGGAACGGTTGCCGCTATTCGCGCGAAAGCATGTCGTTCTGAATCAGGTGCCATTCGGCAGCGGTGTGACCGACCGCTTTTTCCGATAGCGGGGCGATCGTTTCGATGATCTGCAGAATGCGTTTGCGACCGCTGCCGACGCGCCAGTGTCCGAGGAAGATCACGGTTTCGGGCCCGCGCTTTTTTTTTGGCTCCAGCAATGGTACCGTCGGCGGCGGATCATTGTGGTAGGTCGCCAACAGGATCAACCCCTGGTCGGGATTGTTCTCGTCGATATAGTCGTACCGATGCCCTTCGATGCCGTCTTGTTCGAACGCCGATACCTTGCGCAACGTGAAGTCGCCGTACAGTTCCGGCAGGAATTCCTTGTCGTGGATCAAGCGTCCCGGGCGGCGGAATGTGCGGAAGAATACGCCGTGCCCGGGATCGGTCAGGATATAGAGCTCTTCGTGCTGCACCACGATGAACATCTCGGGAATGCGCACCGTATAGGCTCGCGGCACGTGTAGCAGACGCGGACGGTCGGCTTCTTTCCGGTTCGACGGAATGACCGGCGGTTGTTGAACCGTTTTGCCGAGTGCCGGTTCTTCCGGCCGCGCCGTTATCGTTGTGGAGCCGGATTGACGGGCTTGACGTCGTGGCGGTGAGGGCGCGTTCTTCTGCGGCACGGGGTGTTCGTTGCTCTCGGTGTCCGCAAGCGCTCCGCCTTCGGCCGGCAAGGGCGGCGCCGGCGTGTTCTCAACGATTGTCTCGGGTGGCGGGAACGGCAAAGGCGTCTCTTCCAGTGCCGGCGGCTCCCCGCCATCGCCGGAGACCGGCGCAGAAGGCTTCTTCGCTTCCGATGCCTGCCGCATGTGATACAGCGTCGCAAGCCGCACGATCAACACGAACTGCAAGACGACAAGAAAGGCGACGGTGATGCCGGCCACCCACCAGCCCGTGTTATCCTTTGTTCTCTTCTCGCCCATTCTCGGCCGCCTCGTGTCGGACGATGATCAGCGGACAAGGTGCCTCGCGCAATACCGCTTCGGTAACCGAGCCCAGAAGGAGATGGCGCAACGCGCCGTGCCCGTGCGAACCCATGACAATAAGCCTCGCCTCGTGTTGCCTGGATTTCTCCAGGATCTTCTTGGCGATCGGTCCTTGGACGAAGAGCTCCTTGACCCGAGGGCCGTCGCGGCGTAGCGCCGCGGCCAACTCGTCCAATTCCTGGTGGTGGTGGCGGATGTCCTTGGCCACGTTGTCGCGGACTGATTGCGGCCCGGCACCGTAACCGACGAAATCCGGCTCCGGCGGCTCCACGTGAAGCAGGAGCAACTCCGCGTTCAGTGCCAGGGCCAGACGCTTGGCCTCGGCGATGATCTCGGCGGTCACGTCGGAGAAATCCACGGCAGCGAGAATTGTTTCCATAGCCGATCTCTGTCGGAGAAGCCTGACCCTATTCTAAACCATGCCTCCCCACGACGGCAAGAAAAACGGCGCCTGATTCCGGGCGCCGTGGCATGTGGTCGACCTTCATATTATTCGTCTGCCGCTGTTTCGCCGTCATCGCCGTCATCGCCGTTTTCAGCTTCCCCGTTCTCCGCGTCGGCATTCTCTTTCTCCGCGACGACGCGCGCGACCGCGACGACATTGTCTTCTTCGTTGAGACGGATCACCCGCACGCCCTGGGTGGCGCGGCCGATGACGCGGCAGCCGTTAACGGCGATGCGGACGACCATGCCGCTGGCGGTGATGATCATCACCTCGTCCTCTTCCTGCACCGCCATGCAGGCGATCACCTGTCCGCTCTTCTCGGTCACCTTCATGTTCGTAACGCCCTTGGCGCCGCGTTTGGTGAGGCGATAGTCCTCGAATGAACTGCGCTTGCCCATGCCATTCTCGGCGATGGTCAGCACCGTGCAATTGGGCGAGACCATCATCAGGCCGACGCACTCGTCGTCCTTGCCGAGCTTCATCCCGGCCACGCCCGTGGCGGTCCGTCCCATGGCGCGGACGTCGTTTTCGTGGAACCGGCACGCCAGGCCCTTACGGCTCGCGAGCATCAGTTCGTTCTCGCCGGCGGTGACCACCACGCCGATCAGTTCGTCGCCATCGCGGAGGTTGACCGCGCGGATGCCGCCCTTCTGCGGCCGGCTGTAGGCCGAGAGCACGGTCTTCTTGATCACGCCGTGCCGGGTGGCCAGGACGAGAAAATGCTCGTCGTCAAACTCGCGGATCGGGATCATCGCCGAGACGGTCTCCGACTCCTCGAGTTGTAACAGATTGGCGATCGAGCGGCCCTTGGCCGAGCGGCCCATCTGCGGTACGTCGTAGATCTTGAGCCAGTGGACCTGGCCGCGGGTGGTGAAGAAAAGCATGTAGTCGTGAGTAGAACCGACGAAGAGGTGTTCGATGAAGTCGCCGTCCTTCATGTTGCCCATGCCGGTGACGCCTTTGCCGCCGCGAGACTGCTTGCGGTACGCGTCGAGGGGCATGCGTTTGATATAGCCCTCGTGTGAAACGACGACGGCCATCTCCTCCTCGGCAATGAGGTCCTCCACGGTGATGTCATCGGTGGCGCCGACGATATCGGTACGACGCTCGTCGCCGTACTTCTCGATCATCTCGTAACAGTCCTCGCGGACGATGTCCAGCACAAGCGCCGGGTCGCCGAGGATCGCGCGGTAGTCCTGGATCTTCTGCTGCAGGTCCGCGTATTCGGCCTCGAGCTCCTTGCGTTGCAGCCCTGTCAGACGGCGCAGACGCATCTCGAGGATGTGGTGCGCCTGCACCTCGGTCAGCGCGAAACGCTTCATCAACCCTTTTTTGGCTTCGTCGGTCGTTTCGCTCCCGCGGATGATGGCGATCACCTCGTCGATGTTGTCCAGCGCCTTCAACAGCCCTTCGACGATATGCGCGCGCGCCTCGGCCTTGTCCAGCAGGTACCGCGTGCGGCGACGAATCACCTCGCAGCGATGGTCGAGGTAATGTCGCAGCAGTTGCTGCAGCGAGAGCGTCTCGGGGCGTCCCTTGACCAAGGCGATATTGTTGATGCTGAAGGAGGATTGCAGCGGCGTCATCTTGTAGAGCTGGTTGAGGATGACGTTGGCGTCCTCCCCGGTCTTGAGCTCGATGCAGATACGCAGGCCTTCCTTGTTCGAATAATCGTGAATCGCCGAGAGACCCTTGACCTTGCCGTTCTTGACCACGTCGGCGATCTTCTCGATCAGCGTCGACTTGTTGAGCTGGTAGGGAATCTCGGTAACGATGATATTCTGCCGGTTGTTCTTCAGCGTTTCGATATGGCAGCGCGCGCGAACAACGACGCGGCCACGGCCGGTGATGCAGGCCTTGCGGATGCCGTCGCGACCGCAAATCAGGCCGCCGGTCGGGAAGTCCGGCCCCTTGACGTACTTCATCAGCTCCTTGGAGGTGATCTCCGGATTCTCCGTCAGGGCGATAACGCCCTTGCACACCTCGGCCAGGTTGTGCGGCGGCAGGTTCGTCGCCATGCCCACGGCGATGCCGGTGGCGCCGTTGAGCGTCAGCAGCGGCAATTTGCTCGGCAGGACCGTCGGCTCCTGGAGCTCGTTGTTGTAATTATCAACCCAGTCGACGGTGTCCTTGTCGATGTCCAGCAGCATCTCTTCGGTCAGCCGTTCCATGCGGCACTCGGTATACCGGTACGCCGCGGCACGGTCGCCGTCGATGGAGCCGAAGTTGCCCTGCCCGTCGATCAGGGTGTAACGGACGGAGAAATCCTGCGCCAGGCGCACCGCCGCGTCGTATACGGCCATGTCGCCGTGCGGATGATATTTACCGAGGACTTCACCGACGAGGAGCGCGCACTTGCGATACTTGCTGCTGTGGCTCATGTTCAAATCGCGCATCGCCGTGAGAATACGACGCTGCACGGGCTTGAGCCCGTCGCGGACGTCCGGCAGCGCGCGTGAAACGATCACGCTCATCGAATAGGTCAGGTAACTTTTCTTGATCTCGTCCTCGATGGCGAGTTCGCGGACGATGCCGCCGGGGGCGGTCGGGGAGATTGGACTCGGCATGAAACGTAGTTTCTCCAACAGGTTCGGTAACGGAAACCAAGCGTCTTGCTGACGTGATCCTTACAATATGGCGCTGCAGAATCCCGGCAGGTCGAATACCCGCCGGGGTTGTCGTCTTCTAATCCTGTTCTTCTTCCAGAGGCGAACGGTCCATCGATTCCTTGAACGAGGTGTTCATATCTTTCTGCGATTGCTCGATGGCCTCGACAATCTCGTCCCGCACGCCCTCGATATAGAGGATGACGCCGATGAAGGCGAAGGGATAGGCCCAACTGTCCACCCAGCCGAAGATCTCGAAAAATCCCAGGCACGCGATAAACATGAAAACGAAGCCGGCCAGTTTCATTCACTTCCCCCTTATACGTCGAGTTCCGCGTCCAACGCGTATTTCTCGATAAACTTGCGCCGCGGTTCGACGACTTCGCCCATCAGGAGGGTAAAGAGCTGATCGGCCTTCATCGCGTCCTCAATGGCAACCTGCAGCAGGGTCCGCGACTCCGGGTTCATCGTGGTCTCCCAGAGCTGGTCGGCGTTCATCTCGCCCAGACCCTTGTACCGCTGGATGTCCATCCCCTTCTCGCCCAAGGCGCGCGTGCCTCCCAGAATCTCGCCCAATGTCTTGTGGACCGTCTCCGTATCGGCGCTGACGAGAGAGAATTTACCCGATTCGGCCGGATCGGTGGGTGTTAGAAAATGACGAATATTGAACCCGAAGCCCTCGAGCTTACGCAGGGCTTTTTCAAGATCCGGGGCGAAGAGGAACTCCGTCAGCAGCAAGGCGTTATCGCCGATCTCGCCGAGGTTTACGGTAATATCCTCCTCGATCACCTCCAGTTGCGTGCCATCGGCCTCTTTGCTCTTGATGAAATCCTTCAGTTCCTGATCGGTGCCGAAATACATCTCCGCGCCGTCGAGAACCGCGCGATACTTGGGAAAGACCGACATTTTCTCGCGCAGTTCGATCAGTTGTCCGAGCGTGATGCCGCGGCGATAAACCACCCGCAGCAGACTGTCGATGCGCCGGATGAGGTTCAAGAGCTCTTGCAGCTTGTCCTCATCGATGGTCTGCGAGACGCCGTTGTCGCGATACTCCAGACGCGTTCCCTCAACGCCGAGCTTGATCAGTGTATTGTGCATTTCCTCGGAGGAGAGGACGTACTCGGACTTCCTGCCGCGGGTGACTTTGTACAGCGGCGGACAGGCGATGTAGAGATGCCCCGTCTCGATCAGTTTGGGCATGTGACGGAAGAAGAAGGTCAACAAGAGGGTACGGATATGGCTGCCGTCGACGTCGGCGTCGCACATGATGATGATCTTGCCGTAACGCAGCTTCTCGATATCGAAGTCCTCCGCGCCGATGCCGGTGCCGAGGGCGGTGATGATGGCCGAAACCTCGGAATGGCTGAGCATCTTGTCGAGCCGGTGTTTCTCGACGTTCAGGATCTTGCCTTTCAGCGGCAGGATGGCCTGGGTGCGGCTGTCGCGCCCCATCTTCGCCGAGCCGCCGGCGGAGTCGCCCTCGACGAGGTAGATCTCGGTGTTGTCGCGATCACGGGAGATGCAGTCGGCGAGTTTACCCGGCAGGCCGCCGCCGGAGAGCGCGTTCTTGCGCCGCGCCAGGTCCCGGGCCTTGCGGGCGGCCACGCGCGCGGCCGCGGCGTTGACGCAGCGCTGGACGATCTTGCGCGCCGATCCGGGATGCTCTTCGAGAAAAGCGCCGAAGTGCTCGTTGACCACCGTCTCGACGAATCCCTGCACCTCGCGGTTGCCGAGCTTGGTCTTGGTCTGACCTTCGAATTGCGGATCGGGCACGCGAATACTGATCACCGCCGAGAGCCCTTCGCGCACGTCGTCGCCGGTGAGCGCGGCGTCCTTCTCCTTGAGGATGTTGTTCTTCCGCGCCCAGGCGTTGATCGAGCGCGTCAGGGCCGACCGGAAGCCCGAGAGGTGTGTGCCGCCTTCGTGCGTGTTGATATTGTTGGCGAAGGAGAAGACGTTCTCGTTGAAACCGTCGTTGTACTGGAAAGATGCCTCGAGTTCCAGATTAGAACCGTCGTTGCTCTGGCCTTCGAAATAGACGATCTCGTTGTGAATCGAGTTTTTGTTCTCGTTGAGATGCTCGACATAGCTCTTGATACCGCCGTCGTAGCGGAAGGAATCCTTCGCCTCCTCCTGGCGCATATCGGCAACCTCGATGGTCAGGCCCTTATTCAGGAAAGCCAGTTCGCGCAAGCGCGTGACAATGGTCTCGTAGCGGAATTCGAGCGTATCGAAGATTATGTCGTCGGGCATGAAGGTGACCTTGGTGCCGTGTTGCTTGGTCTTGCCGCGCTCTTCGACCTCGGTCACCGGCGCGCCGCGCTCGAAGCGTTGGAAGTGGATCTTACCGTCGCGATATACCTCGGCCTCGAGCCACTCCGAAAGCGCGTTGACACAGGAAACGCCTACTCCATGCAGGCCGCCGCTGATTTTGTAGGCGTCGTGATCGAACTTGCCGCCCGCGTGCAGTACGGTCATGACTACGGTCAAGGCGGACATCTGCTGTTCTTCGTGCCAATCGACGGGAATGCCCTGCCCGTTGTCGAGGACGCTGATCGAACCGGCGGGATTGATATGGACGCCGATCTTGTCGCAGCGACCGGCCATCGCCTCGTCGACGGCGTTGTCGACCACCTCCCAGATCAGATGGTGCAGGCCGCGCACGTCGGTAGTGCCGATATACATCGCCGGGCGTTTGCGCACGGCCTCGAGACCTTCGAGAACCTTGATCGATTTGGCGTCGTAAACAACCGCTTCTTCACTTGTCATTTTCCGCTGTACTCCAGGATAAATTCGATCGCGCGTATGAAAGAGGACGGCTGCGCCTGCCGCAGCGAAACGATCAGGTCTTCCCGATAATACGTCTCCAACTCGCTCTTCAGCGCCGCACTCGTCACCGCTATGCGAAGTACGCCGTTGCGAAACGACTCGACGCGCGTCATTGTCGTCAACTCCTCGCCGACTACGTCATGCCACAAAGAGCGGATCTCCGCCAATCCGCCTTGCCGTTCGAGCTTGTTCCTCCTGATAAATTCCTTGAGCGAATCGCGCAGCGGATGGCTGTGAACCGACTTGACCGCCAGTCGCTGCCGCTCGCGCTCCAACGCAGTATACGGGTCTTCAACGCTCATCCGGCTATTCCTGAGCCCGGATCGGCATGATGATGTGGACGAAGTCGTTAACCTCGAAACGCACCGGGCTGCTGTTGTCGCGAAAACGGAACGTCACCTGATCGCTCTCGATGACGCGCAAAGCTTCGATCACGTACAGATGATTGAAGCTGACCGAGATCGGCGGGCCCTCGAGCTCGGCAGGCATGTCCACCTGCCCGGCGCCGACATCGCTGCCGCTGCCGGAGATGAAAAGGTTGCCCTCGCGCGTCTCCATCGATATCGAGTGCGTCTCCTCGTTGGTCAATTGTCCGGCCAGGCGCAACGAACGTTGTAAATGCATGCGGTCGACGGTTACTTTGCTGTTGGACTCTTTCGGAATCACGTCTCGGTAGCGGGGAAACTGGCCGTCGACGAGACGAGAGACCAACGAGAAGGAATCCGACTTGGCGGTGAATTCGTGCTCGGAGATGCCGAAACGGAATACTTCCTCGTTTCGGACCAGCTTCGCCAACTCGGTCAAGCCCTTGGTCAGGACGATCGCGCTGGCCTCGATATCCGCGGGGTTTTTTATCTTCTTGCCGACGTGCGAGAGCCGATGGGTATCGCTGGTGACGAACTCCGCCTGGTTTTTGGCGATATTAACGTAGATGCCGTTCAGGGCGTAGCGGGTATCGCCTTTGGCGGTACTGAAAGAAGTCTTCTCGATCGCGTCGACGAAATCGTCGGCGACGATCTCGACCATGGAGTCGCTCTCGGGTTCTTTCATCGAGGGAAACTCGTCGGCGTTGCACAGCAGGTCGAACTTGCCGTTGTCCGTCTTGATAATCGCGCGGGAATCGTCGATGGAGATCGAAACGGTATCGGACCAGTCGTCGCGAAGCACCGCGTTCAATTTCGTTGCCGGCAACAACACCGAAGACGGCGCATCGAGATTCTCCACCGGGATTCTGCAGGAAATGGCGATCTCGAGATCGGTGGCGCAGAAGGAGATCGTTCCATCTTCGTTGCCGGTGATCTGAAAGTTCTGCAAAACCTGTTTGGCGCTGCGGGTGGGGACGACGCCGCAGAGAAGCGAGGTCAGATCGGCCAGCGACTGACGTGCAGAAGTAAATTTCATTATAGATTACTCCTGTAATAACAAAAAGAGAAACAAGGCGATAAAAACGTTGAATCGGCGAACGCGAAAACGCAACAAAAGCCAGCGCAAGATAATACGATCACGAACAAACGAAACAACGCGAAGCGAATGGCTGTCGAAGCCGTGTTGAATCGTGAAGAGGAGCAGAAAAACCGATGCGAATATTCTACCAAAACCGGAGAACAAATGCACGCAGGTAAACGCGCGATCAACAGATTAAATCTGAAAAATCGGAGAGGGATTCAACAGGAAATTAACACGCGTTTACGGCATTCCTCGAATATCGCCCGGACGCTGATATCACGGTCGCAGAGCGTGCGAATCTTTTCACAGCCGTGTTTGACCGTGCTGTGGTCGCGACCGCCGAAACAACGTCCGATTTCCTCGAGACTCGAAGAGGTCATCGTCTTGGCTAGATACATGCCGACCTGGCGGGGATACGCGACAGAGCGGGCGCGGCTTTTGGATAAAAGGTCGTTCTGCGACACACCGAAATAGTCGCAGACTGCGCGGCGAATATCGGTAAGGGAAACACGTTGCACGGAAGTACGCGTATAGTCGGAGACGATCGAGCGGACAAGCGGCAAATCGACAGGTTCGGAAAGCAGGCGAACGTGGCTGCGAATACGATTCAGAATCCCTTCGATTTCACGGATATTAGATGAGCAATTACGTGTCAAATAAAGAAGAGCGGAATCGGGAAGTTCGAGCTCGAGCTCGCCGCATTTTTGAAGAATCAGATCCGAAAGGGATTCAGGGGATAGCGCTTCGATCTCGATAACCAAACCCCATTGAAAGCGACTGCGAAGAGATTCGGAGAACGAGGAGAAGAATTTCGGCGATGAGTTAGAAGAAAAGACCATCTGTTTTTGATTATTGTGAAGATGGTCGAAAATGCGGGATAGCGAATGTTGAGCAGATGGATGATCGGAGAGACGGTGAACATCGTCGAGAATAAGAAAATCACTGAGCAGAAGTTCGTCGGAAACATTGCTGTACGTAGAGTTTGATAGAAGAGAAATCAAGATTTCGGCAGAGAGAAAGCGAAAAGAAGTATTGCTGTGAAGCGCGAGATAATGATTGGCTATGGCATGGAGAAGATGGGTCTTACCGGTGCCAACGCCGGAATAAACAAAAAGAGGATTATAAGAAGAACAAGGATTTTCAGCGATAGACCTGGCTGCGGCAACGGCAAGGCGATTACCGGAACCGGAAAAAAATTTCTCGAACGTCAAAGACAGATTCGAAGAGATGGATGGAATCTTTGAAAAGACGAAATCGACATTGAGGGAATGATCGAACAACGATTCAATTGAAGAAGAAAGAAGTGAACGGAGCTCAACAGAAAAAAGAGAAGAAAGAGAAGAATCGGTAATATGAACCGATACGTTTTTCGAGTCCTGGAAGCGAAAATCAAGGCGATGAAGCCATGGAAGTAAAGAATTGAAATCGGGATGATTGTGGACAAAATGTTGAAGCTGATCCCGAAACCTTGCAGGGGCAAGACAGGTATCCAAGGCACCTCCTCCAGCGCGGAAAGACAAAATAGCCAACCAGTTGGAAGACAAGCAAGAGCAATTGAACCCGACGGGAAAACAAGGGATTACTCTCAACTATTATCGGAAATATACAAATTACAAAACCGAAGTCAAAGAAATTCGAAAACTTTTTTCAGCGCATAAACCAGACTCAATCAGAATGTTTCACGTGAAACATTGGCAGGATAAGGTTCCCGCAATACGCGCACTGCATATTCGGTTTTCGTTGTGTTGTTGCTCGATTCTTCTTTCTCCGCCTGTTTGTTTTTCTTAAAAGCTTTGCTTGTTTTCTTCTAAGTGATGGGCGAGGTTTTTTTTTACGCCGGTGGCAACGATGATGATGATTCGATATCTGTTGATCGTTCTGTTTCTATGCCTGAGCGCTTCTGTCCATGCCGCAGAGGCATCTGCTCCTTCGCCGTCGCCTGATTCCGAACCATCGCCTTCCGGCGAAGACGAATTCGATTATTCCAAATTTACCGATATGCTTGTCGAGGAGGAAGTCGAAGAAACGAAGATCTTCTATTATCGTCCACGCTTCATTAACAGCGCCGAGCTGACCACCGTGCTGGAGAACTTCATCACCCCGACCGGGATGGTCGCTTCAAGCGAGGATACGGAAACAGTCGTTGTCCAGGATGTCGAGCAGAATATCGCACGCATCAAGGATATCTGCGAAAAGCTCGATCACCGCGTGCCACAGATCCTCGTCCAGGCCCAGATCGTCGAGATGCGTCTCGACAACGATTACGAGAAAGAATTCCGCCTCGCGTTCGAACATGTCTCGCCAAAGGAAGGGACGTTCCTCGACAGCTTTCTCTTCGATCTGCCCGCTATCGGCAATACGGTTCAGGAAAGCCCTGGCGGGTCTCTCAACCTGCGCCCTTACGTAAGGCAATACAACGGCGGCACCAAACGCAATACGCTGACCATGTTCTTCCGTTATCTCGAGAGTCGCGGGCAGGCAAAAATCCTTTCAGCACCGAACCTGATCCTGCGACGCGGTGCCGAAGGCTCGATTCTGACCGGTGAAGAAGTCCCGATCCAGGAACAGACCGTCGTCTCCGGCAGTATCAGCACCTCGACGAAATTCAAGAGCGTCGGAGTCAAGCTCCGCGTCGTTCCCAAGATGATAGTTAACAACACAGTGTATCTATCCATCAATCCGGAAGTATCCAACATCACGCGCCAGGAACCCGCCGGCGCCAACGGTTTGACCAATCCGGTCATCGCGGTGCGCAAGGCCAGTACCGAGCTCGAAATCAAGGATGGCGAGCTTCTGGTTCTCGGCGGGTTGTTGACCACCGAGGAGCGCGTGCAGCGCAACAAGGTGCCGATCCTGGGAAGCTGCCCCGGCATCGGTCACCTCTTCCGCAGCACCCGGATCCAGAAGATCAAGACCCACCTGATGATCTTCCTCCATATCGAGATCCTGCAGGAGAGCGAGCCGAACTCGATCAACATCCGTCCGGAAGAACCGGTTCCCCCGGTCATCTACCGGCAGATGGACAAGATGGAGAAGAATCTCAAGCAGCCGTTCGTCGATATCGGCCACGACCTGAGCCTGCTCAAGCACGAAGAATATCGCGATTGAGACCGGGCGCGACCTTGTATTGTCATTCCGCGGATCTATACTGATGGTATTTCACGTTTCCGGCGAGGAGCGAAGATGAAGACCTGGATCGTCGTATTGCTTGGTCTCGGGATATTGCCCGGATGTCTGATGACTGCCGGCGCGGTCACCGGAGGCGGCGCGGTCACGCGCGAGTATCTCGACGAATCGGTGGTCTACGACGCCACCGGCGACGAAGCCGAGGGCGCGGTGCAGAAAGCGATTGTCGATATGGGCGGCAACATCATCACCGTCAAGGCCGATCGCTCCAAGGGCGCCGCCGCGTACCGCACCTTTCGCGGCAAGACCTACGACGCTGAGGCCCTGACCATCGACATCGAACCGCAGACGCCGAAGACCACCCGGATCGACGTCCGCGTCGGACGCATCGGCGACAAGCAGCGCGCCAGGGATATCCACCGCGCGATCCAGAAATACCTGCCGTCTTTTCAATTCAAATAGGACACCCCATGCCCGGCTGCTGTATCGCCGCGATCGTCATGTTCCTCTCGGTCCGGCTGGGCTTGATCATCGTCTGGATCTTCACGCCCTGGTATCATTGTTTCCAGTCGACGCTGGTCGCGTTTCTGGGCTGGGTTTTCGCGCCTTGGACGAGCCTGGCGTATATCGCCATCTGCCATCACAACGCGGCCCGGATCGAAGGCGTCTGGCTTGCGGTTCTCGTTGTGGCGATCCTGATGGACGCCTCGATGCTCTTTGCCCGCAACAAGAAGAAAGAATAGCCTTGGGTTCTGCCTGACAAACCCGGCGGCCGAATGCCGGAGCGGCGGCAGCCGACTGACATTACGCACAGTAAAGGATGCGCGTGTATCGCGGGCTGTTTCTTGTCCTGTTTCACAGTGCGCTTCTCTTTGCCGTGCTGTTCGGCTTCATGTTCGTGCGCAGTATGTTCTGGCGGGAAAGCTATCGTGTTCTTCTCGACGAGAATCGGATCAAATTCGTATCGCAGAGCGGTTATCTTTTCATATTCCTCGGGAAAGGATACAGAGGAATAAGTTGGCCTGAACGAACGGGATATGACCGGGAAAAAACGCAGGGAGAAGTATTCACCCAGATAGCATGGTGGCGGTCGCCTCCGTTTCGTTGTCATTATATTTCTTGGGGGTGGGTAAATATCGTTATTGTGTCGATATCGTACTCGTTTCTCTTCTTGTGTGCCCTCTGGCTTCCCTTTTTCTTCGCTTCCTTCGCTTCCTGGCGCGGGCATCCGGTCTGCTGTTGGAGAAAAAAACCGGCGCCCCGCGGGGCGCCGGCTGGTTGACAACGACAAGACGCGGCGGGATTACGGCGCCGGCTCTTCTTCCACCTCCTCGATCACCTCGACTTCTTCGGCCGGCGGTTCGGCGGATTTGTCGCTGAAGACCAGATCGCCGTAAAGGCCGCTGCGACCGTTGCTGCCGAGTGTGCGCGCCCACTGGATCACCTCGAAGGCAGGGCCGTCCCGCGGTTCGGGTTCGCGCTTCTTCCCTTCTTCGCGCTTGCGGTCGTCTTCGGTCGGGCCCAGGTCGCGCCGGGCCGCTTCGCCGAGGTTGTAGATATTGATATCCTCGTCTTCCTCCTCTTCCTCGTCGGGCTCGAACTCGTCGCGGTCGACGCGGGATGCGTGGTAGTCGTTGCGCGTAAGGTTGAAACCCCACTTGGTCCCGATAGCCGGCGGGGCGGTGAGGCCGAGGCTGCGGTAGGGAATCAGCATCTCGACGGTATAGCGGTCTATCTCGCGACGGACGGCGTGTTCCCACGGCGGGTTCCAGTCGATCCCGAGACGGCTCGAGCGGTCCAGCGCGACGTTGCGGACGTTGACGGCGAACTGGAAATAGTCGCGGCCGCGGTCGAGCGGGTCGATAAA
Source organism: uncultured Planctomycetaceae bacterium (assembly GCA_964457365.1). GTDB lineage: Bacteria > Planctomycetota > SZUA-567 > SZUA-567 > SZUA-567 > CAYWFP01. The sequence continues at coordinate 29,513 of CAYWFP010000001.1, forward strand.
CACCTCGACGCTCTCGTCGTAGTGAACCTTGTCGTCGCGGTTCAACGCCCGGGTGGTCATGCGGTCGGGATCCTCCGCCTCGCACTGCACGCCGATCAGCAGGCCCTGTGCATGAAACGCCACGCGCGCGTCGATAATCCTGTCGGGCACCTTCTGGTACCCCAGGACGCTGAAGTCCTCGAGCTTCTCGGCTTCGCTCCAGCCCTTCTCGGTCAATCGTCCGTCGATGCGCACCGGCCCGTCGAAACGGTAGGCCGGCGCGGACTTCTTCGGCGTGATAATGAGCTGCTGCCGGGTCGAGCCGACGCCGGGCATGTTGACCAACAGCACCGGGTTGTCGCCGCGCAGCCCCGTCGGGGTGATGGTGAACTTGGCCACGCCCTCGTATCCGGCGCCGAGGGTGAACTGTATCGCCCGCGGCTCGATGGTCCACGGCGTGGTCGGTTCCTCGTATTCCCAGACGAGCTGGCCGACGATGTCGCGCGCGCTGGGATTGGCGATGACGAAGCTGATTTCGCGCGTCAGGGCCGGATCGTCCAGCGCCTTGCACGCCTGCCGGGCGATCATAAGCACCTCGCGCCGCAGCGTCAGTTGCGCGTAGGCGTCGCTGAGGATGTCGATCTTTTCGATGGTCGGGTTGCCCGAGGAACTGGTGCCGTCGGCGTTGACGGTCAGCGAGTCGATATGGCTGCCCATGCCGGCGGTGCCGTAGACGTTCCAGTCGAGCGTGTCCAGCGTGGCGTCGAGAACGCAGATATGCGGCCGGTCCGAGAGCGTGGCGGTGTACTCGCGTCCGAGCCCGGTCAATTCGCCCCCGCCGAGACCGCCGGTGACGACGTAGCGCACGGGTGGCGAGTCAAGCGTCTTCAGCGGCAGCGAACGGTGATAATACTTGCCGCCCGAGACGACGAGGTCGACCTTGCGCGAGTCCAGGAGCGAACCGAGGCGCTCGAGAATCACCGCGTTGACGCGCTTGGCGCCGAAGAGCGGCTGGCGCAGCAGAAAAATCGTCCACGTCGCGTTGAGCGGGCGTTCGTCCAGATCCCTCTCCAGCCAGGCAACGGCGGCGCGGCTGTTGCGCTTGTCGCGCAGCCACATCGCGTCCATGGCGATGACGTGCACGCAGCCGAAGGTATGGCTCCAGAACGGCGAGGGCTCGATCGTTTCAGACAGCAGACTCTGCGGCACGCGTTCCTGTTCTTCGGGAAGAAAATAAAGTGGCGAGCGGTGCAGGATCTCCGTCAGCGGCCGGAAAAAATCCCGCTGCCAGGTTTCCACCGCGACCGTCTCGCCCGTCTCTGTCAGCGGCGGCAGTTCCCCGCCGGTGAAGAGTACCGCATCGGGATGCGCCTCGGCGAGACGACCGGCCGCGCGCGCCAGCGCGTCCGGGTCGCCCCCGCCGCCACCGAGGAAAGCGAGCTTGACCGGCGCGCCCGGTTCCAGCCGCGGCCGCAGATAGATCGCCGGACCGTCGACGTCGTCCAGAAGCAGTTTGTAAATACGCGTTTCTTCTTTGGGCCGTTCGACCGGGACGGTGTGCTGCGTACCGCGCCGGCCGACGCGACGGACTTTGAAAAGCCCGCCGTGAGTGCGCACGCCCGGGACGCAGAGACGGTCGGTCTCGAACCGGATTTTCACTTTTTCCGGATTCGCGTCGACGAGGAACGGTCCCTTGACGATTTTCGGATTGCCCGGCGTCAAGGTCGGATCCGGTATCGGCTGATCGGCACAGCCGCAGACGAAGGCGAATGCGACAAGAAAAAGGAGGACAGAAACTTGCAGGAACGCGCAAAGTTGCCGTCGGGGATCGGTTCTCATCTGCGTCACTGACTCCGAATGACCGGAAGCGGTCGTCAACATGTCAAAATATCACAGAAATGACAAAGAAAGTGCGAGCCGGTTTCGGAATTCACTGTTGTCAAGGCCTGTCCATCTATCTTGTATGGATGTAAAGAGGATAGGTCAAGCAAAAAGGGAAAGCACCAACGAGTACCGTTTTTCGGGCGCAAACAACGTTTTTTCCTATTGACTGCTTACCCCGACAATTTGATAATTGCGCCATCCTTCGCGATTGCGCGTTTCGCTTGTGGGGATTGCGGAGGAACCTGCGGTCGACTGACGGCCGGGGGGGGAGTGTCAGCAAGCGTGGTACGCGAGCACTAGGGGGAGCAGGTGGACAGGGATTCAGAGGCCGCCTTCGACGGTCTGCCAAATCGTTTGTATGCATCGGGCAATCAGAAATCCCTCGGCGCGGTGTACGACCAGCACTTTTATGCTGTACGACACGAAGCCGGGGAAACGATCGCCTTTCCGTTTCCGCAGAAACATTTCAACGCCTTGATCGCTTTCCATCGCGCCACGAACGTGGAAGAGCGCCGCGTCATTGCCATGGAACTTCTGGAGTACGGCATGCGCTTTGCGCTCTGCTACGGCCAGGGCGCCGACGAGATGGCCGAGCTCATCGACGAACTTGTCGACGAGTACAACTACATGCACAACGGCTGCACGGTCTTCAGCACCGTGCACGAGGACGGCGATATCGGCGACGCTCTCGCCTACTTCGTCCTGCCCAACGGTCTTGCCGACACCGGGCTGATCCTCAGCCTCGGTGACGACGGCGACTTCGACCAGTGGACCGAGACCTTCGATTCGCTGATTCACGGCGAAGGCGCCGAGATCGAGGAAGAGGACGAGATGCCGATCGTCGGCGCACCCGAGATGGCGTGCGTCTGAAAGACGAACCGACGAAGGCAGGCGGCACACGCTGAACCCGGCGCATTCGCGGCCGGGTTTTCTCTTGGCGTCGTGCGGGAGAAGAGATGATCAAGTACGAACACATGACCGAGGAAGAGACCGAACAGCTCCTGGAGGAGCTCGAGCAGTTCCGCCGGGAGAAAGACAAGATCCGCTCGCTCGTGGGCCAGATCGGCGGCACCAAGGCGGCTTCCCGCGATCGGATCATCAACCTCGGTTTCATCGTCGCTATCGCCGTGATCCTGGCGATGGATCTCGTACGCCATATGCTGAATATCGACAGATGGTGGATTCCGGAGATGCTCTCGCTCGAGATCGCGGTCTTTCTGGTCTCGATCAAGATCATCTGGATGATCCACCTGCAGTCGCGGGTGGAGCATTTCCAGTTCTGGATTCTCAACGCCATCGAGTTCCGCCTCAACGACGCGGTCAAGCGCCTGCGGGATATCGAGGACAAGATCGACAAACCGTCCTCTGACGCGTGAAAACCCTTTGCGCCGCGCGCCGCGCGTGGCACAATCGTTCCGGGCTGTGACCGAAAGGATGGCCATGGATACGAATCGCGACCAGCGGGAAGCCGAGCGCTATCAGATCGACGCGGACATTCTCTTCTGCGCCAACACCGAGGTCACGCACGCGGAGGTGGTGAACGTATCGCGCAAAGGCGTTCGCTTCGAGACGGCCGAGCCGCTCTCGATCCTGATGCGCATTACCACCCGCGAAGCGCAGGAGACCCACGGCGCGCGTCTGGTCTGGGCGCAACGCGACGAGGACGGCCGGATGAGCTACGGCTTTGAGTTCATCTCCGATGCCGAGTACGAAACGGCACGGATCCGGCCTGACGAAGGCGAGTCCGACGTCGAGGCGTTGCGCGCGGAAGTGCGGCATCTGCGCACGGAGTTGGCGCGGCTGCGCGGAGGTCGGGCGTGAGCGACGAAGAGATCGTCATCGAGGCTGCGCGGCTGGAGGACCAGGGCAAACTCGGCGCGCTCCTGATCGACGTCTACGGCGATCTGCTGCAGCAACGCTTCGCCGCGGCGAAGAAGGCCGGCGACGCTTCGTTGAACGTCGAGGACGAATTGATGGCCGCGGACGATTTCTACTTCTCCTCGCCGGAGATGATGGATTGCTGCCTCTTCGCCAAGAAGGGCGATACCGTCGTCGGCGCCGCCTGCGTCAACCCGTATACCTCGGAGCTTCAATACATCGCCATCCGTTCGGCTTTCCGTATGCGCGGCTGGGGCCGCAAACTCGTCGAGGCCGCGCTGGACGAGCTCCGCCGGCACGGCTGCAATCACGTCAAGATCGACCTGCTCGTCGACGGCAACCAGGAGGAAACGGAACAGTTCCTGCAGTTGTTGGATTTCATGGAGATCAGCACGGTTCGCCGCATGGGACGGGCATTATGAACGAGTTGCCGGTATTTCACGCTTGTATCAATACTGACAAGCGCTTACACTGTTTTCTTTCCCGATCTGCCTGGACAACGTAGCGGAGAAGTTGCATGGCCATCGCTTTTAAATGCCCCGGTTGCGAAAAACTCTTCAAAGTGGATGACGAGCTCGGCGATAAAGTCGCCGCCTGCCTCTGCGGCGTAAAGTTCCGCATCCCCGGCGCTCCCGGCACCTATCCCGCCCCCGACGCTTATGCGGAACCGGACCAAGAGCCGGTCGAGGAAGCGGGCGCGGCGGTGGACGAGATGGACGAGGATTTCGACGCGGTCGAAACGGCCACCGCCGGCGATACGGGCGAGCTGGACGCGATCGACGAAGAGGAGTCGATGCCGGCCGCCGAGCGCGAGGACGAACCGACCGGCGCGCTGGACCTGGGCGACGACGAAGATACCGGCGTCGAGGAATTGGACGACGAGGAGCTGCCCGAAGACGAAGCCGAGGAAGTCGAAGAGGAAGCCGAAGAAGCCGCGGAGCAAGAACCCGAATACGACGAAATCATGACTCCGCTCGGCGAGGGTGAGGAAGATACCGACAGCGAGACCGGCGAGGTACTGGTCCATCCCAAGAAGGTCGACGACACCACCGACGGCGTCGAAGCGGTTGCGGGCGAGGCGGTCGCCGCCGCGCCGCAGAGTTGGCCGGGGAAGATCCTGTTGCTGCTGGGCGTGCTGGCGTTGATCGCCGCGCTCTTCCTGCCTTGGTTGCAGGCGCGCGCGTGGCTCGCGCCCGGCGCGAACGGATCGGAACTTCTCGAAGACGGTGGCGGCAACGGTGGCGCCGAGGGCGACGGTTTGGCCGACGAGATGATGGACGACTTCGCCGACGAGAATCCGCCCGCTCCTGACGGAGTGACCGCGCTGCCGGCGAAGGACGATTCCGTCAACGGCTTGAACGTGGTGCTGCAGGGCGCAAAGAAGACGCCGCTGCCGTACCTCCTCTTCGGCGGCATCGGGCTGTCGCTGATTCTGCTGCTCCTGGCGCTGATCAATATGCGCCTGACCATGATCGGCGGCCTGGTGCTGACGCTGCTGGCCGTGGGCGCTACCGCCGGCGGCATCGTCGGCGTGGCGCAACTCAATCCGGCGGCGCCGGGGGATATGGCCGCGCTGGTCGGCCAGGCCGGGATCGGCTTCTGGTGCACTGTCGGCGGCGCCGTGCTGGTCCTGCTCGGCGGTTTGCTCTGCTCGTTCGGCGTCTTCGTCGGTGCGCCGGCGGCGAAGGCCGAGACCCCCGCACGCGGGCGACGCGGACGGCGCGAAGTCAAGACGCCCTCGCGCCGACGCGGCCGGGCCAAAGTCGAGGAGGAGAGCGAAGAAGACGGCGGCGAGGCAGAAGAAGACGAAGAAGAAACCGAAGAGAAGCCGGCCCGGCGCACCCGGCGCGACCGCGGACGCGACAAGAGCGAACGCACGCCGCGCAGCCGCCGCCGGCGTTGAACGTCCGTACCGATAGGCCACCAGCCCCGCGCTTGCCGGCGCGGGGCTTTTTGCAGGAACGATGATGCAGGTCGATAGCGGCGCGCGCGAGATCCTGAACGCCCTGCACGAAGCCGGCCATGTCGCCTATCTCGTCGGCGGCTGCGTGCGCGATTTCCTGATGGGCAAAACGCCCAAGGACTGGGACATCGCCACCGACGCCACACCGATGCGCATCGAAGACCTGTTCGAGAAGACCGTCCCCGTCGGCAAGGCCTTCGGCGTCATGCTCGTCGTTCGGGACGGGCGCGAATACGAAGTCGCCACCTTCCGCGCCGAGACCGGCTACGCCGACGGCCGCCGCCCGGATGCGGTGCGCTTCTCGACCGCCGAGGAGGACGTCAAGCGCCGCGACTTCACCGTCAACGCGCTGCTGTACGATATCGAGGAAGAGAAGGTGATCGATTACGTCGGTGGCCGTGCGGATATCGACGATCGGCTCTTGCGCACCGTTGGCGCGCCGCGCGAACGTTTTCTCGAGGATCATCTGCGCCTGCTGCGCGCGGTGCGTTTCGCCGCGCGGACCGGTTTCGCGATCGAGACGCAGACACTGGCGGCGATGCGCGAGATGGCCGCGCTGGCGGTTACCGTCAGCGCCGAGCGCCGCGGCGATGAACTGACGCGGATGTTCGGCGAAGGCTACGCCGCGCCGAGCTTGCACCGGCTGGCCGAGACGGGATTGCTGCGGCACGCGCTGCCGGAGGTGGCCCGATTGCAGGGGGTGCCGCAGCCGGAGGCGTTTCATCCCGAGGGCGATGTCTACACGCACACGCGCATCATGACCGAGATGCTGGACGAGACGATTGCCGCCTCGCTGCAGGCCGAAGGTGAAGGCGGGCGGGAGCGCTACCTTCGCGACGACGAGTTCGGGCGGCTGGTCTTTCCCGATCCGAAAGAACGGCAGATCCTGGCGTGGGCGGTGTTGCTGCACGACACCGGCAAACCGGAGACCATCACCTACAGCGACCGCATCCGCTTCAACCGGCACGACGAAGCCGGCGCGGCGATGGCCGAGGAGATTCTCCGGCGGCTGAAACGTCCGGCCGCGCTCTGCGAGACGGTGCGCGACATCATCGGACGGCACATGCACTTCGCCATGCTCGAGCGGATGCGCGAGGCCAAGCGCCGGCGTTTTCTGCAGGATCCGCTGTTTCCGCTGCACCTGGAGCTTCATCGCCTCGACTGCCAGAGCAGTCACCGGATGCTGCACAACTATCACTACGGCCTGCGCGCCTGGCTTCAAGAACAGGAGCGCGAGCCGCCGCCGGCGCCGCTGCTGAGCGGCAGGGACCTGATCGAGATGGGTTACCGCCCCGGACCGAACATGGGCGAGATCCTCGAGGCGGTCGAGGACGGCCAGCTCGAGGGGAGCTTGAAAAGCCCGGAAGAAGCCCGCGCTTTCGTCGAGCGCGAATTTCCGATCGAGGAACAATAAACAGACGCCCGACGTGCGCCGGGCGGCGGCAGGTCGCCTGCATTGTCGCTCGTCGGTCGGAATGGCGGCATTTCCTCCTCCTCGCTTCGCGCAGGCGACAGCCGGCGCTCCGGCTGATTGTCGAATAACTTACTGCAGTCCTTAGCGGCGACGCCCGCGCAGGCTGCGGGTCGGGCGATTGGTGCGATTGCGTTGGATCGAATCGCCGTCGTTGCCGCTGCGGTTGCGCAGGCGGTTTCGGGCATTGTTACCGGCGCCGCTGTCGCTGTCGGTATTGTTCCTGTTGCGCAGACGATTGCCGGCGCCGCTGCTGTCGGCGTCGCCGCCGTTGCCGCTGCGGTTGCGCAGGCGATTGCGGTAGCTACCCGCCGCGTTGTCGGTGCCGTTTGCGTCACCCGCGCTGCCGGCGCTTTGCTGGCCGGAGCGGCGCAGGCGGTTGCGCCAGCCGTCGGCGGCCTCGCCGGCCTGCGTTCCCGTCATCGCCCGCTCGGGACGGTCGATGGCGATGTCCTGATCGACGCTGCGCTTGAAACCGCCCTCGCCGTCCTTGGCGCCGGTGACGTCGCGCTTACGCGTCCAGCTCGGCCCGTCTTCGGCGCTGCCGGCGGTCTCGGTGCTGCGCTTGAACCCGTCCTCGGTCTTCGTGCCGCTGCCGGTAGTTTCGCTGCTCCAGTCCTTGCCCTTGGCGGTGGTGCCGTCGCGCTCGGTGGTCCAGTCCATCCCGTCCTCGGTCTTCGTGCCGACGGTCTCGGCGCTCCGCGTCGAGGTGCCGTTGGGGCCGGTGGTGGTGGTTTCGGCCGAACGGGAGAAGCCGTCCTCGCTCTTGCTCACGTCCACGTCCTGCGTGGTCGTCCGCGTCTTGCCGCCGGGGCCGGTGACGCTCTTCTCGGTGTCGCGGGCGAAGCCGTCCTCGCTCTTGGTCACCGTCGAACTGGACGATTTGGTGACGGTCTTGCCGTCCTTGGTGGTGACGGTCTTGTCCTTGCTCACGGTCACCGAACCGTCCTCGTTCTTGGTCACGCTGCCGCTCTTGTCGCTCTCCCAGGACTTGCCGCCGCCGGTCTCGCCGGTGGTGGTGGCCGACCATTCGCGGCCGGTCTCGGTCTTGGTGGTCGAGCCGGCGGTCTCGCTGCTCCAGTCCTTATTCTTGGCGGTAGTGCCTTTGCGTTTGGTGGTCCACTCCGCGCCGTCCTCGGTCTTGACCGCGCTGCCTTCGGCCGTACGGGTGGAGGTGCCGCGCGGGCCGGTGTGTTCGCTCTCGGCCGTCCAGTCCGCTCCTTCCTCCGTCCGCTGCTTCGTCACCGTGGTCGAGCCGGAGGTGTCGAAGCTCTTCCCGCCCTCGGAGGTCTGGATCGTGTGCGTGGTCTGCGAGTCGTAGGTCTTGCTTTTGCTGCCGTCCTCGTTCTCTTCCTCGCTTGCCGTCACTTCGGTTTCTTTGTGTTTTGTCACATCGGTCTGTCCGGCCGCCCGCTTGCGCCAGCGCTGCCACCACGTCTCCGCCGCCGAGGTGTCGCTGCATACCGATACCAACAGACCGGCCAGGCTGAACGCCAGGACTACACACTTTCGCATTAACATTCCTCCATCATTCATGACATGGTCTCCTCGAAAAAATACATGGCATTGTGGCTTCAGCAAGGATCATGCCAGGTTGCCGATTTTATATCTTCTTGCTGCATGGGCGGTTATAATTGTTCGGGCAATGTTGGTCGCGAAGATGTGGAATTTCACACACTCCGGCTGCGGCAAATCCCCACAGGTGTGGCAAAGCTCAACACGTCGCGGTCTTGCGCCGCGCCGCGCGGATCTTCTCCAGAATCTGGCCCTGGGTAAACGGCTTGGGAATGGTGTCGAGGTAGACAAGGGTGTCGAATTCCTTCAGCCCTTCTTCCACTCCCTTGCCCAGCAGCAGGAACAGCGGCGGGCGTTCGGTCGCAGGCATCTGGTTGAGCCGGTGCAGGAACTCCGCGCCGGCGACCTGGTGCAGGTCGATGTCAACGATGGCCAGATCGAAAGTCTTCGTCGTCGTCATCTCCAGCGCGTGAGCCGGATCGTCGGTGGGGGCGACCTCGCAATTCTCCTGGCAGAGCATGTCGGTCAACAGGCTCTGCAGCAGCGACTCGTCGTCGAGAATCAGGATGCGCGTGCCGGCGATGGACTGCACCTCGGCATGGCAGCTCTTGAACTTTGGCGGCGACGCCTCGACCTTGAGGCAGGGCAGCCAGATGGTGAAGGCCGTGCCCTTGTCCGGCTGGCTGTCAACGACGATGCGGCCGCCGCAGCTCTCGATGATGGCGTCGGCGACGCTGAGACCCATGCCCGTACCCTTGACGCGCGTCTGCGGGGTGTTCTTGTGCGCGTGTTCGCCCTTGGTGGAGTAGAACGGCGAGAAGACCTTGGTCAGTTCCGCCGGCGGGATGCCGCAGCCGGTATCGGCGATTCGGATATACGCCTGCCCGTCCCGCACGCCGGTCTCGAGCGCGATCACCTTCTCGGGGCGGTCCAGCAGCGCGTGCTCGGCGTTGACCAGCATGTTGGTGACGACCTGGCTGATCTCGCCGGCATTGATCTCCGCCACGGCGCGGGCCTTGACCTCGAAACGGATCACGATCCCTTTCTTCTCGAACGCCTCACGGACCAGCGCCAGCGTCTGGTTCAGCAGCTCGTCCAGGTTCGTCGGCGTGCGGGTGTTCTCTTCGCTGGAGTTGGCGAAGCGGAGCATGTTCTGCGAGATCGTGGTGGCTCGGCGCGCGGCCTTCATGGTTGAGTCGAGGATGCCGCGGACGTCGTCGTTGACCGTCGGGTGGTTCACCAGGCAACTGAGATAGCCCTGGATGCAGGCGTGGATGTTGTTGAACTGGTGGGCGATGCCGGCCGCGAGCGTACCCACCGCCGCCAGCCGCTCGGCGCGGACCATGGCCAGTTCCGCCTCCTTCCGGTCGGTCAGGTCCTCGACGACGGTGAAGAAACCGCTCATCAGCCCCTGCTCGTCGAAGACCGGGCTCATCGTCACCATCACCGGGAACGACCGCCCCTCCTTGGTCTGGAAGACCGATTCGACGTTGGCGTAGTTCTTCCTGTGCAGCACCTTCTGGGCCGCCTCGAGGTTGCCCGCCTCGTCCTCGTTCCAGAACGGAAACGGCCGGCGCCGTCCCAGCAGGTTTTCCTTGGCGAAGCCGGTCAGCTCGGCGAAGGTGTTGTTCACCGCGCGGATCACTCCGTCGAGGTCGGTCATGACCATCGGCACGCCGGCGTTCTCGATCAGCGACGACAGGCGGTACTCCGACCGGGCCAGGGATTCCGCCAGCCGGCGGCGCTCCATGATCTGGCGCAGGCGTTTCTCCAGGATCTGGATGCGCACCTCCAGGTCGCCCGGGGTGAACGGCTTGATGATGTAGTCGTCGACACCCGCGTCAAGCGCTTGCTGGAAGTCCGCCGACTCGTTGCGCGAGGTCAGCATCAGCAGCACCGCGTCGGAGCCCTCCGGGTGCGCGCGGATGTGTCGCGCCAGTTCCGGCCCTTTCATCCTCGGCATCATCCAGTCGATGACCAGAAAGTCCGGCAGGATTTCCCGAAAGAGTTTCCAGCCCGCCTCGCCGTCCTCGCCCTCGTGGACCGTGTAACCGCGCGCCTGCAGGAAATCGACCACCAGCATGCGGTTGATCGGATCGTCGTCGACGACCAGGGTCTTGACATCCAGTTCGGGCACAATAAGCGCTCCCGCAAGAGGTTGGCGTGATATAGCAGCGACCGGCGCACAATCGATGTTGCTGCCGCGCAACCGATAAAGGCTACACCCGCAACCACGGAGGTGGCAAATGTGATTTCTGTTAACGTACCCGAACGCGCGTTTTATCGATTCCAGTAACCCATCGCCTTGAGCGCCGCGTGCACGGTCTGGCAGGCGCGGGATTGGTTCAGGGTATAAAAATGAATCCCCGGCGCGCCGCGGCAGAGCAGGTCCGCGCACTGCGAGGCGCAGTAGGCCAGCCCGATCTCGCGTTCCTCCTCCTCGCTGCGCGCGCGTTTGCGCAGCGACTCCTCCAGCGCCGGCGGGATATAGCAGCGCGAAAGTTCCTTGAAGCGCGGCAGTTGCGCGGCCTTGGTGACGGGCATGATCCCGGGGATGATCGGTACGGTGACGCCGATCTTCCGCGCCTGCTTGACGTAGTGGAAATACAGGTCGTTGTCGAAGAAGAGTTGCGTGATGATGAAGTCGGCGCCGGCGTCGACCTTGGTCTTGAGATGCCTCAGGTCTTCTTTGATCGAAGAGGCCTGCGGATGTTTCTCCGGAAAACCGGCCACGCCGATGGAGAACGCCCCCGTGGCCTTCGCCATCGCCACCACGTCGCAGGCGTACTCGGGCCCGTCCATGACCAGCTTCCACTCGGTCTGTCCGAGTGGCGGGTCGCCGCGGAGCGCGAGGATGTTGTAGATCTCGTTCTCGGCGTATTCGCGCAGGAGCCTGCGGATCTCGTCGTTGGTGTGGCCGAAACAGGTCAGGTGCGCCATCACCGTCAGGCCGAATTCCTTCTGGATGCCGATGACCAGGTTCTTGGTCTTGTCCCGCGTCGAGCCGCCGGCGCCGGAGGTCACCGAGACGTAATCGGGCTGTAGCTCGACCAGTTCCTCGAGCGCGCGGTTCAACGATTTCTCGCCCGCCTCGGTCTTGGGGGGGAAGAACTCGAAGGAGAAGACCGGCAGCTGACGGTAGAGCCGCTCCTTCATGTGATGCAGGATCATCGGGTTCGCGGCATTCTCGCTCACGGCATATCCTACAAGCCGGCCGCGCGCCGCGCCGCGTGCACGGTGTTGCGCAGCAGGAACGCGTTGGTCACCGGTCCGGTACCGCCCCTGGGGCTGGTCACGTGACCGGCCACCTCCCTGACCGCCTCGAAATCCACGTCGCCGACGTATCGCATCGCGGACTTGCCCTTGTCGTTTTTCACCGGCTCGCCCTCCTCGTCGAGCGCCTTGGGCACGTGGTTGACGCCGACGTCGATGACGATGGCGCCGGGGCGGATCATCTCCGCGCGGATCAGCGGCCGCAGATCCGGCAGCGCCGGCTTCTCGCCCTTGCCGGCCTTGTACGCCTTGAGCGCGTTCTTGTAGCGCGACCACTTCAATCCGCTCGCGCCGGTGGCGGCGATGATCGCCTCCGCGTCCTTGCAGAGGTCCGCGACGTCACTGCGGCTGTGGCCGATCATGACCGAAGCGTTCAAATTCAACAGCAGCAACGCCGCTGGCTTACCGACGATGGCGCTGCGGCCCATGACCAGCGCGCGCGCGCCTTTCAGTTCCGGCCGCACTCGTTTCAAGAGCTCCACCGCGGCCATGGCCGTGCATGGCGCCGGGTCGCAGTTGCCGGTGGCCAGCAGCGTGCCGAGATTGACCGGATTGACCCCTTCGGCGTCCTTCTCCGGGCGGATGGCGCTGGCGAGTTCGAGGTAATCGCAACCCTTCGGCAGCGGCAGGTGCAGCAGGATCGCCGAGACGGCCGCGTCGTTATTGTGCCGGCCGATCACTTCCAGAAGCTCGTTCGATGCCGCCGCCGGACCCAGATCGTCCAGGACGTACTCGATGCCGTGTTCCAGGCAGTGCCTGGCCTGGGCCTTGGCGTACCAGTTACTGCCCGGATCGTCGTTGGCGCGGATGGCCGCCAGGCGCGGGGGCTTGCCGGCCGCGCGCAGCTTCTCGATATCCGGCTTCAGTTCCTCGAGCATCTCCCGGGCCAGCGCTTCCCCGTCGAGCAGCTCCGCCGCCATAGTCGTCTCCCTCTTTTCCCAGCGATCATCAACCTTGACCGTATCACTGTATCCGGTCAGGGGTTTTTGCGCAAGGACGGGAAAATCCGGAGGCGTTACAGCGTGGACGAATCGGCGTCGTCGGGGCGGATGGCGGAGTTGAACGCGTTGGAGAGGGGGATGCGGATCGCTTCGTTGACCGGCAGGCGCCGGGGGTTCAGGTTCGGGTTGGCCTGCAGGATCCAGCGCCAGCGCTCGCCGTCGCCGTAATACTTCTCGGCGATGCGGTAGAGCGTGTCGTTGCGCCGGATGACGTAGGTGCGGAAACGCCGCTGCGGTTCGCGACGCTCCCGGCGGTGCTGCGGAGGCGTCGGCGCCGGGTCGGGTTGGCGGTTGCGGTCGGGATTGGCCGGCTGCGGATCGGAGGGCGGGGTTCGCCGTTGAGGCCCTCTTTCGCCGTGCACGCTGCGTACCGGGCGATCACCGGAGGGATTGCGCCGATCTTCGCCGTCCTCGGGCACGCCGAGCAGGACGACGGTACGCAGGCGTTGTTCTTCGAGTTCGCGCGCTTCCTCGTCCGCGCCGGCGAGACCGAACGCCTCGAGCAGTTTCTCGTTCTCGGCATACTTGCCGACCTGGCTGATCAGACCGAAGCCCAGAAGCAGCCCGACGGTCATGGTGATGAAGACGCCGAATCGCGGTTGCACGCCGGATTCCATATTCGCTCTCCGGAAACCCCTGCAGCGTCTATCGGCAGGTGCGGCGCGCGAATGCAGCCTTTGTGCAAAAGTCTTGTGCCCGGCCCCGGCCGCGGATATTCTGGAACGCCGATGGAGACCGTGATGAGCAACGAACTGCGCTGCGCGCCGCCGCGACCGGCGGATTGCCCCTGCGTGGACGATCCGGCGGAACTGGCCGAGCGTTACAGCGACGTCCTCGGCGACGAGTCGCGCCTGAGCGCGCCGCGGATCGAGGCGTTGTACCTCCCGACCACCGCCGCGGAGGTCGCCGGGGCCATGCAGGCGGTCCGGAACGCGGGGTGGCGCTGCGTTGTTTCGGCCGGCCGCACCGGCATCACCGGCGCGGGCGTGCCCATCGACGCCGAGGCGGTGATCTCGCTGGCGGGGATGAAGCGGCTGCTCGCTTTCGGCCGCGACGAAGACGGTTGCTTCCTGCGCGCCGAACCGGGCGTGACGCTGCACGAGCTGTCGCGGGTATTGCAGCACAAGGATCTCGCCGCGCTGCCGCCGACCGGCCGCGAGGCACTCCGCGCCTACACCGCCGATGCGGAACAATTGCTCTGGTTTCCGGTCGATCCGACCGAACAGACGGCGACCATCGGCGGGGCGGTGGCATGCAACGCCTCGGGCGCGCGCACCTATCGCTACGGCGCCACGCGCGACTGGGTCCGCGGGCTGGAGGTGGTGCTGCCGACCGGAGAGAGGCTGCACCTTCGCCGCGGGGAAGCGCGAGCCGAGAACGGCATGTTGCGCCTGGTTCGCGCCGACGGCACCGTGCGGGAAATCCGCCTGCCGGAGATACGCCTGCCGCGGACGAAGTGCACGGCCGGATATTATCTCACGCCGACGATGGACGCGGTGGATCTCTTCATCGGCAGCGAAGGGACTCTCGGCGCGGTGACCGCCGTCGAGTTGCGCCTGGCGCCGCGGCCGCGAACGGTGCTCGGCGTCATCGCGGTAGTCCCCGACGAGGAGCGGGCGCTGATGCTGGTAGAGAACGCCCGCGCGAGCGAGCAGGCGTTCGACGCCATCGAGTACTTCGACGTCGAGGCGCTGAAATTGCTCGAGGCCAAGCGCGCGGCCGAGGGCGCCGCGAGCACGGTGCCGAACCTGCGCCTCTTCGACGGCGCGGCGGTCTACCTGGAGTTGAGCGGCGAGGAAGACACGATCGACGAAGCGGCGGCGCGGATCGAAAGTCTCCTGGACGCGGTGGACTCCTCCGGCGAGCGCACCTGGGCGGCGATCGGCGTGGACGAATTGGAGAAGCAGAAGGCGTTCCGCCACGCCGTGCCCGAAGCGGTCAATGCCCTGATCGGGCGGCGCAAGCGCGAGAACCCGTCGCTGCACAAGGTCGGTACCGATATGGCGGTGCCGGACGAGAAGCTGCGCGCGGTCTTCGCCCTGTACCGGCGCGGCTTGCAGAATGCGGGGCTCGAAGCGGTCGTCTTCGGCCATATCGGCGACAACCACGTTCACGTCAATATCCTGCCGCGCGATGAGACGGACATGCGCAAGGCCAAGGCGCTCTACCGCGAGTGGGCGCAGGCGGTGGTCGAGATGGGCGGGGCGGTCTCGGCCGAACACGGCATCGGACGGATCAAGAAGCCGATGCTGGCGATTCAGTACCCGCCGGCGGTGCTCGAGGGCATGCGCGCGTTGCGCGCGGCGTTCGATCCCGAGGGCATGCTGGGGCCGGGCGTGCTGGTATGAACGTCACGAATCGATAGCTATCCCAATGGGAGAAACGCCATGTGCGGAATCGTCGGCTACGTCGGCCGGGAAGACGGCATCGCCGCGGTCATCGCGGGGCTGGAAGCGCTGGAGTACCGCGGCTACGACTCGGCCGGGATCGCCGCGGTCGACGGCGGCGGGCTGATGCTCGAGCGGGTCAAGGGGCGCGTGGCGGAGTTGCGCAAGGTGCTCGAGGGGCACCCGCCGAGCGCCACGGCGATTGGCCATACCCGCTGGGCCACCCACGGCCCGCCGAGTATCGCCAACGCCCACCCGCATTTGAACGACGATCGGCGTATCGCGGTGGTCCACAACGGCATTATCGAGAACTTCGAAGCCTTGCGCCGCGAGTTCGACCCGGAGCGTTTCCGCTCGCAGACCGACAGCGAGGTGATCGCCCACCTGATCGCGCGCGCGTACGAGGGCGATCTGATAGCGGCGGTGGAAACAGTGCTGCCGATGCTCGACGGCACGTATGCCCTGGGCATCGTCGCTGCCGACCGGCCGGACCTGATCGTCGGCGCGCGGCGCGGCAGCCCGCTGGCGGTCGGCCTCGGCGAGAACGAAACGCTGCTCGCCTCCGACGCGGTGCCGATCCTGCCGCACACCAAGAAGGTGATCTTCCTGGAAGACGAGCAGCTCGCCGTTTGCACGCCCGGCGGCGTTACCGTGCGCCAGAACGGTGCGGAGATCGAGGCCAGGGTCACCGAGATCGACTGGTCGGCCGAGGCCGCGCAGAAGGGCGGGTACAAGCATTTCATGCTCAAGGAGATCTTCGAGCAGCCGCAGTGCCTGATGGGGCTGGTCCGCCATCGGGTGGTGCTGCCGGAGGATGCGGACGCGCCGCCGCGTTTCAACCTCGAGGGGGTGGGACTGCCGGACGATTACTTCCGCGGCGTTTCGCGCATCGTCATGCTCGCGCAGGGCACGGCCTACCACGCGGGGATGATCGGGCGCAACATGATCGAACGCGTTGCGCGCATCCCGTCCTACGCCGAATACGCCGCGGACTTCCGCTATCGCGACCCGATCCTCGATCCGTCGGTGCTGGTCATCGCCATTACCCAGTCCGGCGAGACCATGGACACGCTCCACGGCGTGCGCCTCGCGCGCGAACGCGGCTGCAAGGTGCTCGCGGTGGTCAACGCCGTCGGCAGCTCCATCGCCCGCGAGGCCGACGCGGTCTTCTACATGCACTGCGGCCCCGAGATCGGCGTCGCCTCGACCAAGGCCTTCACCGCCATGATCGCCAGCCTGTATATCCTGGCGCTGCACATGGGCCGGGTGCGCGGCACGGTCGACGTCGAGGAGCTGCGCCGGCGAACGTGGGATTTGATGGAGGTCGGCTCGCGCGTGGAGGCGATCCTCTCGACGGCGAACTATATCCGCCAGATCGGGCTGCGCTATCAGGAGGCGAAGAACGTGCTCTTCCTCGGGCGCGGCACCGGCTGGCCGCTGGCGATGGAAGGGGCGCTGAAGCTGAAGGAAGTCAGCTACATCCACGCCGAGGGCTACGACGCCGCGGAGATGAAGCACGGGCCGATCGCGCTGATCGACGAGAACATGCCCTGCCTCTTCATTGCGCTCAAAGGCCGGCGCTACGAGAAGGTGCTCGGGAATATCCAGGAGGTGAAGGCCCGCCGCGGCAAGGTCATCGCCATCGCCTCGCACGACGACGACACGATCCACGAGCTGGCCGACGACGTCATGTACGTCCGCGCCGAGAGCGGGGTGATGAACAGCATCGTTTGCGCGGTGCCGCTGCAACTGCTGGCCTACTATATTGCCGACGCGCGCGGCTGCGATGTGGACAAACCGAAGAATCTCGCCAAGAGCGTGACGGTGGAGTGAGGCCGGTTCACGCCGGGCGGGATTTGCGCAGCGCCATGGGCGCGAGCTCGGGATACTGCCGCACCGCCATGGCTTTGAGGATCTCCGCGAAGAGCGTCGACAAGCCCTGCGATTTGAGATAGATCCCGTCGAAGACCTGTTCGAGCACGCCCTCGGAGTAGAAGGCGCTGCCGCCGGTGTAGACGTAGATCGGCACCTCCGCGTCGATGCGCCTGAGCGCCCGGGCGAACTGGTCGCCCGACATCTGCGGCATGTCCAGATCCGTCACGACCACCTCGAAAGCTCCGGCTTCGAAGAGTTCCAGCGCGGTCTCGGGGTTCGGTTCGATCCGGCAGGGAACGCCCAGCTCTTGCGCCAGGACGGCGAAGAGGTCGCGGATCATGGCGTCATCGTCCACGAAGAGTACGGACATGGCGGTCTCGTCATGTTAAGTGGTCGTTCACGCTCATTGTATGGATCCGTGACGGGTTAAAAAAAGAAAATTCACGCCAGGAACGGATATTTGCGGATGGCCAGGAATTTGAGCGCGTCGCCGATCATGCGCGAATACTGCTCGGGCTTGAGGTAGATCTCTTCGAAGAGCTTCTCGAGTTCGCTGCGGTTGTAAGACGCGATCTCGCCGGTAAAGGCGAAGAGGCCAACGTCGGGATGGTGATCGCGGATATCCCTGGCCAGGACGACGCCGTCGGCGTCGGGCATTTTCAGATCGGTGACGACCAGTTCGAAACGACGGCTGGTCAGCTTCTCCAGCGCCTCGTCGATGTTGTGCGCCACGTCGTGCTCGAGCTCCACCAGCGAGCAGATGGTGCTCAGTAGCTGTAGAACTTCGGTATCGTCATCGACAAAGAGAACCTGCATCGCCGCGAGTCGGCTCCTTCGGGCAATTCCGGTCGAAAAGCGAGATTATCACACTATGCTATCTGAATCGGCAGATGCAAGCGGAAAACGGATTGCCCGGCAGCGCGGCCTATAGGTGTTCTAGGAATCACACTGTGTCAGCAGCGCGCCTGCTTCACGAACCTGCGATGGGGTTAGCTTCGCACGATTATCCGAAATTTGCATATTTAGAGACAATGAGTAACCAATATGCTCTCTCGCAGGTTTCTTTTGTCCTGTTTGCAGCAATATTTTTCCAAGTTCGAAATGGTACAAAGGGCGATAGCGGTACAGATGGCAGGCTTGTTCGAGCGCCGAAATCGCAGCGATTTTTTTTTGAAAATTGTCAGGAAAAAGCCGCACCAGTGTCTGGCTCAGCGCGTAATGCGCCGCCGCGGCGTCGGGGATCAGTTCTTCGGCCAGGCGTTGCCGGTCGGCGAGAACGGCTTGACGCAATGGCTCCAGCGCCGGCGGCAGGTGTGCAAGACGTTGCCGGTAGCGCTGCCGGGCCTGCGCCGGGTTCAATCCGCGCGGCAATGTGGCGTAAATGCTCATGCGCAGACGGGTTTCGTTCAATTCGGCCCGCCGCCGGACCAGGTGCGGGTCGTACGGGCGTCGGCGCAGCGCGTTGTCCAGCAGCGTTTGCGCTGTATCGAACGCCTGCCGTCGCTTCACCGGATCGGCCATATAGGCCGCCTGCACCGCTGTCTGTGCCCGGTCGGCGGCGAGAACGCCTTGCCAGTGCCGCAGCGGCAGCAGGACCAGCAGGATCATGCCGGCAACCAGCGCGCCGGCGGCGCCGCCGGTGGCCAGACGTGGCGGCAGCGCCGGATGGAAGCGCTCCCGGCAGATTGCCGCCAGCGCCAGCGCGGCAATGGCCCAGGCAACGGTATGAATCGAAGTCAGATAGAAGTGGAAGTCGACGATGATGTGGAGCAGCAGCAGCAACACGCTCAGCCGCAGCAGCACCGGCGCCAAACCTGCCGTCCCGGCGCGCTTCCAGGCAAAGCGATAGGTGACGAACCAAGCGATTGGCAGCAGCAGGTGAACGCCGCCGTGGACCAGCACCGCCGCGCCACCGCGCCGTGACGCGCCGTGGAGTTCCTGCTCGATGAATTCCAGCCCGAGCCCGCCGAACCAGCCGTAGAGATAGCCCGCGAGGAAGAGCGCGAACGTGGCGATGCCGACGAGAAGACCCAGCCGGCGGATCGCGTCGACCGGTTCGGAACGCTCTGCCTCCGGTGGCGCGGGCGTTTGTGTGCGCGGTCGCAGCACCGCCAACCAGAACACGAGAAAGGCCAGCGCATAGAGAAGGCCGCCGTCGGCGGCGAGTTGGAGGTAATGATTGTGCGCGCGGCGCGTCTCCCAGCCGGACAGCGTTTTGTAACGGGTATACAGGTACTGGAAGTTGTTCAGCCCCACGCCGCGCCAGGGGTGATCGGCGATCATGCGCGCGGCTGCGATCCAGTAGTTCCCGCGCACGCTGAGCTGACGCAGGACGTTGCGTTGCGCCGGCTCGGTCAGATTGCGCCCGCTCAGGCGAAGCGGCGGCAGCGCGCCGGCCAGCAACGACGCCAGCAACAGCGCCAGCGCGGCGGCGGAGATAGAGCCGGCCAGACCCGGCCCGCGTCCGGGCGACGCTTCTTGCCGCACGCGCCGAAGCAGCAACAGCCACTCGCCGAACCAGAAGAGGCCGAACGCGGTTTCCGCCCAGCTTTCGGCCACGGCCGGTTCGACGCCGAGCCCTTTCCACAGGGCAAGGAAGATCAAACCGGCCAGCGCCAGGCACGCCAGCGTCAACAGTACGAGCAGCCCCAGCAGGTCCACCCGCCGCCGCCAGCGGTCCGTCCGCTCGGAGACGAGCAGCCCCAGCGCCGAGAGCTCGAACAGCTTGGCCACCAGGAAACCGGCTTTGCTGCCGGTGTAGACGAAAGCCAGCACCGTCGCCGCGCCCAGCAGGATCGCCAGTCGGCCGCGCTCCTTGTCCTGGCCGTTCCGGCCGACGAGAAGGCCGAACAGGAGCGGCGCCAGGAGCAGCAGGTAGCCGGCGAAGGCGTTGGGATAGAAGCCGAACGGTCCGGCGATGCGGTCGCTGGCGAGGCGGTAGGCGAAGAGCTGTTCGCGTGCGGTGCCCTCCGCGCGCGCGGCCAGCGTGTCGCTCTGCGCCCAGATGGCGCGCAGATACTCCAGGCCGTACCAGCGCAGGTACAAGCCGTACGTCACCGCCACGGCCAGCCCGGCCAGCAGGCACGACAGATACAGGCGGAAGACCGCGGGCTTGCCGGCGGTGTCGAGAATAACAAGAAACAGGAGGATATCGTTGACCCACGCGCGGTACAGGTCCATGGCCGGCTGCGCCGCGCCGCCGACGGTTGCCTGCTGCAGCGAGAGCGCGCCCAGCAGCAGCAGCAGCGGCAGGCCCCAGAGCGCGCGCGTCCTGGGAAAGGTGAAGCGGCCCGCCAGCAACCTGGTACTCAGCCAGAGGAGAAAGGACAGCGCCGCAAGCACGCCGATGAACGCAGTCTCGGGTTCGGCCGCCGTCTGGCCCGAAGCCAGCGGCCGCAAGCCCAGGCAGAGCGCGGCGAGAAAGACGGCGAAACGTTCGCCGAGGTCGCAAACCACCTGCCGCCAGGTCGGTGCGGGCGCGTTCATCCGGTCAATCCAGTTCGATCCGGCGACGGGTAAATGTCTCCAGCAGGCGCTCGCGCGCGTGGACGCCGAGCCCGGCCGCCGCGCCGAGGGGCCTGCCGGTGCCGAAGAGTCCGCCCGGATCGCCGCGCACCGGATCGCGTCTGAGCAGAAGCCGCGGAAAACCGTATTCGACGTGTGCGAACGGTGCGATACCCGCGAGCGCCCGGCCGGCCGCCGCGAGGATCGACGTCTCCCCGACCAGGACCCCCAAATGCACGCCGATGCCGCATTCGCCGGCGAGACGGAACAGCGAGAGCGCGCCGCTGAAGCCGCCGACCTTGGCCAGCCGCACGTTCCACAATTGCGCCGCCTCCGCACGCGCGAGCCGCAACGCGTCGGCGCGGGTGCAGAGGCTTTCGTCGGCCATCACCGGCACGCCGCTCTCGGCCTGGACACGCGCGAGCGCTTGTACGTCGCCTGGCGGGAGCGGCTGCTCGAGCGAGCTGATGTCGAGGTTCGCGAATTCGTCCATGCGCGCGAGCGCCGTCTTCTCGTCCCAGGCGGCGTTGGCGTCGAGGCGCAGGTCGCGATCGGGGCCGATGACGCCGCGCACCGCGGCCGCGCGCGCGCGGTCGTCGTCTCGGCCGACCTTGAGCTTGAATTCCTCGAAGCCCAGAAAGCGGAAGAACCGCGCCTGCCGCCGCGCACTCCTGACCGAACCGCCGCCGATAGCCGCGCTCAGCGCGACCGGTTCGGGCATGGCGCCGAGAATACGCGGCAGCGGCGTGTCCGTGGCGCGCGACCAGGCGTCGACGACGGCGATGTCGAGCCCGGCGTACCCGGCGGTCCTGCGCTCGCGGTCGGCTTCCTCGTACACCCCGCGCAACGTCCGCAGCGGCGACTCGCCGGGCGTCAGGTTCAGCGCCTTGACCGCCGGCCACCAGCGCTCGGCGATATCCTTCCAGGCGCTCTCGAGGGTCTCGCCGGTAAGGTAATCGCGCGGGATTGCCTCGCCGTAGCCGACGTGACCGGTGCCGGTATACAGCCGCAGGATAAGCGACCGCGCCGCCGTGCGCGCGGCCAGGTTGTGCTTGAACGAGAAGCGGAAGGGAATCTCCACCTCGCGCAGTTCCAGCCGCGTCAGCACCAGCGTCATGGCGAGGCTCCTTCGCGCGCGGCGCGCACCAGGGCGACCAGTTCCTCGTTGGCCGGGGTGGCGACGTTCGCCGCGCGGCCCGCGCGGACCACCGCGCCGTTGATATCGTCGATCTCGGTCGTGCGGCGTTTGCGGGCGAAGTCCTGCGCCATGGAGCTGACCGTCTTGGTCTGTCCCGCGGTGAGGCGCGCGAGCACCGGGCGGACGATCCACGCCGGCAGGCGGCAGAGCCTGGCCATGCGCGTGACCGGGTAGCCGGGCAAGTCCACCGGATCCACTCCGCGCGCGCGCATGACCGCGAAGCCCTCTCTCAGGGCGCGGGCGGCGAGCGTGCCGTATTCGGGGTGGGCCAGGATCTCCGCCGTGGGCAGCCCGGTGACGGCGTTAAGCGCGTTGAAGGCGACGTTGAGCATCAGCTTCGACCACTTCACCGAAACGGAAGACGAGACGAATGCCGTCTCCATCCCTGTGGCCGGGAGGATGTTCCGCCAGACCGCCTCGGCTTTCCGCGCGTCCCCGCCGGCGCAGCCGGCGACCATGCCGCCGCGGTCGTCGCTCCAGGCGACCTGTCCGGGCCCGGTGAATTCGAGATACGCGCAGATGGCGCCGCCGAGGACCGGGTTTTCCGGCAACGCGGCGCAGATCTTCGCCTCGTTCCCGGTCCCGTTCTGCAGGCTCAGAATCGCCGTCTCCGGGCCGACGACCGGCTGCAGCGCCGCCAGGGCCTCGTCGGTATCGAAGCTCTTGACGCAGAGGACGACCAGGTCGAACGGCCCGGGCGCTTCGGCGATGTCGGTGACCGCGCGCAGGCGGTCGCGAACGGTCCGGCCGCCGCCGCCGAGGGTGATCCGCAAGCCGTCGGCGTTGACCGCGTCGACATGCGCCTGGCGGCCGACAAGGCAGGCTTCGTGCCCGCCCAGCGCCAGCAGCCCGCCGAGGAGGCTGCCCACCGCGCCCGCGCCCATGACCAGAATGCGCCGCGGCTCTTCGATCCGGTGCGCGCGCGCGGCGTTCTCGGCGATGGCGGCGGCGGTCTCCTCGGGCACCTCGAAGACCAGCGAGTGCGCCGCGCCGGGAAATTCGCGGACCGTAACGTCCGTGCGGGCGAAGAGCGCGCGCGTGGCGTCGTTGTCGATGATCTCGTCGTCGCCGGCCAACAGCAGCGTCGTCGCCGGAAGCCTGCGCCTGCCGAGGTTGGCGCGGCAGAACGCGCGCATCTTGAACGACTCCACGCAGAAGGCCGCGCTGATGCGCTTCACCCGGTGCGGATCGTCGCGGATGTAGGCCGTCCGCTCCGGGCGGCGCGTGAACCAGTCGTCGTGGATGGGGATTTTCACCGTGGCCCGCAAGCGGCCGGTGGCCATATACGCGGCGAGCGCGGCCTTGGTCGCCGAGGAGAGGTCCGTCCGCGTCGCCAGCCCCGGCACCAGCAGCGTCAGCGAGTCGAAGAGCAGCCCCCGCCGCAGACCCGCGTAGAGCGCCAGCAAGCCGCCCCAGGAGAGCCCGACCAGGTGGACCTTCTCGTACAGCAGACGCAGGCGCGCGATTACTTCCTCGATCTGCCCGAGCGTCTCGGCGTACGTGGCCAGGTGTCCGCGCGTCCCCTCGCTCAGGCCCCATCCGGGGCGGTCGTAGGCGTAGACGGACAGGCCGCGCTGGTTCAGCGCCGCCGCCGCCTCGTCGAACCATTCGCCGTGGCTCTCCACCCCGTGCAGGCAGAGCACCACGCTCTCGGCGTTGCCCACGACCCAGCGCCGCGCGTGGAGTTCTTGGCCGCTTTGCAGACGGAAATCGACATGCTCGGCCGTCATCGTACGTTCTCCAACAGCGCATCCACCCACAGCACGTGTTTCCGGTCGTCCGCCCGGTAGAGCACGCCTGCGGTCTCGCCCTTGTTCTTGAGCGCCTGCGCGCGCGCGGCGAGGTCGCCGAAGGCGTGGGCGTGGCCGCGGTACTCGCCGTCGGCGCCGGCGTAGACGAACTCGATGCGGTACCGCTTGTCGTGCGCGACGCGTACCCCGGTATCGACCAGGCCGGTCACGGTCGCGGAGGCGAAGACGCCGTCGACCAGCAGCGCCCGGCTGCGCGCCCGCGCGCGGCGGATGAAATACCAGAACAGGAACGCCGGCACGATGAAGAGCAGCGAGAGCAGGCTGAAATAGCCGCCGAAGGCATGCTTGCTGCCGGGGATGCGCGAGATTGTCGGATCCTCCGGCAGGTGCTCGACTGCCAGCCGCCGGCCCGGATGATGCGTGCCGCCGGTGACGAAGCAGACGCCCTCGTGCTCGCGCCGGTCGGCGGTGGTGAAACGATAACGGATACGGTAGAACGGCTTGCCCCGCCGGCCGCGTCCGCCATAGCGCGCGCCGGTCTTCTCGGCGGCGGTGACCACGCCCGGCGCGGCGACCGGCTGCCCGTAGTCGAGCTTGATATCCACCGGCAGTTGATGCAGGCCGAGGATATAGGCCAGCAGAAGCGCGGCGAAGAGAAAGAGGCCCGGCCACATGTAATGCACCGCCGCGGGCCTGACCCCCGCGCGTTCGATCCGCTCGGGCAGGAGGCGCGGCGGGCGCTCCTGCAGAAATGCCGTCAGTTCCTCGATCGTCAAAGCCATGTCGTAGTCCCCTTCGGTCGGTCGCTGCGTTCGTACCGACACCGGATGATAACGGCTGAAGCGTTTCCAGCCAAGCGTTTGTACTTGCAAATCCGCGTCCCGGCTGCGACAATGGCCGTTCTCGCGTATGCATCGACGAGGAAAGTATGTCCGAACAATCGACTGAACAGCCGCCCGGCCTCAGCGAGACGATGCACCGCGTTGTCGTCGCCCTGGAGGAGGGATTCGTCTTCCGCAAGCTCGGGCTGTGCTACGACTATCGCGCCTCGCCCAAGGAATTCCCGCGCAAGACGCTGCCCACGGCCAACGAAACGAAGCAGAACAAGCCCGACGCCTGCGCGCGCGGCAGCGGCATGGCCGAATGCGCCCGGAACGGCGCGCTGCTCTTCGACGGCTACCTGTTGCGCCTGGAGAGCGGGTTCGCCGGCAGCGGTGAGGAACGCGTCTTCGACCGCCTCATCGGCGGACTGATCCGCATTGCCACGACCGCGCCCAAAGGCTATCTCGCCCGCGGACTGACCCCCGACGGTCGGGGCTACTACGGCTGGACCGACCCGGACTCGCACCTCTTCTGGGCGTTCGCGGCCTGGCGCGCGGTACACACCGCCGCCATCGCTCCCGAGAGCCAGGACAAGCTCAAGAACATCGTCGGCAAATGGATACAGCGGCTGCAGCGCGACAAGTTCGCCATCCCCGCGCTGGCGGGAAAGCCGCCCGTGGACGAGCCGCTCGACCGCGCCGATGCCGAGACCGGTGCGAAGCTGCTGGCCATGCTGGCGGTGGCGGCCGAGATCAGCGGTGACGCAAACTGGGCCGGCATTCTCGAAGAGAAGGCAAACGAAGTCGACAAGGCCCGGCTGGCAGCGCCTTTTGCCGGCGAGGAAGTCGTTTCGCCCCAGCGACTGCTGGCGGTGCAACTGGCATACCTGATCTTGGGGCGGTTGGACCCGGACGAAGACCGGCGCGCGCTTGTCCGTGAACGGGCGTTGGAAATCGGCCGCCGCGCCACGCCGCATCTGGACGCGTGGCGGAAGCTCGACCCGGCGATCCTGGAGGAGACGCCGGAGCTGGACTGGCGCGCGGCGCAGACGGGCAAGGGCGAGCCGTTCGTCTTTCCCGAATCCTGGCGGCGCATCGATCACGAGCGCGAAACCGTGGCCGCGACGATGCAGGCGGCGCTGACGATTCTGCTGGCGCGGGAGGCGGAACTGGCCGCGGAGCACGCGCCGCAGATGCGCGCGGCGCTGCAGGAGATCCCCTGGGAGAAGATCTGGCTCGCCGCGGCGATCGCGCCGGCGCTGAGCGTGCACGCGCGCGGAGTGGAATTGGAGCTCTGGGAGGCGGAACTGTTGGACTACTCGCGCTCGGACTGCATCGAAGAATCACTGGTCAGGCCCTACCTGGCCGAGGATTTCGACGAGAAACACCCGGAGAAGGCCGGCCACAGCGAGAGCCCGGCCAAACCCGAGGAAGAGAAGCCCAAGAAACGCCGCCGCCGCCGGCGGAAGAAATCGAACCGGTAACCGGTAATGGCATCCCGCCATAATGCCTTTTCCGGTTTTCATGGAAAGGGCGCAATCCCGCCACGGCCGCAAATTCGTATTGCATTGTGAAGGTTTTTTCGATACGGTCGATAGTAATGATGGGGATCCCTTCGGAACTATATGTTCCGAAGGAAGTTGCGTACATCGCGTCGGTGACCGCGCAAACCATGCGACGCCTGTACCGTACGCGGGAAACACTACGGCGCGGGAATCCGACAGGAGGCCGACCATGTTCAGATCCATGCTTGCCGGTTGTTTCGTCTTCGTGCTGGCAGGTGTGATTTACGCGTTGCCCGCGCAGGCGGAGGAGATGGAGCTGCCGCTGCCGCCGCCGCCTTCGCCGATGGACGAGGAAGAGGCGGCGCCTCCGCCGGTGGCCCCGGACGCGCCCGCGGAGGGGACGACCGAGGAAGAGGACGAGGATGCCTTGCCGCCGCCGCCGGGACCGGGCGAGGAGACGATCGACCTGGGCGTGGGCGAGAGCACGGGCGCGCCGGGCAAGATCGTCGGCGGGCGCGTCAACGTCCGCGCCGGCGCGAGCACCAAGTACGAGATCATCGTCACCGTCGACGCCGACACGCCCGTCGTCGTCTACGAACGCGTCGGCGACTGGATCAAGATCGGCTATCCCCCCGACCAGCACTGCTACGTGCACACCCGCTATCTCGAGGGCGAGCCCAATCCCGACATTCCCGCCGCCGGCGAGGAGCATGCCGTCAAGGCGGACAAGGTCAATCTGCGCGCGCGCAGTTGGATCGGCAGCACCGTCGTCGGGCAGGTCGGCGTGGGCGATACGGTCACGGTGACGGGATTGCGCGGCCAGTGGGCGCGGATCAAGCCGCCGCACAGCGCGCGCGCCTGGGTCTATTACAAGTACGTCCAGCACGAAGGCACCATCGCCAAGAGCGAGGCCGAGGAAACGGAAGAAGAGGGCGCCGGCGGTACCGAGGGTTCAACCGCGCGTCCGGACGGTCCGCCGCAGGCCGAGCACGTGAACGACGAGGCCTGGCAGAAATACTACGACGAGCAGAAGCAACGCGCCGAACTCGAACTGCGTCGTCGCCGCGCCTATCTCAAACAGGCACGATCCTCGGTGGTGGAGTTGCGCGCGGAGCTCGCTCGCATCGACGAGGAAACGGCCGCGGCCAAGGCCGCTATCGGCGAGCAGTATCAAGAGCGTCGCGAGGAAATCGGCGAGACCGTGCCGCCCGACGGCGACGCGCAGCCGGCGCAGCCGGAGTTTACGCCGCCTCCCGAAGGCGAGCGCCCGGGCGATTTGTCCACCGGCGGTTACAGCGGCTGGGTGGAGCATACCGGTTTTCTCGGCAGCCGCCCGGCGGCGTACCGCCTGGTCAAGGGCGGCGAGGTGCTCTTCCTGCTGCGCTCGGCGAAGTACGACCTGTCGCGCTACAAGGCCAAGCGCGTCGTCGTCAGGGGCCGGATCGAATCGGCGCCGGGCTGGGAGGCGAATGTGCTGGTGGTCGACGAGCTGCGTCTCGTCGGCGCCGCGACCGGGTACGTCAGCGGCCAGCCCAGGACGATGCCCGCGCCCGAGCCGCCGCTTGGCTCCGGCGGCGACGTCTCGATCGATCTGCGCGAGTAGTCTCCGGCGGCGGGCGAGACGGAACGCGTTGCGGGGGGAGGCGACTCCCTCCGTTTTTTTCACCGGTCCGACCGGACGGAAAGAAAGCCAGATGAATCCCATCCGCAGACTCTGGCAGCGGTTGAAATACGCGCTCACCGGCCGCTATCTCTGCGATACCTGCAAGTACGACTATGGCGATGCGTGCCTGCGGCCCGAACGCCCCAACGCCATCGTCTGCCCGGATTACAGCAAGCGGGGGACGTAGATGCGCACCGCGGGTATCCTGCTGCTCATCCTGCTCCTGGCCGCGACCGGCGGCGCCGGTCTGCTGGTCTATCGTCAGCACAAGGAATTGACCCGGCTGCAGACGAGCGCGAAGGTGCTGGAGATGCGGCTGCAGGCGGTGCGCGAAAGCGTCGAGAAGTCCGGCCGCGTTCAGGACGAGGCGCTGGAGACGATTGCCGCGAACCTCGCGGAGGTGGTCGAGGCCACCCGCCGGCCGGCGGTGGAGGAGCGCCAGGGCGAACCGTTGGAGGCGGCGCTGGTGCTGACGCGGGCAACGAGCAGCACGTTGCGCTCGCACGGCGCGCTGGCGCTCAGGGAGTTCGGCGAGTTGCGCGCGGAGAAGCGCCTGCTGGAGATGGCCGCGGACGACCCCGACGCCGGGGTGCGCCGCAATGCCTTTCAGTCGCTGGCGCACCTGGGCAGCACCCGCGCCAAGAGCATTCTCTTCAAACTGCTGCGCGACACCAATCGCCAGAACCAGCTCACCGCCGCGGCGAGCATGCGCAATCTAGTCACCGCCGCGGACGTGCCCGAATTGAGCGAAATCTTCGGCGAGCTGGTCGAGAGCCCGGTCGCCTCGAGCCTGGAGCATTATTTCCTGCAGATCTTCCAGCAACTCGGCGACGCCCGCGCCTGCGCGCCGTTGATGACGCTGCTGGAGAAGAAGAAGCATGCGCACGAGCGCCAGCGCATCGCCGAGGTGTTGCTGGCCTGCGCCACGCCGCACGAAGCGCCGATCCTGGCGACGATGCTCAAGACCCTCGGGCCATGCCCGCAGAATGTCAATCCGCGCCCGTGGCAGCAGGCGCTGCAGAAGCTCGCCCTCTTCGCCGATCCGCGCGTCAGCGACGCGGTGCGCGCGCAGGCGCAAAACGCGGAGCACCCGGCGGTGCGGAAGGAAGCGGCCAAAACGCTGCTGGCATTGCAGGACCCGACCGCTGCCGCAGTGCTGCTGGCGCTGCGAAAAGTGGATTACCTGCGCGAGATTCTGGATCCGGGCCTTGCCGAAGGCTACCCGGGAATCGAGAAGACCGATAAGGGGTATGCGCTGGTCGATGAAGACAAGATGACCTCGCTGCTGGAGGAAAGAGAAAAACGCCTGCAGGAGCACCTGGAGGAGCTGCAACAGCAGAAAGAAAACGTCGAAACGCTGTTTTGAATACATAACCATCTTTAAATCAACGAGTTGTGAAATCAACGCCGGCCGGAAGCCTTCCGGAAAGGCGAAGGATCGGACGCGCGGGACGATAGTAATAGAGAATGATGCTATGCGGCGAGATGTTTTCGCCGGGGGAGAAATCGTGGTTTTCGTGCGCAGACAATCTCGTAGCGCGCTTCCCGACCGGGAGGAGCAGGCCGCGCTCGTCGGACGCATCGCCGACGGCGACGAGGACGCGCTGGAGATCTTCTACAATACCTACTTCCCCCGTCTCTACCGATACGTCTATTACCGCGTCGGGCGCGACCACCACCATACCGAGGAGGTGGTGCACGACACGTTCATGGAGGCGGTGACCAAGGCCGACCGGTTCGATCCCGAACGCGGCAGCATCGAGAGCTGGATCATCACCCTCTCCCGGAACCGCATCCGCAGTTCCAACGCCACGGTGGGCCGGGCCAAGGAGTACGAGCAGTCGTGGAGCATGCTCGATGGCGAACTCGAGACGCTCTTCGCGGATTTGGACGAGAACAACCTGCCCGAGGCCGCGCTCGAGAGCGAGGAGCTCAAGTCTCTCGTCGGCGCGACCATGGGTTCGATTCCGGAGAACTATTCGCGGCTGTTGGAGCTCAAGTACAACAAGAACCTGTCGGTGCGCGACATCGCCGGCATGTTGCAGAAGACGGAAAAATCCGTGGAGAGCCAGCTTACGCGCGCGCGGCTGGCGTTTCGCGAAGCGTTCAAAATGATCGCGGTGGATATGCCCGGGGTGGGGTAACCCCGGATTCGCGTTGCAGGGGGAGTTTTCGCGGGGGATCGGGCGGAGCGCCCGACATGTAACAAGCGGCGGACGCTGCGGGAAGACGGGCGTCGCCGGAGCCGCGAAGCGCAGGGAAACGAGGGAACGAAACATGACGGATACGGGCAAGGACGGCAACTCCGATCGCTTCTTCACCACGCTGCTGCAACGGGCGTACGAGGAGCCGGTCGTCCGCGCGGACTTTCGCGACGATCTGCTGCGGCAGCTCAAGACCAGGCAACAGACGCTTGCGGCCGCCCGCCGGCAGGTACGCCGGCGCAAGGTCGTCGCCCTCTACGGCCTTGTTACCGCCGCGGCGGCCTCCGTCGCCTTCTTCTTCGCCCTGCCCGCCGTCATGCATCATCAGAATACCGATGCCAACGGGAACCCCGGCACGGAGGTCGCGCCGGGGAACCTCGACGGCGTCCGGGTGCTCGCGTGCGATCCGATCGAGGTCCGCGGCCGCGACGAGACGCGGTGGCGCCGCTACGGCCAGGGCGACACCTTCCAGTTCACCGAGGGCATGCAGGCGCGCATGATTGACGGCCCGGAGCAGTTCGTCGGCCTGAACCTGCTCGACGAGGGCGCCAAGGTGGTGCTGGGCAACCAGGGTTGTATCCGCCTTTCGGAGGGGCGGCTGGTGGTCGATGCGGGCAAGGCCGCCGTCTACACCACCCAGGCGAAGAAACCGCTGGGCCTCTGCGTGGGCGACCACGACGTGGCGCTCCAGCCGGGGTGCAAGATGTGGGTCGAAGTGCCCAACCACGCGAAGTTCGCGCTCAACGGCGCGCCGGCGCCGCACCTGGTGCTCTTCGAGGGCGACGCCTATTCGGCCAGGACCAAGTTCGCCGCCGAACACGTCTACCAGCTCTACGACACCCCGACCGGGAAATTTCCCAACCGCCAGCTCGGAAAATACGAACTCGAGAACAAGGACCGGATGTTCTTCCCCGCAGGCATCGAGGTCGAACCCAGGTAAAAGCTCTGCCGGTTTTCTCGGAAACCGCCGATAACTCCCCTGAAACGGCCCTCGTCGTGTGTGCGGCGAGGGTTTTTTCGTCATGCGATTTCGCGCGGATTGGGCTTGTCGAGCCGAAAGAAACGGAGTAAAAGAAGCGATGGCGCGACGGAACCGCGTCCGGACCCGCGGGTTCGATTCTTGGAGGAACGTTGATGCGCAAGTTGCTGGCGGTGCTGGTGGCCCTGAGCCTGACGGGCATGGGGATACGGGCGGCGGAGGGCGGCGCCGAGGCGATCAAGCAGCAGATGAACGAAATGAAAACGAAGGCGAGGGACCTGAACAAGCGGATCGCTACGATCAAGCGGAAATTCGCGAAGGACGAGGAAGTCCTCCAGGTCAAGCAGGCGATGGACGAGGCGCGCAAGGCGTACGAGGAGAAGCTGCGCGAGAAAGTCGCGAGCGATCCGGAAGGGCAGGCGCTGTTGCAGGAGGAGGAGACGCTCAAGCAGCAGCAGGCCGAGTTGACGAAGCAACTCAAGGAACTCAAGAAGCAGGACAAGCCGGCGAAGAAGCCGAAGAAGGGCGAGGGGGAGGACGCGCCGGAGGGCGAAGACGCCGAAGGCTGACCGAACGGGGGAGCGATGAACGAGGCGCTGCAGCGCACGCTGGGCCTGGGCGGCGCGATCATGATGGGCCTGGGGGCTATCGTCGGCACCGGGGTCTTCGTCAGTATCGCCATCGCCACGGGCGTCTTCCCGCCGCCGGAAGCGGGCGCCTGACGCTACGGCCGCAACGGAAAACGCCTCCGGCATGCAAGAAGGACTGGATTCGAAAGCGCCCGGCCGGTATTCTAACCCTTTCGCTGTGCCATTCGTCGATTCCGCGAGAGGTTCGCCATGGCCACGAACGCGCCGCCGGCGCGCGCGATCTTCTTCACCGGCGTCCTGGCCGCGGACGAACGATGCCTGGACGCGGCCCGGGAGAGAGCGACGGCGCTCTGGGGCGGGATCCGTCTGGCGAGCGAGACGCTGCCGTTTACTTCTACCGATTACTACCGGGAAGAAACGGGCGAAGCGATCCGGCGCGCGTTTTTTGCTTTCGACGGCTGGTTCGATCCGGCCGAGCTGGCCGCGCGCAAGCTGCGGGCAAACGCCGCCGAGGCGGAGCTGGCCGCGGAGCTGAAGACGCCGTATCCCCGGCCGGTGAATCTCGACCCGGGGTACGTGACCGGCGCCAAGGTGGTGCTGGCAAGTTGCAAGAACTTCGCGCACCGGGTGTACCTGCGCGAGGGCGTCTACGCCGAGGTGACGCTGCAATATCGTCGCGGCGGCCGTTTCGAGGCGCTGCCGTGGACGTTCCCGGACTTCGCCTCCGGCGAATACGATCCGTTCTTCCTGAATCTGCGCCGGCAATTCGAGAAGGAGTGACGTGCCCGAGATACGCCTCTGCACCCTGGTCAGCGGGTCCTCCGGCAATGCCGTCTACGCCGAGTGCGCCGACGGGGCGATCCTCGTCGACGCGGGCGTCAGCGGCCGCGCCATCGAGCGGGCGATGCAGACGGTGGGCGGGCATATCGACCGCGTCGACGGGCTCGTCCTCACGCACGACCATCACGACCACGCGCGCGGAGCGGGGGTGCTCTCGCGTCGGCACGGGCTGCCGCTCTTCATGACCGAGGGCACGCACCGCCGCTGCGCGCACGATCTGCACCGTGTGGTCGGACCGCGCCGTTTCCGCCCCGGCGATATCCTCTGCGTCGGCGGTTTCCACATTCACACCCTGGCCACGCCGCACGACGCGCAGGAGCCGGTGGCGCTGGTGCTCGAACGCAACGGCCTGCGCGTGGGCGTGCTGACCGATCTGGGTACGTGCTGGCCGGGGCTGGCGGACCTGCTGCCGACGCTCGACGCGGTGGTGCTCGAGAGCAACTACGACCCGCAGATGCTGGCGACGGGGCCGTACCCGAAGAAGCTCAAGGCGCGCATCGCCTCCGCCCGGGGGCATATCAGCAACGAGGAGGCCGCCGCGCTGGTGCGCGACTTTGCCGATACGCGGCTGCAGGCGGTGATGCTGGCGCATCTGAGCGAAACCAACAACCGTCCCGAGATCGCGCTGGGGTGCATGCAACTGCACGCGCGTGAGTTGATCGCGCGCCAGGAGTTGCGCATTCTCGTGGCGCCGCGCCACGTGCCGTCGCCGGTGCTCCGGATTCGTGCCCGGGAAGGCGCGTCCGGGTAGGCGCTCCCCTCTTTCATTCAGCCGCGCATTCTGCACAATAGGCGTCATGACAGCCCTGCAGAAGGAGACCCGTCCCATGGCCAAGAAGAAGCGCCGCCTGAGCGCGAAGACCGCGAACAGGCACGCGCTCTACGAACAGGCGGTTCAGTGCCCCGAAGCCGACGTCGACTTTGTCGAGAAGGTGTTCAAGAAACGCAACAGGCGCAAGCCGCGACTCCTGCGCGAGGATTTCTGCGGCACCGCCGTCACCGCCGCGGAATTCGTCAAGCGCCACGCGGACAACCGCGCGCTCGGGGTCGACCTCGACGCCGAGACGCTCGCCTGGGGGCGCGAGCGTCATCTCGAACCGCTCGGCGAACGCGCCGCGCACGTAACGCTGATCCACGACAACGTGCTGGCGGTGAACGAACCGCGGGTCGAGGTGGTGCTGGCGATGAACTTCAGCTACTTCATCTTCAAGACGCGCCCGGAGCTGGCGGCCTACTTCGCCGCGGTGCGCAACGCCCTCCTGCCCGGCGGACTCTTCGTCCTCGACATCTACGGCGGCACCGAGGCGCAGCAGACGCTGAAGGAGAAGAAGAAGAAGGACGGCTTCACCTACGTCTGGGACCAGCACGAGTTCAATCCCATCACCAACGAGGCGGTCAACTACATCCACTTCCACTTCCCCGACGGCTCGAAGATGAAGAAAGCCTTCAGCTACGACTGGCGGCTCTGGACGGCGCGGGAGGTTACGGACCTGTTGGCCGAGGCCGGGTTCGCCCGCACCGACGTCTACTGGGAAGGCTGGGACGAGAAGCGCGAGGAGGGCGACGGCGTCTTCAAGAAGCGGACCCGCGCCGAGAACTGCGAGGGGTGGATCGCCTACATCGTGGCGGAGACATGAGCGAACGCGTGTCCATCGTCATGCTGGCGTGCGACAAGAGCCGCTACACGCGCCGGACGCTCGAGAGCCTGCTGGGCTCGACGCACGACGCGGTGGAGGTCGTGCTGCTCGATAACGGCTCGACCGACGATACGCCCGCGGTCTTCGCCGGGTTCGCGGCGGAGGCGGGGAAACGCGGCTGGACGGTGAAGAGGTTGCACGAGGCGGAGAATATCGGCGCGGTCGCCGGCCGCAACCGGGCGCTCGCGGAAGTCGGCGGCGACTACGTGGTCTTTCTCGACAACGACGTCGTGCTCGGCGTGCGAAGCTGGATGGAGAAGATGATCCGCGCGCTGCGGGCGGAGCCGGATATCGGCATTCTCGGCCCGAAGATCCTGTTTGCGGAAGGAACCAATCCGATCCAGCAGGCCGGCTGCACGGTCTGCCGCGGCGGGCGGGTGGTCTTCCGCGGCCGCGGGGCCGCACGCGACGATCCGCGCTATGACGAGGCGTGCGACGCGCAGGCGTTGATCAGCGCGTGCTGGATGATGCCGAAGGACGTGGCGGACGCGCTCGGGCCGCTGGACATGCGTTTCCACCCGGTGCAGTTCGAGGACATCGACTACTGCTACCGCGCGCGCGCGGCCGGGTGGCGCTGCCGCTACGATCCGGCGGTCTTCGTCTACCACTTCGAGAACGTGACCACCGGCGACATGCCCGGCACGAGCTATCGCTACCTGACGGTGAAGAACGGCAAGAAGTTCAAGGAGAAGTGGCGCGAGGCGATCGCCGCCGAAGGCGGCCCCGACGATGCTTCGGTAAGTTGGCAGGAATTTCCGAAAGTGCCCTTCGAGACGGTGAAGGAGCTCAGGATCGATGATTGAAAACCCCACGCGGCAGGCGGCGCTCCGCCTGGTCGGAAATATCGTCAACACGGTCTTTCTGCTGGTGCTCGTCGCGGGGCTGGTGATGCTCATGGCGTTGCGGCACCGCTACGTCAGCGGCGACACCGTCGGCATCCGCTTCGCCGAGATCGACTCTTTCTTTCCCAGGCCGAAACCGGAAATGCCGGCAAAGACGCCGGCGGCGAAGGAGGAAGACGCGAAGCCCGACGAGCCGGCGATTGCCGAGGTGGAGAAAGACGAGCCGGAGAAGACCGAGGCCGAGAATCCGGAGAAGCCGAAGAAGCCGAAGAAGCCCGAGAAGATCGACTGGAAGAACACCGAGATCGTCAGCAGCGTTCCCGGCGCCTATGCCGCGCTCTTCCGCTCGCGCGCGGCGCTGGGGCTCTGCGTGGGGCGCGAATACATCCGCGTCTACAAGAACGTCGCGACGCCGGAGACGACCCCGGTCGGCGACTACCGGATCCTCGCGCGCGAGACCGAGAACGGCGCGCCGGTGCTGATTCTGAACTACCCGACCACCGCCGACGCCAGGAAGGCGCTCGCGGCGGGGCGGATCGAGCAGGGCGTGATGGACCGGATCCAGCAGGCCGCGCTCGGTGACGTGGCGCCGCCGTTCGATACGCCACTCGGCGGGCCGCTGCGTCTCATCGTCGCCGGCCAGGCCGGACCGCCGAACGCCATCGACGTGACGTTGCGCAAAGCGGAGCTGGAGGAGCTCGCCCGGGCACTGAAGGTCGGCTCTACCGTGCGCATCCGGGAGTAAGAATCCGGTAAGTTGGCGTCTTGTCCCGACCACTCGGGTCGCGGCTGCACCGCCGCCTGGCATCGGGACCGTCGGCGCGCCGAACGAAATCCCGATCTTGTTGCATAACGGGTCCTTAGGCTCGCGCGCTTCAGGCGTTCCCGGGTTTTCTCGTTGCCTTCGCCTTCGCCGCGGGTAGGATGACACGGATTCGGTCGTCTTGAGGAAACGTCCATGCTCCGCAATCTCTTCCGCGCGCTCGTCTTCCCCTTCGCCCTCGTCGCCGGCTGTCTCATCGGCCTGACCGCGGCGCTGATCTACGCGCCGTTCATGCTTTACCATTTCCTCCGCGATCGTCGCCTCGACGAAGAGAAGGCCCGGGCGCGCCAGGCGGGTGCCACGCGGGAGACGAACCATGCCTAATATCCTCGTCGTCGGAAGCGCCAACATGGACGTGATCGTCCCGGCCGAACGCCTCCCCGCGCCGGGGGAAACCGTGCTCATCGACGACGTCACCCTCGGCAACGGCGGCAAGGGCGCCAATACCGCCGTCGCCGTCGCGCGCCTCGGCGGGGAGGTCCGCTTCGTCGGCGCGGTGGGCGACGATTTCTTCGGCCGGGCGATCCGGCGGAGCCTGGAAGCGAACGGCGTCGACTGCCGCTATCTGCAGACGGTCCGCGGCGGCAGCGGCACCGCCATCATCCTGTTGCACCCGGCGACGGGCGAGAACGCGATCCTCGTCGGCGCGGCGGCCAACCGCAAGCTCCATCTGCCGGAGGACGACGAGCCGTTCCGCTGGGCCGATATGGTCATGATGCAGCTCGAAACGCCGGTGGAGGTCAACGTCGAGGCGGCGCTGCGCGCGGAGACGCACGGCGTGCCGGTGATCCTCGACCCGGCGCCCGCGCAGGCGGACCTGCCGCAGGAGCTCTTCAACCTCTGCGATGTCGTCTCGCCCAACGAGACGGAGCTGGCGCTGCTGAGCGGCATGCCCGTCGGTTCGCGCAAGGAGGCGGAGGCCGCGGCGCAGGCGTTGCTGGAGCGCGGCGTCGAGGACGTCGTCGTCAAGATGGCGGAGAAGGGCGCGCTCTGGCTGCGCGCGGACGACAAGCTCTTCGTCCCGCCGTGCGAGGTGAACGCGGTCGACACGACCGCCGCCGGCGACGCGTTCACCGGCGCGCTGGCGCTGGCGCTGGCCGCGGGCAGGCCCCGCGAGGAGGCGTTGCAGGAGGCCGCACTCGCCGGCGCGCTGACGGTGACGCGAGCGGGAGCGCAGAACTCCCTGCCGACGCGGGCGGACGTGGAGGCGTTCCGCCGGACGCCGGGCTGATTGGGCGGCCCCGTCATCCTCGGAGTGGCCGGAATCCGCGCCTCTCAGGCTTTGCCGAACGGCCGGTCGGCGCGCGGACGGTTGGCGAAGTAAGCTACCGTTTCGAGCGAGGTCGTCATGTCGATGGTCTCGACGTAGATCTCCGGCGACACCCGCAGGGCCACCGGCGCGAAGTTCAACAAGCCGCGGACGCCGGCTTCGACGAGTCGATCGGTCACCTCCTGCGCGGCGGCGGCGGGGACGGTGACGATGCCGATGCGGATCTGTTGCTTGCGCACCACCGTGCCGACCTTGCCCAGCGGGTAGCAGCGGCAGCCGTGGATGACCCGGTCGACCTTGTCTTTCTGCTTGTCGAAAGCCGCGGCGATGTGGAAGTTCGCCCGGCGGCCTTCGCGGAAATAGGCCAGCAGCGCCTTGCCCAGATTGCCCACCCCCACCAGCACCGCGCGCGGCCCGGCCGGCGCGTCCAGAAACGTTCCGATAGCGGCGATCAGCTCGTCGATCTTGTAGCCCTTGCGGGCGTTGCCGTTGGTCCGGATCGCCATCAGGTCGCGCCGGATCTGCGCGGCGGAGTTGCCGCTGAGCCGGGCCAGCTCGTGCGAGTAGATGTACCCGGTCCCGTCGTTGCTCAAAATCATGAGCAACCGGCGATACTGGCTCAGCCGCCCGATCGTCTTGTCGGAAACCACGCGATGCCTCCCCCGGGGTGCTGTGATCTGCCACGCGTGCGGATAAAGCGGATGATGCAATGTTACTCTTATCACAGCTCTATTGTCAAGCGCGATTATGCTGTCCGGTCATGCCGCGCTTCGTTAACGGAGTTTTCACGGATAAAATATGCGTTCCGCCGGCATTCGCGGCGTATTACCATGGAGAAGGCGCTATCGGCCACGCGTCGCCGGCAGGACGAGGCGAAAGCAGGCGCCGCCGCGACCGGGTTCGTACTGCAGGTCGCCCCCCATGGCGCGGGCCAGCCGCCGGCTCAGCGCCAGCCCCAGCCCCACCCCCGGCGCGGAGTTGGCCGCGTCGCGCGCGCTCTTGCGGAAGGGGCGGAAGATGCGCGCCTTCTCGCGCGGCTCGATGCCGGGGCCGAAGTCGCGCAGGCGGATCACGCCGCGCCCGTTTTCCACCGTCGCGCGCAATTCGATGCGCTTCTCTTCGGCCGTGGCGGCGTACTTGCAGGCGTTGTCGACGAGGTTGAAGAGGATCTGTTCCACCGCGGTCGCGTCGACGCGCAGGCGACACCGTCGCGCTGCTTCCGTCTCGTCGATGGCGAGGGTGAAGCCGGCGCTCCGGGCCCGCTCGTGCAGCCGCTCGCAGGCGCGCGCCAGCGTCTCGCTCAGGCCGAGAGTTTCGATCCGTCCGCGCGCGCGGCCGCGCTCCAGGCGCGCGTAGGAGAGCACGTTCTCCACCAGGTGCGCCAGGCGGTTGGCCTCGGTGGTCAACGTCTGCAGGTAGCGCTTGCGTTTCGTCTGCGGCACCATCCCCCCCGCGAGCATCTCCGAGTACATGCGGAAGGTCGTCAACGGCGTGCGCATCTCGTGCGTCACCGCCGAGACGAAGGCGCCGCGGCGTTCGCTCAGGTCCAGCGCCCCCCTGAGCAGCGCCGCGATGGCCAGCGCCGCGACGATCACGCCCGACCACGCCAGCGCCAGGGTGATACCGATGGGCGAAACATAGGCCGGCGCCTCCGGCTCCGCGCCCGGCACGAGTCGCAGCGGCAGCCCGGCCAGCAGGCGGGAGCGGTCGCCCCTTCGCCCGTTGCGCGTCGGTTCCAGCCGCGCCTGGGGCAGCAGGTCGCGAATCTCCTCGAGCAGCATCGTCTCGATCCCGGGCCAGTCCAGCAGGCACCCCTGGCAGGTGATCGGGTCGTCCGTGGCGAAGGTACGCAGCAGGACCAGCCGGTTGCCGATCCAGCGCGCCTGCATTGCCTCCGGCTCCGGCGCTGTCGCAGGGGCCTCCGTGGAGGGCGCGGCGGGCGTCTCGTCGGGTCGGCTCCTCTTCACCGGCATCTTGTTCTTCACGACCCGAGGCGGCATCTGGCCGATGTCGTTGCTGGTCTTGATGTCCTCGAAGTTGCGGCGCAGCACCTGCGCGCGGCTGGCGAATTCGCGCCGGTTGTACTTCTCCTGACGCTGCTCCGCCTGCGCCATCGGTTGGTTGGCGGTCTGCCTGTCCGGCAGCGGGTACACCTCGTCCGGCGTCATGATCTGCTTCGGTTCGCGGGCCTGCCACATCTCGTCAGAGAGCAGCTCCTCGGCGCGGACGTACTTCTTTGTCGTGTCGGTCTGCCGCGTTTCGTCCGCCGGCGTCTCTTCGGAAACGGCGGATCGGATCGGCAAACGCCCCGACCAGTACGCCTGCCCGTCCGCGCGCCGGTGCGGGGCGGCTTCGGCTGCGGCCAGGAGAATCGTCTCGCGTTCCTGTCGCAGCAGCGCCTCGGCCCGCGCCAGCGCATCCGCGTCGAGATGATCGCGCGCGGCCAGCGCCCGCCAGCGCTCCTCCGGCGCCTGCGGCGAGGTGAGGGTGCCGTCGCGGGCGAGTTGGAAGTGCAGACGGATATAACGTTCCGGGCGGTGCAGAAGCGGCGAGGGCAGAAGCGGCGCGCCTGTGTCCTTCACCGGGAGGTTCGGGTAGATCCGGTCGGCCGCGACGAAGGGCCGGTACATCCACGCCGGCCGCGCGGATTCGCCCGCGATCAGCGGCGCCAGGCGGCTGTCCATGCGCCAGAGGGCCAGGCGGACGGTCTCCTCGCGCGCGGCCCGCACCTGTGCCTGGCGCCGCAGGCGGTCGAGTTCGAGCAGCGTGCCGCTCATCCAGATCATCGCCGCCAGCGCCACGAGCAGGCAGAGGGTGAAGAGCAGCCAGACCGTCAGCGGGCGGTTCATGATGCGTGTCCGTTGCCGTCGAAGAGATAGCCCTTGCCGCGGACGGTGCGGATCACGGCCGGCTCGGCCGCGTTGTCGCGCAGCTTCTCGCGCAGGCGCGCCACGTGCATGTCCACGGTGCGGGTCTCGATGCCGGTGGTGTCGATGCGCCAGACGCGGGTGAGGATCTCTTCGCGGGTGACCGTCTTGCCCGCGCGCGCGGCAAGGTAGCGCACAAGCTCCGCCTCGCGTTCGGAGAGGGGCGCCGGCTTGTTACCGTCGATGAAGACTTCGCGCCGTACCAGGTCGATCCGCCCGCCGGGGATCTCGACGGCGTCGACGTCGCCCGGGCGTTCGGGCGAGCGGCGCAGCACCGCCTCGACGCGGGCGAGCAGTTCCTTGACGCTGAAGGGCTTGACCACGTAGTCGTCGGCGCCGAGGGAAAGGCCGCGGACGCGGTCGTGCTCCTCGCCGCGGGCGGTGAGGATGATCACCGGCACGGTCGGCCGCGCGCCGCGCAGCTCCTCCAGGATCGCCAGCCCGTCGCGCCCGGGCAGCACCAGGTCCAAGAGCAGCAGGTCGTAGTCGCACCGCAGCGCCGTCTCGAGCCCGCGTTCGCCGTGGTCGCACTCGACGATGCCGAAGCCGGCGAACGCCAGCGCGTCGACGATGCCCTGCCGGATCGCCGCGTCGTCCTCGATGACCAGAATCTGCCGCTTGGCCATGGTGTCTCCCCTTTTCACTCTAGCGGCCGGCGGCTTGCGCGGCAACCGCTATTTGCGGATATGGCTGCGATGGATCCAGAGGCCGTCGTGTTCCCGGTCGCGCGTCTCGAAGCGGATGTTCTCGTAGTTCTCCCGCGTCTCGAACTCGGTCCGCCGGTTGGGGGTTTCCAGGTTCAGCGTCGGTGTCGAGACCGTCTCGGGATACTGCGGACCCTGCCGCCGCGCCGCGGTTTTTCCTTCCGGCCGCCACGGCGCATCTCTTCCTCTTCTTTCTCGGCCGTGACGCTCAGGTCCACCGTCTTCAGCGCCAGGTCCGAGTACTGCGCTCCGGCGATCAGCTCCGTCACCTCCGCCAGCGCCGGCGCCGGTGCCGACGAGAACGAGAACCAACAGTGCGGCACGGCACCCGATGCGACCGAATCCCGTCATCTGCGCTCCTTCCCGGTTCGTGCTATTTCAGCTTCAGGCCGACCTCGGCGGCCTGCTCGGTCACGGTCTCGACCACCGCCTCGTCCAGCGTCGCCGGCGCGGCCGGTTGCGCGGCGCGCTGCTTGGCGACATACTCCTCGCGTTCTTCGCTCAGCTTCTGGATGCGCTCCTGGATTTCGTCGCGGCGTTTGGCCTGCGCCTCGACGTACTTCTCGCGCGCCGCGGGCTTCATCCTGCGCATCTCTTCGGGCAACTCCTCCTCCGGCATGTTGGCGACGTCCTTGCCGCTCTTCAGCGCGTCGACGATATCCCAGTCGTTGTTGCGGTAATTCCGGCTGGCCTTGGACTCGGCGCGTTGGACGAAGCTGCCCTCGCCCATCTTCGCGGCGTTCTCGTCCTGCTCGACCTGCCGCCGCTTCTTCGCCTTGCCTTCACGGCCGTAATACAGATAGGTCCAGTTCAACTCGTTGTTGAGGCGGCGAATCTCGTCGTCCTGCGGCGCGGCGATATAGGCGGTCGTGTGGTTGTGATCGATGCTGAGATACTTGCCCCCGCCGAGGCGGGCGCCGTCCTCCCAGCCGCTGCCGCTGCCGGTGCGCCGGTCGCCGCAGAAGATGGTGTTGACCTTGATGCGCCTCTCCAGCGCCTCCGGGCAGACGGCGCGGTACTCGACCGTGCCCTGGGTGAACGGCTCGTTGCCGGCGATGAAGACGGCCTTGAGGTCGTTCTCGCGCCTGCTCCAGTCCAGCCGCTGCAGCGCGTCGCGGATGACGTGGCCGCAGTATTCCTGCCCGCCGTTGGTGGTCAGCGAAAAGAGCTCCTCCGAGAGGCGGTCGAGGTCGGTGGTAAACGGCACGATCATGCGGATATGCCCTTCGCCGGCGGGCAGCCCGTCGTTGCCGTACTCGAAGAGGGCCACCTCGACGCGCGGGGCGACGCCGTTCTGCTCGGCCTCGGCGAACTGGTTGACGATGCGCCAGAGCTGGGCCTTGGCCTGCCCGATCAGGCCGCTCATGCTGCCGCTGGTGTCCAGCAGCAGCGCCAACTGCACCCGCGGCGGCTCCCCGACCGGGATCGGATCCGGCACCGCCGCGATCGGTTCCTCCGCCAAGGCCAGACCGGAGCCGAAGAGGAAGGTCGAACCCAGCATCGCCGTCAGCGTCAGGCCGAGCACCAGCCCGGTGACGATCATGGAGATGCTGACAATCCAACCCGTCTTGCGCGAAATCGATAGACCGTTCATTCTCTGCCCTTTCCTGTTCATACGTCCTTGCGCGAAAAAAGCTCGTTCGTTGTTCCTACTGTACCTATTACGCGTTCCGGGGCTGAAAAGGTGTAACAGCTTTGTAACACGGCGCGGGTAACCGGGCAGGGACAAGGAAAAAGGGCTGCGGAGCGTCCGCAACCCCTTTTCTTGAATCGGGTTATAGGCTTCCCGGCCATGGGTGCCGGCGCGGCGGGCTATTTGAGGAAAATCTCGATCACCGGCACCTCGACCGGCGGCTGGTTGATCGGGAGGTGGAAGGCCATGACCTTCTCCTTGATGCCGGTGCCGGGCCAGTTGGCCTCGCCGACCTCGGAGTATTTCACCTCGCTGCCGTCGTGCAGGAACTGCGCGTACTTGATCTTCCGGCCGAGGTTGGCGACGTGCAGGTGCTTGAACGGCCAGTTGAACATGTGCAGGTACAGCCGCTTGGTCTGCGGGTTGTACGTGTAGCGGCAGTCCTGCGGCGTGGGGATATTCTTCGGCGCCGGGCCGCAGCCGTAGACGGCGCGGTCGTGATACTTCATCCATTCGCCGATGCCCTGCAGGCGTTCGCGCGCGCGGTAGTCGAACTCGCCGCGGGCGGTGGGGCCGACGTTCAGCAGCAGGTTGCCGTTCTTGCTCACCCCGTCGATCAGCATCCACAGCAGTTGCTTGACGCTCTTCCAGGTCATCTCGTCGCGGTGGTAGCCCCAGGAGCCGCTGAAGGTCTGGCAGGCTTCCCAGACGGCGGGCTTGCCTTTCTCGTCCTTCATCGGCTCGAACGGCTGGAACTGCTCGGGGGTGACGAAGTCGCCGGAGCCGGGCAGGTCCAGGCGATTGTCGATGATGATCTCGGGCTGGAGCTTGCGCACGAGCTTGTACAGCTCCTCCGACTCCCAGTCGTCGCGGCCCTTGCCGTCCTCGCCGGGGTAGGAGAAGTCGAACCAGATGATGTCGATCTTGCCGAACTTGGTCAGCAGTTCCTTGACCTGGTCGCGCATGTAGGCGGCGTATTTCTTCATGTCGCGCTTGTCGTTCTTCTTCTTCTCCGTCTCGTTCTTGCCCATCGGGTGGATGCGGTCGACGGTGAACTCCGGGTGGTGCCAGTCGATAAGCGAGTAGTAGAAGCCGACCTTCAGCCCCTCGGCGCGGAACGCCTCGACCATCGGCTTCAGGAGGTCCCGCCCGGCGGGGGTGCCGGGGGCCTTGTAGTCGGTGTGGCGCGAATCCCAGAGACAGAAGCCTTCGTGGTGCTTGGTGGTGA
Source organism: uncultured Planctomycetaceae bacterium (assembly GCA_964457365.1). Lineage (GTDB taxonomy): Bacteria > Planctomycetota > SZUA-567 > SZUA-567 > SZUA-567 > CAYWFP01. The sequence goes on from CAYWFP010000001.1 coordinate 72,918, forward strand.
TGACGAAATACTTCATCCCCGCCTCCCTGGCCATGCGCGCCCATTCCTTCGGGTCGTACAGGTCCGGATCGAAGCGGTCGAAATACTTCCGGTAGTCCTTGTCCGGGATCTCCTCGATCTTCTTGATCCACTCGTGCCGCGCGGCCATGGCGTAGAGGCCCCAGTGGATGAACATGCCGAAACGGTCGTGGACGAACCAGCCGGTCTCGCCCTTGCCGGCGACGCGCGTCGTCTTCGTCGTCTTCCTGGCTGTCTTCCTGGCCATCAGATTCCCCTTCGGAACGGTTGCGCCGATCCCCCGCCGACGCGTTGGCCATAACCCTAGGTCGATTCGTCGCGGATTCAAGTGAAATTCCGTACAATGCGGCCAGAGTTGCGAAAATATCGCCCCGGGTCGCACGGACGCTTGATTGCCGGCGTTGACCGCGATAGGCTCAACGGCACAGGAAAGGACCGCCATGCCCGAATTCCTCCGCTTCGGTTCGTACCGCGTGCCGGTGTCGGACCTGCTGGAATACGAATACGCCTGCGATCCGACATGCTGCATGGCTATCGACGCGTTCTGCTGCGCGCGGTTCGATATCGGCATTACCTTCGAAGAGGAGGAGCGGATCACCGCGCTGCTGCCGGAGATCGCGCGACGCTGCCGCTGGCTGAGGCGCGGCGAGGGGTATGTCGACCCGTTCACTCGCAAGCCGAGCGAACTGCTGATCGACAAGCGCGCGGACGAGACCTGCAGCTTCAATTACCGGGGCACCGACGGCCGGTTCTGGTGTGCGGTGCACACGGTCGCCGAGGAGCTGGGGATGGATCCGTTCAAGGTCAAGCCGCTGCCCTGCAGCCTCTGGCCATGGGCATTGGAAGGGAGGGACCTGTTGCGGCTGGACCTGGAATCCAACCCGCCATGCCTGAAGAAACGCACGCCCGACGGGACGTACGACCGGAATCTGCTTGCGCTGCTGCAACCGCTCGCGGAGAATGACTGACCGCGTTTACCCATCGACCGGAAAGGAAATCCCATGGCGACGCCCTCCTTCACCACCGCGACCCGGTATACCCCGCGCGCGCAGGACTTCATCGTCCAGCTTTTCTGCAACGAACGGACCGCGTGTTTCGACCGGAAGCTGTTGCCGGCGGCGCTGAGCGGCTTCAAGCCCGGCAAGGAGAAGGGCGCGGCGAAGATCGCCTTCGTCGGCACGCACGAGAAGAAAGATCTCTGCGTCTATCTCGCGCGCCTAGACGCCGAGCATACCCCTTGCGCCCGCACGGCGAAGAAGGCGGTCGCGCAGGCGCTGGAGAAAGCGAAAGGGCACGAGTGCAAGCGGGTGGTGGTCCTGATGGACGGCAAGCACGCCGAGCTTTGCGCGGGAGTGCAGGAGGGGGCGCTGCTGGGCGGCTACGTCTTCGACAAGTACCTGCAGAAAAAGAAAAAACCGCTGCCGGTGCTGCTGGTGGCGCCGGGGCTGAAAGCGGCGCAGAAGAAGAATCTGGCCGAGGCGGCGAAGGTGTACGACCACGTCAATTTCGCGCGCGAGGTGCTGAACGAGCCGAGCAACGCCATCGACCCGCACACGCTCGCCGCGGCGTTCAGGAAGCTCGCGCAGGGCACCGGCCTCAAGGTCGCCGTCTGGGACCGGAAGCGGCTGCAGAAGGAGAGCTGCGGCGGCATCCTCGCCGTCGGGGCCGGCAGCAAGGTCGCGCCGCGGCTGGTGATCGGCGAGTACAAACCGGCCAAGGCCAAGGCGCACCTGGCGCTGGTCGGCAAGGGCGTCACCTTCGATACCGGCGGTTACTGTCTCAAGCCCGGCGCCAGCCAGAGCGGAATGAAGATGGACATGGGCGGGGCCGCGACGATGTTCCCGGCCGCGTGCGCTATCGCGAAGCTGAAGCTGCCGATTCGCGTGACCGTCTACACGCCGCTGGTGCGCAACGACATCTCCTCGACGGCCTACCACGTCAACGACATCCTGCGCATGCGTGCGGGCAAGACCGTACAGGTGGACAATACCGACGCCGAGGGGCGGCTCATCCTCGCCGACGCGCTGGCGCTGGCGGGGGAGAAGAAGCCCGACTGCATCGTCGACGCGGCGACGCTGACCGGGGCGTGCGTGGTCGCTCTGGGCGAGGACATCGCCGGCGTCTACGGCACCGACCCGGAGTTTACCCGGACATTGCTGGCGGCCGCGGACGAGGCGGGCGAGCACGCCTGGGAAATGCCGCTCCATAGGCCGTATGCCGAGCAGCTCAAGACGCCGCTGGCCGACTGCAAGAACATCGGCGCCAAGTGGGGCGGCTCGATCACCGCCGCCTTGTTCCTGCATCAATTCGTCCCCGAGGGGATGAAGTGGATCCACCTCGACATCGCCGGCCCCGGCATCAAGGAGGAGCCGCTGGAGCATCTCGGCAAGGGCGCCAAGGGCTGGGGCGTCAAGACCGTGGTGGCGCTGGCGCGGAAGCTAGCCGGCAAGAGCTAGGGGTTGTGCCGCCGCCGGAGGGCGCTATAATCGAGGCCGTCCGTTCCGCCGTCTGGATCAGCCCGGACGGCGGCTTTTTCGGAGACCGCCGCGCATGTGGGCATGGCTGATCGAGAACTGGGACTGGTGGTCGCTGGTCTTTCTGCTCGGGGAGTTCATGTTCTTCCTGCGCATTCTCGTGCAGTGGGCCTCGAGCGAGAAGGCCGGAAAACCGGTGCTGCCGGTGGTTTACTGGTACATCAGCCTCATCGGCGCGTTGCTGGTGGTGCTCTACGCCATCGAGCGCCGGCTGCCCGAGCTTCTGCTGCCGCAGATTCCCGGCACGCTGATCTATCTGCGCAACCTCCAGCTCGAGTATCGTCACCGGGCGCAGCAGGCCCGGCGCGAAACGCAGGGCTTTCACAAACCCGACTTTCCCTGGCCCTCCGTCAGTGTCGTCATTGGCGCGCACAACGAGGAAGGCTATATCGGCAGGACCGTCGAGGCGCTGCAGCGGCAGGATTACCGCGGGCCCTACGAGATCATCGCCGCGCTCAACGGGTGCACCGACGATACGCGCACGGTCGCCGGGCGCTACGGCATCCGCATCGAGGAGACCTCGCGCAAGGGCATCGCGTTGGGGCGCAACCTCGGCGGTTTCGCCGCCGAGAGCGAGATCCTCGTCTTCGTCGACGCCGACACGGTGCTTCCGGAGGACGGCATCCGCCGCATGGTCGAGGGGCTGTACGGCAGGAAGAAAGCCGTCGCCTGTGTCGGCGGCCGGCCGGACAAGGGCGGTATCTTCACCCGCCTGGTCTTTCATATCGCCAACTGGTACACCCGACGCAGGCAGGTCTCGCCGCCCGGGCCGATCACCGGCATCGCCGCCGAGCTCTTCCGCGCGGTGAACGGTTTCGACGAAAACCTGCCGCAGGGTTTGAACACCGACCTGATCAAGCGCTGTAAAGCCGCCGGCGCGGAGTACGTCTGGATCGAGGGCGCCTTCGCCGAGACCTCGACGCGCCGCTTCGAGAAGACCGGCCTCGTCCGGCAGATGCTGGCCTGGCGCAGGAATCACCGGGATCTCGACGCCGGCAACCGGCAGGCCGTGGCCCGGCGCGCGTACCAGGACTATCGCTGATTGCCATGCCGGAGATTCGCGCGTGAAGACGCTGATCGTCAACGCCGACGATTTCGGCCTCGCCGAGTGCGTCAACAACGGTATTCTGGACGCCCACAGGCGCGGCATCGTCACCTCCGCGACGCTGATGGCCAACATGCCCGCGTTCGGCCACGCGGTGGAATTGGCCAGGGCGCATCCGACGCTCCGCCTCGGGGTGCATCTGAATCTCGTCCGGGGCCGGCCGGTCTCGCCGCCGGAGTTGCTGACGCCGCTGCTGGATCGCGACGGAGTGTTTCTCTTCAAGCGCAAGACGCTGCGCGCGGCCTGCCGGCGTGAAGAGGTCGCCGCCGCCGCCGAGCGCGAGTACCGCGCGCAGATCGAGAAGGTCGTCGCCGCCGGCATCGCGCCCACGCACCTCGACTTCGAGGCGCACCACGCGCTCTGGCATCCGCTCTACGTGCTCGCCGTGCGGCTGGCCGGCGAGTACGGGCTGGCAATCCGCAACCTGCGCGAACCGGTGGGGCGTGTGCTGCGGTCGCTGCCGTGGCCGGGGTGGCGCCCGGCGGGGAACTCGCTGCTGCTGTATCTCTACGTTTCGCTCAAACACCGGGCGCTGCGCTCGCAGGCACGCTGCCCGGATTATTTCTTCGGCCAGAGCCATATCGGCCGCCTTGACGAGCCGTTTCTGGCGGCGCTGATCCGCCACCTGCCCGAGGGGATCTCCGAGTTGATGTGCCATCCGGGTCAGGTTGATCAAGACGAATTACAGCAGCTCGCGCCCGAGATCGGCCCATCCTGGCTGCACCGGCAGCGACCTGTGGAGCAGCAAGCTTTGAACGTGCCCGGTATCAAGCAACTAATTGAAGATAAAGATGTTACACTCGCGACATTCCGCGATATCCCCACCTGATCCCGTCTTATCCCCATGATCTTCTCGGCCTTGATTTAAGACGGCAAAATTTTCCGGTTGGCAGCATTTCGAACCGGCAGACCTTGGCCTGCAGATCGACCGGCCGTTATCGCTCATGTTTGGGCCCGCGCGGCGTTCAATCTATAAGGCGTTGTAAATTAATGATTTGCGGCTCAACAGAAAGCCTCCCTGCCGATGTGTATCGACCTGGCATGGCGTTGGCTTCGCGGTTATTGCCGGAGCTGGGGTCTTCGCCGGTCGGCCGGATCGTTTCGGCATATGACGGAGCGGCCCCTGATTTCCGGAAAAAGGAGAATTCGGCGCATGCGGATGTCCGATAAAGAACTGCAGGAAGGCATGCGGCAGTGCGCCTCGTTCCGCACGCTGAAAGCGGACAAGCTCGGGGCGACTGTGTTGCAGCTGTGCCGGGACCGGGACACGGGGCAGAAGCCCGCGACGGTCGCCGGCACGCGGGAGAAGACGAATGATTAACGGCATGTACCTCTCGACCATGGGCGCGATGGTGCAATCGAGCCGCCACGGGATCATCGCCAACAATCTGGCCAACACCAACACCGTCGGCTTCAAGCCCGACACGGCCATCATCCGCTCGGTCAAGGCCGAGAGCATCCGCGACGAATTGCCGCGCCCGGAGATCGAGCCGATCCTGGCCCATACCGGCGGCGGCGCCTGGCTGGACGATACGCCGACGCTCTTCAAGATGGGGCAGTTGATCGAGACCGGCAATCCCTTCAACGTCAGCCTCACCGACAGCGGCGACGGGCGGGTTCATTTCTTCATGATCCAGAAACCCGGCGACGAGAAGGTCTACTACACCCGCAACGGAGAGTTCCAACTGAACAACGATGGCGTGCTGGTCAACAAGAACGGCTACCGCGTTCTCTCGGCCGACGGCGGGGAGATCGTGGTTCCGACCGACGCGCCGATGCGCCCCTTTGTCGACCAGGACGGCAATATCACCAACCAGGCGACCGACGACAACGAGATCATCGGTCAGATCGGCGTGGTCGCCTCGAGCAACCCGCAGGGATTGAAGAAGCTCGGCGACAACCTGTACGAGCTGAACGAGGCGCAGGTGGTCAACGCCCAGGAGGGCGTGCACGCGGCGGCGGTGGAAGGATCGGCGGCCGATCCGATCCAGGAGATGACCAACATGATCGAGGCGCAGCGACTGTACCAGACCAACATGCGCTTCATCAGCATCCAGGACGAGTCGCTGGGGGCGACGGTGTCGCAGCTCGGGCGCGTCGTCTAGCGCCCGTGACGGTGAGGAAACGGTAACGAGGAAGCGAGGGACCCGACCATGATGATTCGAGCGCTCTGGACCGGTGCCACGGGCATGCAAGCCCAGCAGTTCAACATCGACACCATCAGTAACGACCTGGCCAACGTCAACACCTACGGCTATAAGAAGCGCCGGGTCAATTTCCACGATCTGTTCTACCAGTCGCTGCGCGCCTCGGGTATCCAGGGCGCCAACACCGGAAACAACACCCCCGTGGGCCTGCAGGTCGGCCACGGCGTTCGCGCCAGCGGCACCACTCCGGTCTTTACCCAGGGCGGGGCGCTCGAGACCGGCATCTGGTCGGACATGCGCATCGTCGATCCGGGCGGGGTGGCGCAGAATTTCTTCGGCGTGACGCTGCCCGACGGCATGCGCGCCTACACCCGCGACGGCAGCTTCCGCATCAACGACCAGGGCGAGCTGACCACCGTCGACGGCCTCTCGATGGATCCGCCGATCACGGGGCTGCCGGCCAACGCGCTCGACCCGACAGTGACCGAGTCCGGGCAGGTGCAGTACAAGGACGCCGCCGGCAACCTCGTGCAACTGGCGCGGGTGGGGCTGTACCAGTTCGTCAACCCCGCCGGCCTCGAGCCCATCGGCGACAACCGCTGGAAAGAGACGCCCGCCAGCGGCGCGGCGACGGCGGGCAACCCGGAGGATCCCGGCTTCGGCAAGATCCAGGGCAGTTGGGTCGAGGCGTCCAACGTCGACGCCATCACCGAGATGGTCAACATGATCGCCGCGCAGCGCGCGTACGAGTTCAACTCGCGCTCGATCCAGGCCTCCGACGACATGTTGCAGACGGTGAACACGCTCAAGCGGTAAAGGAGAGGAATGAGCAGGATGCTCGTTGAGAAGAGAATCGCGCGTTCGGCGTTCTGCGCGCTGGCGCTCCTGGCCCTGGCCGGCGGCGCACGCGCGGAGGTGACGCTGACGCTGCGCGCGGAGGTGACCCTCGACACGGCGTTCATGCGGCTGGCGGACGTGGCCGAGATCGACGGCGACGCGGCCGAGGCCGCGCGCGTGGAACGGGTCTTCCTGGGCCGCGCGCCGGCGGCGGGGCGGTCGACACGGATCAGCCGCGAGCAGATCCGCCGGCGGTTGCACGAGCTGGGCCTGCCGGTGGCGGTATCGTTCGCCGGCAGCGCGAACGTGATGGTGGTCCGCGCAGGCGGCGAAGCCTCGTCATCGGCCGCACCGGCCGCGGCGGCGGCGTCGGCGGCGCGCGAGACGTTCCACGGCGCGGTCCGCACGGTCGCGCGCGCGGAGCCGGCGGATCCGCGTCGCGATGCCGAGGAGCGGTTCGCGCACGCCAGGCCGCTGCTGCAGGAAGCGGTCCGGCAACATGCCGAGAAGCATTTCGGCCGGAACGATCTGCAGATTTTCGGCAAGATCCGCGGCACCGACGAACCGTTGCCGAAGGGAATCTTCTTCGCCGAGGTCGACTGGCTCCGCAGCGGCAACCTGCCCGGAACGGCGGTGCTGGAGATGGCCTTCCGCGACGACGAGGGCCGGTTGCTGGGCCGCACCGGCGTGCGCGTGGACACGGTGATCCAGGCGTCGGTGGCGGTGTTGAACCGGCCGCTGCGCGCGGGCGAGACGATCCGCCGCGGCGACGTCTTGATCCGGCTGCAGAAGCTGCGTCCGGGCATGTCGTGCCAGGCGGTCGATCCGAAGGCGCTGGCCGGCCGGCGGGCGCTCCGGAGCTTGCGCGCCGGGCAGGTCGTCACCGAGAGCGAGTTCGAGATCCCGCCGCTGGTCCGCCAGGGGCAGGTGGTGCTGGTAGAGGTCCAGGGCAACGGCTTTCGCATTACCGAGCGCGCGGTGGCCAAGGAGAACGGGCGCAAAGGCGATTATATCGCCGTCGTTTCGGTGAACTCGAAACAGGAGTATCACGCGCGGGTGATCGACGCCGGACGCGTCGACATACCCATAGCCGGGAGAACGGAATGAGGAACGGATGGATACTGGGCGCGCTGCTGCTGCTGGGGGGCGCGCTGACGCCGGCGGCCTCGGCGCTCGAGCAGTACGCCACCGACGAAGAGTTGATGGAGGAGGGCGGCGCGGTCCTGGACGAGGCCACGCGGCGCGAGATGGCGCGCCGGCGACACGCCTACGGCGGCGACACCAACTACATGAGCATCCGCAAGGCCAGCAAGCGCCACGACCGCGTGACCATTATCGTCAACAAGAGCTTCAGCGCCACCATCGACACCGACACCTCGATCGAGCGGCAAAGCGGCATGGAGTGGTCGATGGACAAGTGGTTCACCATCCGCCGCGACGAGGAAGGCAACTGGCTGGCCCAGCCGCGTTTCAAGGATACCGGCATTTACAAGACGGACAACCCGAATAAGCCCGAGGTCAAGTTCGAGTCCACCAGCGAGCATACCGGCGAGGGCACGGTGGAGGAGGCGACGACCGCTACCGCCACCATCAGCGGCGCGGTGCTGCAGGTTCTGCCGAACAAGCACCTGGTGGTGCAGGCGCGGACCGAGATCGTCCTGCCCAACCGGGAGAAGCGGATGACGACGCTGACGGGGGTGATCGATCCGAAGGATCTGGACGTGAACAACACGGTCAACGCCGACTACGTGATGGACCTGACGGTGAAGTTCACCGGCGAGGGCGATATCGTTGACGCCCAGCGTCGCGGCTGGCTGGCGCGGTTCCTGGACAAGGTCAATCCGTTCTAGGGACAAACGATGCGAACGAAGGAGCGGACGATGCGAACGAGAGAACGGACAACGCGATACGTGTGGGTGGCGCTGCTGCTGCTGTTGGGCGCGGCGCCGGGCGCGCGCGCGGAGAAGATCCAGACGCTCTGCAATATCCAGGGAGCCGAGCCGCTCAGTGTCGAGGGCGTCGGCGTGGTGGTCGGCCTCAACGGCACCGGCGACAGCACCGATGCGGTGCGGCGGCTGATCCTGCAGCACCTGCAGGCCAACAACATCGCCATCCCCTCCGAGAGCCTCGCGACGAAGAACATGGCCCTCGTGAGCGTCGACGCGGAGATCCCGCCGTTCGCGCGGCCGGGGCAGCGCATCAACGTCCGGGTCAGTTCACAGAGCGGCGCGGCCAGCATCGCCGGCGGCGTGCTGAAGGCGTGCGTGCTGCGCTACCGCCCCGACGGCAAGGTCGTCGCACGCGCCTTGGGGCGCGTCATCGTCGGCGGCCCCGAGAGCACTACCACCGGCTACGTCCAGGGCGGCGGCGAGGTGATCGATCCGGCGCTGGTCAACCGGCGGATCTGGGATAACAACTACACCTTCCGCCTGGTCCTCCATCAGCATCGCTTCATGGACGCGTCGATGATCGCCAACGCGCTCAACAACACCCCGCGGACGAATCCGTATCTCAACGAGCCGACCTTCGAGTTCGACGAGTACAACCGTCCGATCAAGAAGATCGTCGCGCGGCCGCTGGACGCGGGGCTGGTGCAGGTGACCATCCCGCCGCGTTTCCGGCAGGAGGCAGTGCGCTACATCGCCAACGTGCTCAACATCGACGTGGCGGTGCAGCGGGTCGCCTCGGTGCTACTGGACCGCCAGAGCGGCACGGCCGTCATCAGCGGCGACGTCAAGGTGTTGCCCGGCTTCATCAGCCACCGTGGCCGGACCATCGCCATCCAGAACATCCAGGGCCGGGGCGAGATCTACCAGGAGCCGCCGACGAACGCCGTCCTCGACGTTCGCGGTCCGGGGCGGTCCGTCGGCGCCAAGGAGACGCTGCAGCAACTGGTCGACACGCTCAACGCCATGCAGGCCTCGACCGACGAGATCATCGTGATTCTGCAGAAGCTCAAGGCCGCGGGATTGCTGCAGGCCGAACTGGTGGTGGAGTAGCTCATGGACGCGATCGCGTACGGCGGCAATCCGGTTGGGGAGGTGTCGGCGGCGAAAGCCCCGAAACAGCTGCCGCACGCGCCGGGGACGTCGAACTACGTGCCCGACCGGGAGATCGAGCGGCGGCTGCGGTCTTACGATTCGCATGCGGATATCGTCCGCGATATCAAGAACATCCGCGGCTCCCGCGACGGCATGAGCGAGGAGGAGCGCAAACTCCGCCGCGTCAGCGAGGAGTTCGCCAGCTTCTTCATCGGCCAGCTCTTCACGTCCATGCGCCAGACGGTGAAGAAGTCGGAGTTGATGGACGGCGGTTTCGCCGAGGACATCTTCCAGTCGATGGCCGATACGGAGATGGCCCGCGAGACCGCCCGCGGTTCGGGCTACGGCCTGACCGAACTGATCTATCAGAGCCTGGCGCCGCGCGCGCGGGTCCAGCCTGTCGGCGCCTTGGAGGGGGCGTTCGCGGGCATGCGCGCCGGGGTCGTGGCGGAGTCGGGCAAGACCGGCGACGCGCCGGAGTCGACCGCACCGGACGACGAATCGCCGGGGGAAACGGTCACGGAGGAAGCGCCATGAACGCGGCATTGGAAGGCGTCGAAGCCAGCCTCGCGTGCCTGAAAGACCTGCACGCGCAACTGCTGAGCGCGGCGGAGGCGAAGCGTGAAGCCATGATTCGCAACAACCTCGAGGCGATGGAGGAGATCCTGCAGGCCGAGCAGGAACTGATCGCGCGCGTCGAGGAAGAGGAGGCCAAGCGGCAGCAATACGCGGAAACGCTGCGGCGGGAGCTGGGCATCGAGGCGAACCCGGTCAAACTGGTCATGATCGTCGAGAAACTGCCGGCGGCCGAGGGCGAACGCCTGAGTCGGTTGCGCGAGGGACTCAAGGAGGTGATCGAGAAGCTGCGCTATCGCTCGCGCCAGAACGCGGAACTCATCCGTGTCGGTATCGACCACGCCAACGACTTTCTGGCCCTGGTGGCCGAAGCGGTCCAGGGCGGTTCGCGCTATGGCCGCAAGGGCAAGATCGGCGGCTCGTCCCTGCGGTTGCTGGATAAGCGCGCGTGAGGCGAAGCGGCAGATTTTTCCGACCCGCCGCGGGTGATCCGGCAACCGCTTCCTGCTGCGGCCCGGAGGCCTGAACCCGGCCCTGCTCACCTCTGGCCGGATACATGTAAAAGCTTATATATCAATTAGTTGAGAAATACAGGAAAGCGTCCTCTTTGACGGCCTGTTGGCATGAGGATTGGTATCTTCCCCGGGACGAGCCGCGCCCGCAACGGGGGTGCTTTTCCGGAAGGAGTTGAGGCATGGGTTTCCATACGCTCAGCATCGGCGTCACCGGCCTGATGACGCAGAAGATCGGGCTTGACACGACCGGCCACAACATCGCCAACGCCGATACGCCGGGCTTCGCCCGTCAGCGGTTGACCACCGAGGCGAACAACCCGACCATCTTCACCTGGGGCGCCGAGGCCAACGGCGTCAACGTGAAGAAGCTCGCGCACATGCAGAGCAACTTCCTCGAGTCGCTGGTACGCGACGCCAAGGCGACGAAGGACTACCTCGAGGACATGCAGGACGCCTACGAGAACCTGGAGGTGGTCTTCAACGAGCTGAGCGAGAACGACATCTCCACGGCGATGGACGATTTGTGGAACGCGCTCAACAATCTGGCCAACAACGTCGAAGACATCTCGACTCGCCGCACGGTGGCCGACGCGGCGCAGACGCTCTCCGACATGTTTCAGAATATCGAGAACAAGATCCGCGAGTACCGCATGAACCAGAACGAGGCCATCGTCGACACCGTCGGCGACGTCAGTTCCTATCTCAAGCAGATCGCGGAACTGAACCAGGAGATCCTCGCCGCCGAGGGCGGCGGCGCGACCGGCGTGGTGGCCAGCGACCTGCGCGACCGCCGCACGCAGATCCTGAAGGAGCTCTCGGGACTGGTCGACATCACCGCGCGCGAGGAGGACGACGGCTCCATGGTCGTCTCGCTCAAGAACCGGACGCTGGTCTACAAGGGGCGCTACGAGCAGATGACCACGGTGCAGGAACTGAGCGACGACCTGCTGATCGACCGTGTGGTATACGCTCTCGACGAGGGCGACACCATTCTCGACGACGGCAAGCTCGCGGCCATGGTCGACATCCGCGACGAGGTGTTGCTGGGCTTCAAGCAGGATATCGACCGACTGGCGGGGACGTGGGTGTGGGAGTTCAACCGCCTGCACAGCCAGGGCGTCGGCCTGCACGGCTATTCCGAGTTGCGCGGCGGCGTCTCGGTGGTGGACCCGACCCGGACGCTGGACGAGTTGACCTACGACTTCGTACCCCTGGAAGGCACTTACGAAGTCGAGAACGGCAATCTCGAGGTGGTCGTCTACGACACCCAAAGCGGGCGCGAGTACCGTGCCAATATCGAGATCGATCTGGACAACGAGGACGCCGACGCGGACACCATCCTCTACGACCCCGTTCTGGCGACACAACCGGACAACTCGCTGGTCAAGAAACTGCAGGACGTTTTCGACAGCATTCAGCCGAGCGCCTTCGAGGTCGAACTGGACCTGAGCAACAAGCTGACGATCACCGCGCAGACGGACGACCTGGTCTTCGGTTTCGGGCGCGACACCAGCGGCGTGCTCGCGGCGCTGGGCCTGAATACGTTCTTCACCGGCTACGATGCTTCCTCGATCAACGTCAACTCGTTGATCGTCGACCAGCCGGACAAGCTCGCCGGGGCGCAGAAGTTCGTCGTCGGCGACCAGCAGAACGTCATGGCCTTGCTGGGGCTGCGGGAAACGGCGGTGCTCAGCAGCGAAACGGCGACGATGGACGAATACTATCAGAGCGTCGTCGGTCGTCTCGGCATCGAGGGCTCGCGGACGAATTCGCTGCTGGAGACGCAGGAGGATATCCTGCTGCGCATGGAGAACCAGCGCGAGGACCTCTCCGGCGTGAACCTCGACGAGGAATTGACCAAGATGATCATGTATCAGCGCTCGTTCCAGAGCGCGGCACGTTTCATCAGCACCGCCGACACGATGTACGAAACCCTGATCAACATGTAGCGTCGGCACAGGAGGCCCCGCATGCGTTCGACCCTGAAGATCAGCACCAACATGGCGTTGGACAACATCCTGGACAACTATTCGCGCCTCTTGAAGGTGCAGAATCAGATGGCCAGCGGCAACCGCGTCAACCGTCCCTCCGACGATCCGCTCTCGACCAACGAGGGCATGCGGCTGGACACGATCATCACCCGGACGAGGCAGTTCAACCGCAACCTCGACGTCGGCAAGTCTTTCCTCTCGCTCTCCGACGCGGCGCTGGGCGACGTGACCGACATCCTCCGCCGCTCCAAGGCGATCGCGATCGGCGGCGCGAGCGAGACCACCACCAGCGAGATGCGCCGCACCAATGCCGTCGAGGTGCGCAACATGATGCAGGAACTGGTCACTATCGGCAATCGCAACGACGGCCAGCGCTATATCTTCGGCGGCACGCAGACCACCTCCTCGGCATACGAGATTATCGCCGGCAAGTACGTGCGCTTTCGCGGCAACGACGACGCCATCAACGTCCAGGGCGACCTGGCCAGCACTGTTCCGATCAACGTCACCGGCTCGCAGGTCTACGGCAACCTCGAGGCGGTGATCGGCAGCCGCGACCTCTCGCCGGACATCCAGGTCGGTCTTGACCGGAGCACGCGCCTGGACGATCTGAACCTCGGCGAGGGCGTCCCCGACGGCTCGATCAACATCAAGTTTACCGCCGCGTCGCGCGAGGGCATCGACATCGACCTCTCGGGAGCCGACACCGTCGAAGACGTCATCGATATCGTCTATAAGGAAACGCTGGCCTACAGCCGGACCATCGACCCCGACGAGGACGGCTTCGGCTTCTACGTCCAGCTCGGGATCAACGAGAACAACAACGGCTTCACCGTCACCGAGATCGATCCGGCCGACATCACCGGCTCGAGCTTTCCGGACAAATCCTTCCTCGAAATCAGCGAGGTGGGCGACAACACCGTGGCCCGCGCGCTGGGGATCCTGGGCAAGGTCGAGTACGAGGAAACCTTCCCGGCGACGACCCCGCCGACGACCACCGGCAAGACCCTCGTCGGCAACGATCTCGATCCGGCCCTGACCGAGCACACGCTGCTGGCGGACCTGAAGGACTTTCTCGGCAACAGCTTCACCATCACCAACGGCGCCAAGCCCGGCGAGGTACCGATTCACGAGAAGGCCGACATCAACAACGTGTTGGACCACTGGAACCTCGTCGGTCTCGACGAAGGCATCAACACCGGCGTCGGCGGAGAGCTGTACGCCGAGATCATCGGCGGCGGCGGAAAGTACACGGTTAACCTCTACCGCGACGCCGAGCGCCTGCCGAGCCAACTCGTCGCCACCGGTTCGACCAATACGTTCGTCAGCCCCACGATCGAACTGGAGGAGCGGAACGGCTCCGGCATCGCCGGCACGGTCAGTACCACCGCCAGCACCGCCAGCGGCGTATTGGAACTGCAGGCGGTATTCGACCCGACCTTCCGCACGACCGTCAACGTGCCGGCCTTCGAGGAGAACGTCGACGACGGGGGCGACCCGTACGACCAGTTCAGCAACTGGCGCCTGCGCGGGATGAACGAGCAGATGTTCAACGGGACCGACGGCAAGCTGCACGTCACGGTGCAGAGCAGCGGCGGCGCCGAAACCTACTACGGCGTCGGGCTGTATCTGCGCGAGGAGGCGACCGGCGCCTTCACCCAGGTCGCTACCGGCAACCTGATCGAGACGTACACCACCGCGCCGATGGCGAACCTGAATTACGGTCCGGTCGAGTTGCACGGCCTGTCCGGGACCGCCTACGCCAACGTGGTCGGTTCGGTCGACCTGGACTGGAACGAGAACGCGCCTTCTCCGCCCGGCGCCACCGAGGCGTTGCCGGCGGCGAATCCCGACCCGGATCTCGGTACGGCGACGACGACGGTCACGCCGACCTGGAAGACGGTGGGCGATCTGCTGGACGAGATCAACCATGCCGAGATCTACGCCCACGCCCGGATCGACGATGAGAAGCGCGGCATCGGCATCGTCTCGGAACTGGGCGGCGCGTGGCTGACCGTGGACGAGCGGCTCGAATACGTCCCGCTGGATGGCGACGACCAATTCGGCGCCAACAGCCCGCAACTGGGCAAGCTCGATCTCAACGGCATGGTCCAGGGCGTCAACACCGATTCGGAGGGCCAAGTCTATATCGAGATCCTCCGCGACGACACGCCCGATCCGAATTCGGCGAACACGATCAATCTCTACAGCGACGCGGACATGGAGAATCTCGTCGCCAGCGGCGAGTATATCGGCGATCCCAGTCTCGTCACGCCGCCGCCGAAGGTGGTGCTCTACGCGCAGAACGACTCGAGGTTGAGCGGAACGGTGGAGTTTTTACAGCAGAATCCGCCGCCGGACCCGACCACCTGGCCCGACGACGAGAGCTATTACCGCGACATCGTCGCCCGCACGCGCGCCTTCCGCGTCACCAACCTCACCAACAGCACCGGCGCCACCACGCGGATCGGCAAGCTCGACCTCCGCGGCGTCACCCAGGGCGTCAACGCCGACGAGGACGGCAAGCTCTACGCCACCCTCGGCTACAACGTCAAGGGAGATAGCTGGCAGGAGATCAACCGGTTGAATCTGACCACGATCGACCCGGCCGCGCTCGACAGCAGCGGTCGCTTCTACCTCTCGATCGACGCCACCCCCGGCGCGGAGCAGGTCAACTTCTACAACGACGCCGGGATGACCGGCGCCGACTTGATCGGCACGGCCGCCATCAACGCCGACGGCTTGGTCAATTTCGACTTCGACGTCACGCCCGGCCCCCCGCCGCCGCCGAACCTGACCGGCTCGCTGCACGTCCGGCTGCCGATCACCGAGGTCTACGACACCACCGTGGCGACTGCGCCGCAGATCATCGTCGACACCACGGAATACGCGGTGACGCTCTACGACGACGACACCACGCTCCTGGGGGAGGAGGGGTACCGCAACTCGGTGGCCAAGGGCGTACCCAACGCCGCCGGAGAGGTGGCGTTCAGCCAGGTCAACGGCTCGGGCATCTCCGGGTCGCTGGAGCTGACCCAAAATCCCTCGGGCATCCCGCTCTACGCGCAGGATACGGACATCGTCTTCCACCCGCCGCGCGGCTTCTTGAACAGCGCGCAAGTGCGGCAGGACAATATCTTCGCGACGATGAACGACAGCATCGACGCGCTGCAGACCGACGACACCGACGCGCTGACGGAACTCCTGGGCAACTTCGATATCGACGAGGACCGCGTCCTCGACACGCGCGCCGGTATCGGCAGCCGCATCAACCGCATGGAGATGCTCTACTATCGACACGAGGACGAGATCATCAATTTCTCCAGCATCCGCTCCGACCGGATCGACCTGGACTACGCCGACGCTATCGTCAAGTTCCAGGCCGCGCAGAACATCTTCGAGGCGGCGCTGCGGACCTCGGGCAAGCTGATCCCGATGAGCCTGGTCGACTTCATCTGATTCTCGCGCGCGGGATAAAGGGCTTGCGTTCGGCGACGCGTTTCCCCATACTGAACGGTCACGACACGTTGCGGGAACGAGGAAGTCTCCATGAAAGTGAATACCAGTCGCTTCGGCGAGATCGAGGTCCCCGACGAATCCCTGATCACGTTCCCCGAAGGCATCATCGGCTTCAAGGAGGCCCGCGGCTTCGTCCTCTTCGACTGCGGCGAGGAGGGGCTCTTCAAGTGGATGCAGTCCGTCGACCAGCCCGAACTGGCCTTCGTCATCTGCGAAGCCAACCTGATCGTCCCCAACTACCAGATCATGATCTCCGACACCGAACAGGAGACGCTGAAGATTCAAGGAGCCGAGGACGCGGTGATCTGCGTCATCCTGCGCATCGCCCAGGACCCGACCGAGTCGACGGCCAACCTCCTGGGCCCCATCGTCATGAATACCGTAACCCGCATCGGCATGCAGATGGTCGTGGTCAATCCCAACTATTCCACCAAGCACTACATCTTCCGCCCCGGCGGCGACGGCGACGAGCAGGAGGCCCACAATGCTGGTGCTTAGCCGTCGCAAGGACGAAACGATCATGATCGGCGACGATATCGAGATCAGCATCGTCGATATCAAGGGCGACACCGTCCGCGTCGGCATCACCGCGCCGCGCGCGATCAGCGTCCACCGCAAGGAGATCTACGAGGCGATCAAGGCCGAAAACCTCGCTGCGGCGAAGGAGGAGGCCGTGCCGGACAAGAGTGCCATCGCCGGCATCGGCTCGCTGCTGAAGAAAAAGAAACAATCGAAATAGTCCGTGCCGGACACGCAGTTGCGCAACGCGCTTGCGTTACGCATGCCACGCGCGCGCTCCCGCCGGTCGCGGGCCGAATTGCTTCCCGAGGAAACAGTCCGTGCCGGACACGCAGTTGCGCAGCGCGCTTGCGTTACGCATGCCACGCGCGCGCTCCCGCCGGTCGCGGGTCGAATTGCTTCGCGCATCTGCTTTTCGGGAACGCGTTCCTCAGCAGTGGGCTCGACGCTGGCCTACCCGAACAACCTGAGCGCCAGCTCCCCCGCGCGCCGGCCGTGCGCCACGCAGAGCTCGCGCGCGCGGTCGTCGGGCTTGTTGATCGCCACCGGGCCGTAGTGGTCCCCTTGCGCGGCGCCGATGACGATCATGCCGTGCACCAGCATCATCTGCAGCAGCGCCAGACAGGTGCTCTCGTTGCCGCCGCCGATGTTGGCCGCGCTGGCGAAGGCGGCGCCGATCTTGCCCGCGAGCCGACCGTGCAGCGCCACCGAGTCGTCGAAGAAGCGTTTCATCTCGGCCGCCGGCAGGCCGTAATACGTCGGCGATCCGGCGATCACGCCGTCGTACTGGAGCAGCGATTCGACCGGCGTTTCGCCGACCGCTTCGACGACCGCCTCCGCGCCGCCGTCGGCGACGCCTTCGCCGACGAACTCCGCCATCGCACGCGTATTGCCGCTGCGGGAATGGTAGACGACCAGGATCCTGACCATGGCAGTCATCCTCCGGACTCTTGCCACCAGTGAACCCGAAGCGCGGAGCGGAGGCAAGAAAAAAGCCCTTCCGCGCGGGAAGGGCTGTCGGTCTCAAGCGGGGAGGCTATTCCTCGTCGTCCACCTCTTCGTAATCGTCCTCGTCGACGTCGTCGTCCTCTTCGCCGGCGTCCTCTGCTTCCTCGGACTCCTCATCCTCGTCGGTTTCCTCCTCCTCCGGGGCGCCCTTCTTGATGACGATGGTGCCGGCGGCGAGGTCGTGCAGCGCCTTGCGCTCGGCCATGAAGAGCGCGCAGACGCAGGAGATCAGGTTCAATCCGGGAATAGTCTTGATGAGATTGCGGATAACCGCCTTGACGAAGCCGCACGGCTTCTTCTCCGCGTCGGTGACCCGCAACCCCAGCATCAGCTTGCCCAGCGTCGCCGCGGCGAGACCTTCGAGGACGGCATAGTAGAGGAAGATGGTGCCGAAGAAGGAGGCCAATGCGATCGGCAGCGCGATCATCATCGTGGCCAGGAATCCCTCCGCGGCGGCGTTCATCTCCGCCGAGTCGGGCGCGCCGCCGCCTTCGGCCGCTTGCTGGATATTCTGCGCGGCGCCGACGCCTGCGACCATGACGATGAGGAAGGCTACGCCGAAAGCCAAGCCGGCGGCGATAATGCCGTCGACGAAGAAGGCCAGGAAACGCGCGCCGATGCCCGCGAGCGCGCCCTCGATCGGCTTGGGTCCGCCGCCGCGCCGACTCCGCCCGCCGCGCGCGCTCCGGTCGCCACGCGCTCTGCGCTCGCCGCGTCCCGAGCGGCCGCGTGCGGCGGTGGATCCGCGCGCCCCCCGCACGGCGGTGGCGCCCTTGCTCCGGCGCGAACTCGGCGCCGGACGGACCGGCGGCTTGCGCCCAGAAGGCTTGCCGGCGCCTTTGCCGCGGGTGCTGGCGCCCTTCGCCGCGGGCTTTTTCGCCGGCGCGGCGTTCGGGTCGGGGATCTTGAGCGGCTCACCGCAGCCGGGGCACTTGGCGGTCTTGCCGGCGAACTTGTCCGGCGCGTTGATGACCTTGCCGCACTGGCATTTCACTTTGATGGGCATGGAATGCTCCTACTGATCGGTCGGGGGAAGCAAGTTCATCGTACGCATTTTCGCCACGAGAAAAAGTAATTTTTCACCCGCAGCCGCCTTGCAGGGTAATGGTCAGGTCGTCCTCGAGCGAGCCCTTGAGCAGCTTGACCTCGAAGCCGTAGCTCTTGCCGTCGAGGGTGAGAACGCCTCCGCCCCACGCCGGGGCGACGGTGAAGGCGTCGATGCCGGCAAGGGTTTTGAAGAAACGGCGGACACGGTTGCGGCATTGCAGCGGGATGTGGTCGAAGAACTCGATGGTCTCGCCGTTCGAGAAGAAGATCGTCCCGCCGGTGTTGTCGCAACTGAGGTGGATCTGGCTGGCTTCGCACTGGCACGCCGCGCGCAGAATGCGTTCGGTCGCCTCCGCTCCTTCCAGCCGGTCCCAGTCGAATTGCATACGCGTCCCCACAGGCGTCGCGCCGCCGACACGAGCGCTGTATTCTACCGCGCCGGCCGCATTCCAGGCAAACGCCGACGCCGGGGAATCGCCCCGGGCCGCGGGTTCATTCGTTCGCCGGCTGCGCGAACCACGCCAGGAAACGTTCGAGCCCGGCGGCGATCTTCGTCCGCGGCGCGTAATCGAGCTCCGCGCGCGCGCGGGAAATATCGGCGTAGGTCTGTTCCACGTCACCGGGCTGGCGCGGCTGCCTATCGATCCGCGGGGCGAGCCGCATGCCGTCGGCGAGGAGGTCGATCAGTTCCTGCAGCTTTACCGTCTGGCTCTCGCCGAGATTGTAGACGCGGTACCCCTCGACGCGGTCGATCGCCGCGAGCATGCCCTGGAGGATATCGTCGATGTAGGTGTAGTCGCGGCGCGTGGTGCCGTCGCCGTACATCGGGATCGCTTCGCCCCTGGCCATGAGCCGCGCGAACTTGTGTATCGCCAGGTCCGGCCGCTGGCGCGGTCCGTAGACGGTGAAGAAACGGAGCGCGAAGATATCCATGCCGTAGAGGTGGTGGTACGTATGGGCGATCAGTTCGCACGCTTTCTTGCTCGCCGCGTAGGGGCTGATCGGAAAGTCCACCTGGTCGTCCTCGGCGAAGGGCGCCTTCTCGTTGTTGCCGTAGACGGAGCTGCTGCTGGCCAGGACCAGCCGGCGGCAGTCGTGGCGGCGCATTGCCTCGAGCACCTGCACGGTGCCGTTGACGTTGACGTCCATGTAACGCGCCGGGTCGCGCAGGCTCGGGCGCACCCCGGCGAGTGCGGCGAGGTGAACGACGGTGTCGACCGGTATCGCCGCGAACGCGGTGTCGAGCGCGTCCGGGTCGCGGATATCGCCCTCGACGAGGCGGAAGCCCTCCCGCGCCCGCGCCGCGGCGAGGTTCTCTTCCTTGACCGCGCGCGGATAGAAGGGATCGAAATTCTCCAGGACGACCACGCCGTCGCCGCGGCCGAGCAGGGCTTCGCAGAGGTGCGAGCCGATAAAGCCCGCACCGCCGGTGACCAGACAGTTCACGTCGCCCTCCTTCCGGCAGTTACGAGGAGACCGTTTCGGGCACCACCGCCGGCCGGCCGATCGAGTAGTAGGTGAAGCGGTGGCGGCGCATGATCTCCAGGTCGTAGAGGTTGCGCCCGTCGAAGAGCAGCGGGCGCTTCATCGTCGTCGCAAGGCGCTCGAAATCGGGGCTGCGGAACTCGTTCCACTCGGTGCAGACGACCAGCGCGTCGGCCTCGGCGGCGGCCTCGTAGCGGTTGGCGGCGTACCCGATCCGGTCGCCGAGTTCCTTGCGTGCGGTTTCCGTGGCCTCCGGGTCGTAAGCGGTCACCGCCGCCCCCCGCGCGAGCAGGTCTTCGATAAGGTAGATCGCCGGCGCCTCGCGCACGTCGTCGGTGCGCGGCTTGAACGCCAACCCCCAGACGCCGAACCGCTTGCCGTTCAGATCCCGGCCGAGTTCGGCGACGATGTGCCGGTCGAGCGCGCCGCGCTGGCGGACGTTGACCGCGTCGATGGCCTTGCACATCGGTGCCGGGAGTTCGAGCCGTTCGGCCACTTTCGCGAGCGCGCGCACGTCCTTGGGGAAGCAGGAGCCGCCGTAACCGAGGCCCGGAAAGAGGAAGGCCTGGCCGATACGATGGTCGGCCCCGACGCCCTTGCGCACCAGCTCGATGTCGGCGCCTACCGCCGTGCAGATGGCGGCCATCTCGTTCATGAAGGAGATGCGGCTCGCGAGCAGCGCGTTGGAGGTGTACTTGACCATCTCGGCGCTCTCGGGGTCGATCTCCATGATCGGGTGGCCGGTGCGCAGGAACGGGTCGTAGATCTGCCGCATGACGTGCGCGGCGCGATCGGAGCGGACGCCGACGACGACGCGGTCGGGGCGCATGAAATCGTCGACCGCGGCACCTTCCTTGAGAAATTCCGGGTTCGAGATCATGTCGAATTCGTGGCGCGCGTGTTTATCGACGAGGTCGGCCAGCCGCCGGTTGGTGCCGACGGGGACGGTGGACTTGATAATGAGCGCGCAGTAGCCGTCGAGGGCCTCGGCTACGGCGCCCGCGGCCTGCTCGATATAGGAGAGGTCGGCCGCGCCGTCGTCGCTCATCGGCGTGCCGACAGCCAGGAAGACGGCATTGGCGCCGGTAACGGCCTCGGCCGTCCGCAGGCTGAAATGCAGCCGCCCGTCCTTGATGTTGCGCTGCAGCAGTTCCTCGAGTCCGGGCTCGAAGTGCGGGCTGTGGCCGGTCTCGAGGGTTTTGACCTTCTCCGGGTCGATGTCGACGACGACGACGTCGTTGCCCATCTCCGCCAGGCACGTGCCGGTGACCAGGCCAACGTAGCCCGCGCCGATAACGCCGATGCGCATGCGGTAGTCTCCTTGCTCTCGATGGCCAAAAAGCCAAACGGATAATTAACGGCGTTTCAGCTTCGCCAGCAGACGCAGGATCTCCAGGTAGAGCCAGACCAGCGTCACCAGGAGGCCGAAGGCGCAATACCACTCCATGTACTTGGGCGCGCCGTGCTTGGCGCCGCGTTCGATATTGTCGAAGTCGACGATCAGGTTGAGCGCGGCGATGGCCACCACGAAGAGGCTGAAGCCGATGCCGATGGGGCCGCTGCCGTGGATGTAGGGAACGGTCGTGCCGAAGAAGCCCAGCAGCAGCGTGACCACGTACACCAAAGCGATACCGCCGGTGCAGGCGAAGACGATCGCGCGGAATTTTTCGGTCGCGCGGATGATGCCGAAGCCGTAGAGGACGAGCATGGTCGAGAGTACCCCGAAGGTCAGCGCCACGGCCTGGATGACGATGCCGGCGTACTGCGCCTGGAAGATCGCCGAGATCCCGCCGATGGCCAGTCCTTCGCAGAGCGCGTACAGCCAGGCGACGTAGGGCGCGGTGGTCTTGGCGAAGATAATGACCAGCGCCAGGATCAGCCCGCCGACGATCCCGCCGATCATCCACGGCATTACCGCCGCCATCGCCGCTTGCGGGTTCTCCTGCGCGTAGAAGAGCTCAAAGAACTTCTGCCAGACGAAGAACGCCGAAACGAGCAGCAGCAGGATCAGGAATCCCGCGCGGTTGATCGTTCCGGCGACGCTCATGGCCCCGGCGCCGACTCGAGCGTTCTCGAACGCCTGTGCGCGAAACAGCGGATTGCCCGAGGATAGATCCCTGATCGCCATGGTCCCGCCTCCCCTGTGCCAACGAATCCGGTTCTCGATCGCTTCCGCAAGACAGTCCAGTGTACCGAAAACGCGGTAAATCGCAAGCATCGACGGGGAAAGAGGGGAAGACGAAAAAACGGCCGCGCGGGGCGGCCGTTGCCGAAAGCGGAAAAAGACGCGGATCAATTCTGCCCGAGCCACTCCGTGGCCAGTTCCGCCGGCACGGGCATCTCCGCGAGGTGTTCGGTCAGCCAGCGTTTCTCCGTGTCGATGACGCCGCCGCGCATCACCGCCTCGCAGTATTCGCGCTCGAGCGGGATGGCGCGTAGCGGGTGGTGGGAGACGACGTAGCGGTCGAGCTCCTCGGCGGTCGGAACGGAGTGGAAGGTATGCTTGGGCTCCTCGGCCGTCTCATCCGCTTCGATCTCGATGACTTCGGGTTCCTCGTCGATCTCGATCACTTCGTCCGCCGGTTCCGCCGCCTCGACTTCCTCGATCTCCTCGAGGTCTTCGATCTCCTCCACTGCCTCGGCGTCGACCGGCTCCGGATCGATCTCGATCACTTCCTCTTCCACCGGCGCGGGAGCGCGCGACGACGGCGCCTGGACGACGGTCTCGGAGAGATCGACCTCGACGACGTCCTCGTCCGGTTCGGGCGCGGGCGGCTTCGGCTTCGCCGCCGGTTTGGGCGCGGGCTTCGCTTCGGCTTTTTTCGCCGGCGCCGGGCCGGTCGCGGGGGCCTCCTCCTCGATCTCGACGATCTCTTCCTCGGGAAGCTCGATGACGATGTTCTCGATCTCCTCCTTTTGCGCCTCGGCCTCCTCCTCCGCGGCGGTCTGGGCGATCGTCTTCTTCGGCGCGCCGGCCTCGTCCTTCATATGCTTGTCGATGGCGGCCTTGATGTCGGTCCACGGCGCGTCGAAGATCTTGGTCTGCATCTGGACCATTTCCTTGATGTCGCGCTTGGCCTGCGCGTCGAGGGCGTTGCTCATGGCGATGCAGAGCTGCGTGCCGACCTTCTCGAAGGCGATGAGCCGGTTCTTCTCGCAGAAGTCCCGCGGCAGCGTACCGTAGGCCTCGGGGTCGATGGTCATGTGCGAGAGGTCGACGGTGGTGATGGTGCGCTGCTTGCGCAGTACGCCGCCGATGTCGCCCTGGCTGCAGTAGTCCAGGTCGATGAGAATCTGCCCGAGCAGGCCGCCTTTTTCGCGCTGGATGTTCAGCGCTTTCTCGAGCTGATCGTCGTTGATCTTGTTGGCCTTGATCAGCAGGGTGCCGAGTTGTTTCGCCGGCGGGCTGGTGCGTTTCTTCCGGTCGCGGCTGTCGGGCGGCGCCTCCGGCGTGCCGAGGCCGCCGCGCTTGCGGGGCTTGACCGGCGCTTCCGCCTGGGGCTTGGGTTTGCGCGTTCTGACCGAAGAGGAGGAAGGTTTCTTCAAAACCCGTTTGGAGCCGCGCCCGTTGCCCGGCATCTTCTGGCTGGAGGCGCGTTTCTGCTGGCGACCGGAGGCGCGTTTCTTGCGATCGGATTTGCCTTTGTCTTTTTTGCCGCCGAAACCGAAAAGTGCCATGAATCCTCCCAGTCGTTCTCAGGAAGCCGCGATCAAAGCGCCCTGTTATTATAAACGCCTCCGCGGCGTTACGCAAACCGCATAATCGCGATCAGCGGTTCTTGGACAAGGTCAGCAGATTCCCCTGCGCCAGCGCGGCGTACTCGAGCCGGTCGACCCGGTTGCGGAAGCCGTCGAGGCTCTTCTCGCTCTCGAGCGGATTACCGGGGCAGTAGATTCGCACGGTCACGCCGCTCTCGTCGGGCTGTGCGAAGAGGTGGAGGTGGGCGGCGGCGCCGGTGCCGTTGACCGCGGTCTGGGCGAGCGCGCGGAGGCAGCCCTTGACAGCCTCGGAAAGGCCCTTGGCCGTGGTGCCATCGAGGCCGGCTTTCTGGCCGGCGAGCGAGATCATCGTCCCCGCGCCGATGAAGTATTCGTCCTCGGCCGGGAGGCTCAGTTCCAGCGCCCGCGTGGAGGACTCGGTCACCGTCTGCACCGAACCGTCGTCGCCGACGACGATCACCGCGCGGCAGCGCGGGCAGCGGTAGGTGCCACTGCCGCCGACGAGCAGTTCCGCCGGGCAGGCGCCGCAGCGGACGGTCTGGGTCGGCGCGGGGGCCGGTTGCGGCGCGGGGGCCGGTTGCGGCGCGGGGGCCGGTGCCTCTTCGATCTCGATGGTCGGCGCCTCGGGCAGCTCGTCCGCGCCTTCGAGGCGGACCTGGATGTTGGCCGGAGCCACCTCTTCCCCGGAGAGCGCCTGCAGCGCCTCTTCGCGCGTGGCGACGATGGTAAAGAGTTCCTGCAGGCCGAGCATCTCCAGGACCAGCAGCACCTTCGGCTGCACGCTCTTGACGATGAGACAGCCGCCCTCCTCGCTCAGTTGATCGCTGTATTGCACCATCATGCCCATGCCGGTGGAGTTGATGTACTTGAGCTTCTCCACGTCCATGATGATACGGATGTGGCCGCCGTCGATCAGCTCGTCGAAGATGCTGTCGAAGATCTCGATCGTGTCCGGGTCGACGCTGCCGGCGATGGTCACCAGCGCTGCCGGTTGCCCGCCGGGAGCCTGCACTTCTTCGATTTCGTAGGTCAACTGCGCCATGATCCATCCTTAAACATGCGGCGGTCGCGCTCGCCGCCGAAAACGCCGCCGAACGATTTCGGGTCAAGCCACCCCGGCGTTCTGCGCGGGCAGATATTTCGTCAATTTGGCCACGTTACCCGCGCGGTTGTATTCCAGTTTATCGACACTTTTAAGCATCAGCATGATCCCCAGGCCGCCGCGTCGTCCCTCGCGATGGCGCGCCCGGGCGATCTTTACCGCGTCTCCGGAGACGCGCGTCTCCAGGTAGACGGAGCTGTCGAATCCGGGCCCCTCGTCGCGTATCGTCACGGTCACCTTCTCGTAATCGAGGACGTAGGCGACGGTGACCGGGGCGTTGCGCTTGTTCTTGCTGCCGTGGCGGATGGCGTTGTCGACGGCCTCGCGGAAGGCGACCACCAGGCCCATCTGCCCCTCCTCGGTCAAGCCGCTCTTGGCCGTCAGCTTCTCCATCATGTCCGCGGCCTGGTGCTGGTAGATGCCCTGGGCGGGGAACTGGTAGCTGATCTCGTGGCGGAAGTACTTGCGCTCCTCGGCGATGCGGCGCACCTCGACGCCGATCATCTCGTCGAGGTCCTCGGGCTCGAACGGCTCGACGAGCACCTCGTCCTCGCAGATGCGGAAGGCCTCGACCTTGTCCGGCTCGGCGCCGACGGGATAGAGCGCGATCAGCGAAATCATGCTGCGCTCGGGGTTGGACTTGAGCCAGAGGCGAACCTCCTCGCTCATCTCCATGGCCAGGTCCATCACCACCACGTCGAAGTTGCCTTCCTTGACCTTGCCTATGACTGCCTCGGCAGAATCCATCAGGTCGACGGTACGGTTCTCCTTCTCCAGCTTCTTGGCCAGGATGCGGATGAACGGGTCCTGCTTGGCCACCGCCAGGATGACGTTGATGTGCGCCTTCTCCTTGGCCGGCGCGCGCGATCCCAACGCGAGCAGCCCCGGCAGCGGCGTCGCCACCAGCGCCTTGGGCCCGGTGCGCACCTTCCCTTCCAGCGCCAGCGGCGAGAGCGAGACGCGGATCAGTCCCAGCAGGTCGACGGTCTTGCCCTGCCGCAGGGCCGCCTTGATCTCGCCGGCCGCCTTCTGCAGCACGAGCTTCGGGGGCGCCTCCTCGCCGACGGCCTCAAGAATCCGCTTGGAGAGTTCATTCAGATTCAAGCGTCGAGTCCTCCGGTCGGTCGCCGCGGCCGGAGTCGGCCGGGGAAGACAGTGGTTGCGGGTATTCCGGTTCGCGGATCAACGCCTCGACCATCTCCTCTTCGCTGACGAGCTTCTTCTTCACCAGCAGGGTGATCAGGTTGACGAGAATCAGTCGTGTCGGCAGCGCTTCCACGCTCAAGGGCTTTTCCCGCGTACCCTCCACCTCGGCGATGACGTGCGTCTCGTCGATTTCCTCGGCGGCGGGCATCTCGACGAGCTTCTTCGCCGCCGCTTCGCGTCCGAGCTCCTCCACCAGATCCGAGAGGCCGAACCGCCGGCGATGCGTGGAGCTCTCGTCCGATTCTTCCGCCGCCACCGCCACCGCGCGCAGGGCGCGGGTGTCTTCGTCGTGGAAGTACCATGTCAGCAGGCTGGAGGCGTCGGAATGCGCGATGAGGCGGAATTCGACCGAACCGCCCGCGTGCAGGCGCAGCTCGTCCTGCGCGGCGAAGTCGGTCGGATTGGTGACGCCGAGGATCAGCGTGCCCATCTCCTTGCGCAAGGGGACGGCCTCGTGTTTTTCCAGCACCTCGCGCGGGAAGACGTTCATCAGTTCGCGGTCGGGTTCGAAACTTTCGAGGCTCTCGGTCTTGATATCCAACTGCCTGGAGAGCACGTCCATGATCTGTTGCTCGCTGATATTGGCGACCTTGCAGATGATGTGGCCGAGGTGGCCGCCGATATCTTTCTGGTACTTCAACGCATGATCGAGCTGGTTCTGCGACACCAGTCCCGATTCGAGCAACATCTCGCCAAGCTGCATTCGTCACCTCCGCCGCACCGTTCAAATGATTCGCAATAACCCCATGATTATACGGCAGTTGTGCTCGAAAATCACGCCAAAGGGGCTATAAAAGCAGGCAGCATCCTAGGCGGTGGCGGCGAAGTTGTCAAGCGATTTTCTATGCAAGTACAAGCCACGAAAAGAGTTGGCTCCCGGCTCCCCGGCTTCGCCCGTGTCGTTCGTTGGCTCGGCGCCGGTTCAGTCGTCGATGACGATCTGGTCCAGCCCCTCCTCGGCGGGGGGATATTCCAGATCGAGCTGCTGCAGCGTCTGGCGCAGGATGCGCGCGACCAGGAAATTCCGGTACCACTTGCGATCGGCGGGAATGATATACCACGGCGCCCAGTCGGTGCTGCACTTCGCCAGCATGAGGTCGTACGCTTCCTGGTACTTGTCCCAGAAGGCGCGCTCCTTCAGGTCGGCGCTGCTGAACTTCCAGTGCTTGTCCGGCCGATCCAGCCGCGACTGCAGCCGCTCTTTCTGCTCCTTCTTGGAGATATGCAGGAAGAACTTGACGATGACGACGTTGTTCTGCGCGAGATATTTCTCGAAATTGTTGATCTGCTCGTAGCGGTGGTCCAGGATCTCCCGCGGCGCCAGGTCGTGCACGCGCACCACCAGCACGTCTTCGTAATGCGAGCGGTTGAAGATCGTGATCCGGCCCTTGCCGGGAACCACCCGGTGGATGCGCCAGAGGTAGTCGTGCCGCAGTTCCTCCGGCGTCGGCTTCTTGAAGCTGTGCACGCGCACGCCCTGCGGGTTGAGCGGACCGAGGACGTGGCGGATAGTGCCGTCCTTGCCGCCGGTGTCGAGCGCCTGCAGCACGATCAGCACCGCGTACTTCGACTGGGCGAAGAGCACCTGCTGCAGTTCGTCGAGTTCCTTGATGTCGGATTTCATCACCTTGATGGCGTCGCGCTTGTGCTTGAACTCGCCCTTGGAGCGCGTGGGGAAGGTTTTCAGCGGGTTGACCGCGCCCGGGGCGACGCGGTACTGCTGGATCGGATCCTCGCTTTCGCTCATGCTATCCCTTTCCGAACGGCCACCACTTCTTCTTCTCCTCGACCCACGGCGCGACCTTGGCGTCGGGGAAGGTGTCGAAGATCGGCAGCAGGTGTTCCATGTCGAGCATCTGAAAGACGCGCTGGGTGGAGGTGTTCATGCCGCAGGCGCGAACCCTGATTCCGCGCTCGCGCAGACTGCTGGCCAGTTGCAGCAGCAGGCCGAAGAAGGCGGTGGGGCTGACCTCCACTTTGGAGACCTCGATAATGGCCCGGTCGTGTTCGACGCGCTGGACCACGTCGGCGAAGTCGGCCTCCGTGGCGCGGATCAGGTGCGTCAGGCGCAGGTCGGCGCGGGTGAACTGGATCAGGGAGAACGGGAGGTTCGGATCCTCGATCAGCACGAAGGCGCTGTACTTGACTTCTTTCGCCTGCGGCTTGGCCATGAAACGCCCTTTCGCACCGGGTCGCGCACGATCATCTTCATTATGCCCGACGGCGGCGGTGCGCGCAAGCGGGAAGCGCGAGGCGCGAACGTCCCGATCAGCCGCATGCTCCCGGCGCATAAACCGGCAGATGCCGGCGCTGTGCCATGTGCAGGCAGGCGTCGATGCCGACGAGGGTGTCCTGCGGGCGGTGGGCGTCGCTGTTGCAGACGACGCGGATGTCGTAGTCGGCGGCGAGCTGCCAGAACGGAAGCCAGGGCGATTCCCAGCTTTTGCGCTGGATGGTGTCGTCGGCCAGGTGCAGGAAACCGGTGGCGTTGATCTCCAGCGGAACCTTCAACCGCTCGGCCGCGAGCAGGATCTCCTTGCCGACGACGAGCGCCTCGCGGGTCCATTCGTGGAAGCCGTGGCCGTAGATGCACGGGTGGGCGATGAAGTCGAAGAGCCCCGAAGCCATGCCGTCGATCAGGCATTGCGCGTACGCCTCGATCTGCCCGGTGGTCTTGGCCTTCTCCACGGGCACGTAATCGCGGCGGAACGGGATCCAGTGGACCGCGCCGACCAGGTAATCGAAGCCGCGCCGCTCCTTCAGCTCGCGGCGATAGAAATCGTAGTACCGCGGCTCGATCTCGCACTCCATGCCCTTGAGGATCGTCAGCCGCGGCAATGCCTTGCGCGCGTTCTCGAGCTGTCGCTCGTATTCGTCCAGATCCTTCAGCGGCATCCGCAGCGGCGGCAACCGGTTGTCCGGCAGCGGCGTATGGTCGCTCATCCCGAGGACAGTCGCGCCCTTGCGCAGCGCCTCGACCGCGTAATCGTAGACGGTGCCTTCGCCATGGCCGCAGAGATGGGTGTGGGTATGGTAATTGGCCGTGGCGCGCGTCTGCGCCTCCTCGCGCGGCGCGGGATTCCGGAACGGCCGGTCGGGAGGCGGCTCAGCGTCGGGGCTCATGCGCGGTCCTGTCGATCGACTCGAGGCGGCTCAGGTCGGCCTCGGGCAGGCCGTACTCGAGCGCCATCAGCTTCGCCTCGGCGATGTTGGCCGCGACGTCTTCGGGGCGGTGCGCGTCGGAGTTGCAGACCACGGCGATGTCGTACTCCGCGGCGACCCGCCAGAACGGCGGCCACGGGTAGACCGGGCGCAGACCGTCGACCGCGGCGACCCTGGCCTTGCGCATGCCGTAGCCGTTGATCTCCAGCGGCACGCCGGTCTCCTGCGCGGCGGCGAGGATGTCGCGCGCGCAGCGCTCGGCGTCGGCGTTCCAGCCGATGCCGCCGGCGGCGAAGGCGTCGGGGTGGGCGATGTAGGCGAAGAGTCCGGAGGCGATCGTCTCGGTCAGGTAGTCGGCGTAGGCGAGCAGCTCCGCCGCGCCCGCGTCCCGGCGCAGCGAACGCCACGCGCCATTCACGGGAACCCAGTGCGCCGCGCCGACGAGGTAGTCGACGCCGCGCTTGTCGAAGAGCGAGGCGAAGTAGTCCCGCAGCGCCCCGTCCCATTCGCACTCGAAGCCCTTGAGGATCGTCAGTGCCGGGTACGCCTCGCGCGCGGCGTCGATCTCCGCGAGGTACAGCGGCATTTCCTTCATGGTCATGCGCGTCTCGGGAAAGCGTCCGTCGGGAAACGGCAGATGGTCGGAGAAGCCCAGGACCTCCAGCCCCGCCCCGGCCGCGGCGGCGCAGTAGTCGGCGACGGTGCCGCTGGCGTGGTGGCAGCGCGCGGTGTGGCTGTGGTAGTTCGTACGCGGTCTCATCTCGTTCCATTATACCGCAGCGGGCGGGGGCGGTGCCAGTCAGAAGAGGTCGAAGAGGTGTCGGATCAGATCGCCAGTAGGTTCGTAAATCCAGTCCAAGGGTTCTGCGAGACCGAGAAAAGCGAAAAACTCGTAAACGCGATCATCATCCCGCAATCTCGTGAGACCGAGATGCAGAATCAGCGGCGCATACAGAAGCGGCGGTCCGAGTGTTCCGATCAGGCGCAGGAGCGGCAGCCGCCAGAAGCGGGGACAGAGGAGGAAATGGGAGGCGGGGCGGAGTGCTTCATGCGCGTCGCTCATCGTCACGATTCCATTGCGGCCCTACATGAATCATCCGCGGCGAAGACGCGCAGGAATGGTATCCATACCGCAAACGCGCGGCTCAATGGTCCGTCCGGCCCGGACTCAGTCGAACGGGTTAACCTTGTCGAGCCAGCGGCGCGGCAAGGGTTTATCGTCCTCGTCGGGCTTGTCCACCTCCTCGAACTCGACCGGTTCGTCCGGGAACTCCTCGAGTTCGACCGACTCGAGAGGCCTGCCGGTCTCGTCGTATTCCATCGGCTCGCCCCGGGGCTTGCCGTCGGCGAACTCCTGTTCGCGCTTGAGCTGCCCCGAGGGGTAATACTCGCGCTGGAAGCCGTGGGGATTGCCCTTTTCGAACGCCATCTCGCGCTTGAGCCGGCGCATGTTCTCGATGCGGAAGTATTCTTTGCTGACGCCGTGGACGACGCCGTTTTCGTAGGGAATCTCCCAGCGCGGCAGGCCGTCGGGGTAGAACTCCTTGCTCAAGCCGTGCTTCACGCCGTGGCGGTAGGGGATGACCGAGGAGGGCTTGCCGGTGGGGTAATATGAGACCACCTTGCCCTCGATGCGCCCCGCGACCACCGGGATCTCGCGCTGAAGCTGGCCGGAGGGGTAGTAGTAGCGGCTGATGCCGTGCCAGCGGTCGTTGCGGAAAGGTACCTCCTGGTGCAGCGTGCCGTTGTCGTAGTAGACGCGTTCGATGCCTTCGCCGCCGGCGTATTCGAGCCGGGCGAGCGTGCCGCCGGCGTCCCAGTGGCGGCGGTAGGTGCCGGCGGGGATCTGGCCGTCCTGCAGCTTCCAGGCGCCGTCGTCGACGAGGACCTGCCCGGCGATGCGCTCGCCGTCGCGGAAGAAGAGGCGGTAGCGCTTGCCGGCCTTCTCGTCGTAGTCGTAGGTCAACCCGCGCAGCGCCCGCGTGCGCCTGGCGTAGTCGCGGAACTGGATCTCCACCGCCGAGACGGCCTCGGTTTTCCTGGCCACGAAGAGGCCGACGCGGTTGTAGAAATAGACCGTTCCGTTTTCGCTCTCGGCGACGTGGTCGGCCGGGCCGTAGCGCCGGCGGATGGCCTGCAGGGTGGGCCGCGGGGGCTGGGCCTCCGAGCGCAGGCTCTCGGCGACCTGCCCCTTCTCGACAATGCCGCGCAGCATGGTGAAGAGCGTGGAGCCGTATTCGCGCTCGAAGACCTCCGGATCCAGCAGAATCTGCTCGCCGCGGCTGAGCGCCTCGCCGGCATGGGCCGAAGAAACGGCGAGGAGCAGAAGTGGCGCGAACGCGAGGATACGGACCATGGGCGGTCTCCGTAAAAAAGAAAGGCGAGGCGGACCGGTAAGCCGGCTTCTGTCGTGGGCGGCTATTGAACTGGGCCGCCGGTCGCCCGGCGGCTCGAGCGCGCTACCCGGACCTGATAGCGGAGCGGGCCGCTCCTCGGTCCCTATTTGCGCTTGCACCGGGAGGACAGTCGCCGTGCCGGACCTGTCACCAGGCCCGCGGTGGGCTCTTACCCCACCGTTTCACCCTTGCCTGTGCCCGTGGGCCATCGGCGGTCTTTTCTCTGTTGCCTGTCCCTGGAGTCTCCTCCGGTGGGGGTTACCCACTTCCCTGCCCTGTGGTGGCCGGACTTTCCTCGGACGCCTCGCCGACGCCCGCAGCCGCCTGGTCCGCCTCGCCAAAACAAGCTTTTCGTTTCCAGTATATCCTGTCGCCGCGCGGCGTTCAACCCTTTCCGGAGGGGGGCCTTGTAACCGTGCCGCGGAGAGGTACAATCGAGGTAACGGCGGGAGGAGCGCGTTGAAGCTGTTCAAGAACGTCCACGATTTTTTCACCCGGGAGGTGAGCCTGGAGGAGTTCGCCGACTCCTCGGCGATGAGCCGCGTGCGGCGGACGTGGCTGTTGGTACGCGAGTTCTTCCGCTCGATCAGCCGCCACCAGGTGCCGACGCTGGCGCACGCGCTCTCGTTCAAGACGCTCATCGCCATGATCCCGATGCTGGTCATCAGCCTCGCGGTGGTGACCATGCTCGGGGAGAAGCCCATCGACGAGTCGGGCCTGACCTACACCGAGGCCTTCATCCGCGAGGTCAAGGACAAGCTCGGCCCCAGCTCCGACGCGATCGATCCGCTCTTCAACCAGATCACCGAGATCGCCAAGCAGGCGCGGATCATCGGCGTCGTCGGCTTCGGCGCGCTGCTGTATACTACCTTCATCCTCCTCTCCACCGTCGAGTACGCGTTCAACCTGATCTGGCAGGCCAAGGGGCAGCGGCCGCTGCTCAGCCGGCTGGCTTCGTACCTGACCACGATCGTCATCGTGCCGCTCTTGATGGTCTTCTCGGTCTACCTCACCACCCACGTGGCGAGCGTGGGCGAACGGGTGGTGCGGGTGCTGGAGGAGAACACCGGGGCGCAGACGCCGGCCGATGCCGAAGCGGACGACGCGGCGCAACCGGTGCAGAAAGCGAAGCAGCAGCATTGGCTGATCAACGTCATGCTGGTGCTCGCGTCGATGACGGTGACCACGCTGGCGTTGACGGCGCTCTACTATTTCATGCCCTACACGCCGGTGCACTGGCGTGCGGCATTCCTTGGAGGCGTCGCCGCCGGGGTGACCATCGACCTTTCGAAGACGGCATTCCGGTTCTATACCGCCTACCAGACCTCGGGCTCCTCGGGGCTGATGCGCGTCTACGGCCCGCTGATCGGCCTGCCGCTGGCGCTGCTGTGGCTCTACTGCATCTGGCTGGTGGTGCTGATCGGCGCGGAGATCGCCTTCACGGTGCAGAACTTCTCCGACCTGGCGGTGCGGGCGGAGCTCGAGCGGCGCGGCCTGACCTGCCGGCTCTACTACGGCGTGCGCACGGTGCTGATGGCCAGCGAGTACCACCATCGCGGCGAGAATCCGCGCCACCTCGTCGATCACATCGCCCAACACCTGCACCTGCCGCCCTACGTCATCCGCGAGATCATCTCCACCCTGCTCGAGGCGCAGGTCCTCAGGCCGGTCGCCGCCAGCGAGGACGCGTACCTGCCGGCGAAGGACATTCACCGCCTCACCGTCGGCGAGGTCATCGCGGCCATGGAGTATCATCAACTCGACGTGCCCGACGCGGGCGGCCAGGAGGATCCGTTGCGGGAATACCTGAGCGAACTCTTCGCCCGCAGCGAGAAAGCGGTCGGCGGGACGCTGGGCGCGGTCACCTTCGCCGATCTGGTCCGCATCGACAAGAACCTCGCCGACGAGGAGTCGGTTACCGCGCATATCATTCCCGATGCGCCGCCGAAGCTCGCGGAGGCAAAGGAGACGGGCGAGAGTCATTCCACGGAGGACGAAACATGAGCGAGGTGCGGATGCCGATTACCTGCCTGTTGCTGGCGATGCTCCTGGTCGGCGGTTGCGCCACCGGCGGCTTTCCGATCCGGGTGGTTGACGAGAAGGGCGAGCCGGTCGCCGGCGCCACGGTGATGGCCTTCTACGACGAGGCGGAGAAATACCAGGTTGTCAAGACAAACCAATTCGGCGAGACCACGGTGCCGCGCGGGATGCCCAAGAGCTTGACCGGGGTCAAGATCGGCAAGGAAGGCTACCGCGAGCAACCGATCTTCCCGCCGCTGCCCATGATCCGCCACACGCTGGTCACGCTCTACCCGGAGTGACTCACCAGCCGCCGGGGTAGTTGCTCCACACCTGTCTGAGTTGCCGCGCGCGGGCCAGATCGCGCGGGGTGATCAGCTCGCGCTCCACCGGCACGGGACCGCCTTCGAGCTTCCGGATCAGCGCGCGCCAGGGTTGCCAGTGGAGTTCGCGCAGGTATACCGTCCGGCCGGGCGGCTCGCCGGTGGCGTCGCGGAAGCCCTTGTAGACCAGCTCCGAGCAGTAGATGAACTCGTCGTCGAGGCGGTAACGCGTGTCGTACGGCCGGCCGCGATAGCGGTAGCATGCCGCCAGAATTGCCGGGATGCGCGCGGTGTAGCGTTCGGTCGGGCGGTAGACCGCCAGGTACTGCTGCCGTCCGCGGGCGATGAATTCCCGGATCGGGGTCACCTTTACCCTCCCCAGCGCCTCGAGTACGCCCAGGTCGCCGCCGCGGTAGCGCACCACGATGCCGCAGTGCGAATACGGCGAGCCGGTGGCGCTCTCGATCATGGCGGCGAGCTCGCCCTCGAGAGACTGGAAGAGCACATCGCCGGGGCGGATGCCGGCGCGCTCGACCATGGCCGCGGCGATCGGGTCGGTATTGGACGGCGGCGGCTCCCCGCAGCCGGAGAGAACGAAGGAGAAAAACGCCAGCAGGCACACGCCTGACACGACAGAATTACGTTGCATCCAGTTCCCTTGCCAGTTCGCGAAAACGCGCGCCGCGCGCCTCGAAGTTGGTGAACATGTCGTAACTGGCGCACGCCGGGCTCAGTAGCACAACTCCGCCCCGGGGGCACGCATCGAAGGCCAGGCGGACCGCGCGGGCGAAGTCCTCGCCGGCTTCGTGGATGGCGCAGTCGCCGCCGCTTTTCTCGACCGCGGCACGGATGTTGCCGGCGGTGGCGCCGATCAGGACCAGCCCCTGCGCGTGCCGTCCGATCATCGCGCCCAGCTCGTCGAACGATGTGCCCTTGTCGTAGCCGCCGGCGATGAGCACCACCGGCGCGTCGAAGGACTGGAGGCCCGCGACGGTCGCTTCGGGCGTGGTGGCGATGGAGTCGTTCACGAAACGCACGCCGCCCACGGTGCAGACGTTTTCCAGCCGGTGCGGCAGGCCGGCGAAGTTCTCCAGTCCGCGCCGGATCGCTTCCGGATCGCGCGCCTGGATATACGCCGCCGCCGCGGCCAGGAGCGCGTTCGTCACGTTGTGCGCCCCGGGCAGCTTCAGCGCCGCCAGCGGGGCCAGCGCGGTCTCCTCGCCGTGCAGCCGGACGGTGATCGTCGCGCCGGTCTCGGAGGGGCGCAGGAAACACGCGTGGCGCGCGCCGGTGTCGTGCCGCGCCACCTGCACCACCCGCGCCGGGCAGTCGGCGACCCACTCGCGCAGCGAGACGTCCTCGACGTTCAGCGCGGCCCAGTCGTCGGCGTGCTGGAAACGCGTGATGTTGCGCTTGGACTCGTAGTAGTGCAGCACCGTCCGGTGCCAGTCGAGATGGTTGGGCGAAAGGTTGGTCACCACCGCCACCGTCGGCGCGATCTTCTGGTGCTGCAGGTAATGGAGTTGGAAGGAGGAGAACTCCAGCACCAACGGCGCCGCCGGGTTGTGCGTCGGCATCGCCTCCAGCAGCGAGCCGCCGATATTGCCGCCGACGAGGGTGCGCGAATCGTGCTCGCGCAGCATTGCGCCCAGCATCGCGGTGGTGGTGCTCTTGCCGTTGCTGCCGGTGACGGCGAGGATGGGCCCGCGGGCGATGCGGAAGATCATGCCGATCTCGGTGGTGATGTCGGCGCCGGCCTGTCGCGCGATGGCGACGTACTTGTTTTTCGGCTTCACCGCCGGGTTGACCACCACGACGTCGGCGTGGGAGAAATCCGCGGTCTCGTGGCGTCCGAGGACGAAGCGGCAGTCGCAGTCCGCGAGCGCGTCGAGGGAGGGTTTGAGCGTCTCCGCGTCGCGCAGGTCGGTGACGGTGACGTGGCTGCCCAGGCGGCTCCAGAAACGGGCCGCGCCGGCGCCGCCGCCGAAGAGCCCCAGGCCCATGACGGTGACGTGCATGTGACGGTCGAGCTTGCGGAATTCCATTAGTTCATTTTAACTATCGCACGGGCGGCGGGCAATCGGAATCGGGGAGGGTCAGGGCTGCCACGGCTCGACGCCGTGGCAGGTGACGATCGCCTGCACGCTGATGAAGGAGGCGTTGACCGGCGCGTTGATGCCGCGCGTATCGAGGTAGCGCATGCCGCGCAGGAAGTCCCAGTCGTTGACGAGAATCTGCACGTCGTTCTTCGCCTGCCTGTCGTAGCAGACCATCGTCGGTTTGTGCAGGATGCGGCTGCGCAGATACGCCTCGAGGGTGGGCTTGTTGGCGATTCAGCGGCAGCGGCCCTCGTCGAGGCAGCACTCCTCCTTGCGGAAGCCCACCAGAAGCCGGTCGATGGTCTTCAGGTCCGCCGTCTCCCAGGCGCGTTTGAAGCGCCAGGCGTAAAACGACGGCGCGAGGAAGAAATAGGCGATCAGGCCGTACAGCAGCGCCCGCGGCGGGAAGCGCGTCCAGAAGTGCTGGCAGAGCACGAACGGTTTGCTGCGCGAGATCGGCGCGGCCATGCCTTCAGCCTACCAAGCGCACAAGGCCTGTGCAAGAAAATGCGTATAACTCATTTATTCCGAGTTCGTTACGGGATCATCTTGAGGGCATGATCAACTCGGATCGGACAGCGGCGGCTTATCCGCGCAGGTAGTTGTCGATGGCCACGGCCGCAACTTTGCCCGCGCCCATGGCCTCAATCACCGTTGCCGCGCCGGTGGTGATGTCGCCGCCGGCGAAGACGCCGGGGATGTTGCTCATCATGTTCTCGTCGACCTCGATCAGCCCCTTCCTGCCGAGCTTCAGCTCCGGCCAGCTCTTGGTCAGGAGCGGATTCGGATTCTGGCCGATGGCGACGACGAACTGGTCCACCTCGAGTACGTGCTCGCTCCCCCGTACCGGCACCGGGCGGCGGCGGCCGGAGTCGTCCGGTTCGCCCAGTTCAATCACCTGGCACCTCAGTCCCTTGACCCAGCCGTCGTTATCGCCGACCACCTCGACGGGGTTGGTCAGTTCCTTGAAGACGACGCCCTCCTCCAGCGCGTGGGCGATCTCCTCGTCGCGCGCGGGCATCTCCTTCCGGGTACGGCGGTAGACGATGTAGACGTTCTCCGCGCCGAGCCGGAGCGCCGAGCGCGCCGCGTCCATGGCGACGTTGCCGCCGCCGACCACCGCGACGTTGCGCCCGCGTAGCACCGGCGTGTCGTACTCGGGGTAGCGGTAGGCTTTCATCAGGTTGACGCGGGTGAGGAACTCGTTGGAGCTGTAGACGCCCTTGAGGTTCTCGCCGGGAATATTCATGAACGAAGGCACCCCCGCGCCGGTGCCCAGGAAGACCGTGTCGAACCCGCTCTGCATGAGCATCGGCACCGTCAGCGCGTTGCCGATGGGCATGTCGCAGCGGAACTTCACGCCGAGGCGCTCGAGGTAGCGGCACTCGCGCT
>CAYWFP010000001.1:110688-141550 GCA_964457365.1 uncultured Planctomycetaceae bacterium
ACGATCGCCTTGGGCAGGCGGAACTCGAGGATGCCGTAGATCAAGACGCCGCCCGGGGCGTGCAAGGCTTCGAAGATCGTCACCGCGTGCCCCTTCAGCGCCAGGTCGCCCGCGGCGGTCAGCCCCGCCGGCCCCGCGCCGATCACGGCCACGCGCTTGCCCGTGGGCAAGGCCGGTTCGGGGACGGAGACCTCGCCGACGGCGGCCTCGGTGTCGGCGGCGAAGCGCTCGAGCCGTCCGATGGCGACAGGGTTCCCTTTCTTCGCCAGCACGCACATCGCCTCGCACTGCGTCTCCTGCGGACAGACCCGGCCGCAGATCGCCGGCAGCGTGTTGGTCTCCTTCAACTTCAGCGCCGCCTGCAGGAAATGCCCCTCGCGGATCAGGCCGATAAAGGCCGGGATGTCGATGCCCACCGGGCAGCCCTTGGTGCAGGGCGCGGCCTTGCACTGCAGGCAGCGCTGCGCCTCGGCCACGGCCATGTCGCGGGCGTAGCCGGTGGCCACCTCGGTAAAGTGGCGCACCCGTACCAGCGGGTCCTGCGCGGGCATGCTCACGCGTGCGGCGGCCTGGGGGATGCGCGCGGCCTCGGCATAGGTCGGCACGGCCGGCTCGGTCGGGAGCTTCGGCGCCGGCGCCGGGCCGGCGGTCGGGGCCTGGATGCGCGCCGCGTCGTCGTAGGTGCTCAGGCGGCTCAGCAGCAGGTCGAAGTCGACCTCGTGGCCGTCGAACTCCGGGCCGTCGACGCAGGTGAACTTCGTTTCGCCGCCGACCTCGACGCGGCAGCCGCCGCACATGCCGGTGCCGTCGACCATGATCGAGTTCAGCGAGACGATGGTCTTGATCTTCGCCTCCCGCGTCAGTCTCGTCACCGCGCGCATCATCACCGGCGGGCCGATAGCGACGACGCGGTCGATCTTCTCGCCCGCGTCGATCAGCCGCTGCAGCACGGTGGTGACGAAGCCTTTCTCCCCTTCGCTGCCGTCGTCGGTGGCCACGAAGAGCTCCTCCGCGCAGGCGGTCATTTTCTCGCGCCAGAACAGGAGGTTCTTGTTGCGCGCGCCCATGATGCCGTAGACGGTGTTGCCCGCCGCGTGCAGCGCTTTCTGGATCGGGTAGATCGGCGCCACGCCCAGTCCGCCGCCGATGCAGACGACGGTGCCGAAGTTGTCGATCTCGCTGGCGTGCCCGAGCGGGCCGACCACGTCGAGGAACCGATCGCCCAGGCCGAGTTCGGCCAGCTTGCGGCTGGCGCGGCCGACGACCTGCATCGCCATGGTGATGGTGCCCGCCTGCGGGTCGAAGTCGGCGATGGTCAGCGGGATGCGTTCGCCCTTCTCGTCGCCGCGGACGACGAGGAACTGTCCCGGCCGGCCGAAGGTGGCGATGGCGGGGCAGCAGACGACGTATTCGAGAATCTCCGGCGCCAGTTCGTACCGGCTCTCGATGCGGTTGAGGCGCTCGTCGCCGGCGGTCAGAATGCTGTAGGTCTTGGCGGGGTCGATGTGACAGGCGCCTTCGTGGGTCGTACTCATGGGGGCGGTTCCTCGTGCGAAAAAAGGCGAAGACGACGAAGCGCCGCCTCGTTGCCGGCGGCGCCCCTCGGATTCCATGGTAAGCGATCGGCATCGCGGTCGCAAGCGTCGAGGCGGACTATTTCGCCGCGCGGGCGATTTCCTCCCGGTAGGCTTCGCGCAGGCTGTCGGTGACCGGCCCCGGAACGGGCGCGAAGGTCTGCGTATCGAGCCGTTGCACCGGCGCCACTTCCAGCACGCAGGAGGTGAGGAAGAGCTCGCTCGCCTCGGCGAGGCGCGCGGGCGGGAGACGCTCCTCGTGGACGACGATGCCCAGCCGCGCGGCCAGGTGCATCACCGTCTCGCGGGCGATGCCCGGCACCAGCCCCTCGCTCGGCGGCGGCGTCACCAGCGTCCGGTCGATCACGGCGAAGAGGTTGGCCGCGTCGGTCTCCAGCGCGCAGCCCTCGTGGTCGAGCAGCAGCGCCTGGTCGGCGCCCGCCTGCTCGGCTTCGCGCCGGGCGGCGCGGTTGAAGACGTACCCGCTCAGGCAGTGCCGGGCCAGCGGCGCGCCGCGCAGGCGGCGTAGCGGCGAGCCCGCCAGCGCGATCCCCTCGGCGTAGTAACGTTCCTCGGGCAGGAACGGCTCGACGGTCAATATCGCGTTGGGCTCGGCCGCCTCCCTGCCGCCTTCGGGATGCAGCGGGCCGGCGCTGACGGTGAGGCGGGCGATGGCGTCGGGACAGCGGTTGCGCTTGCAGAGTTCCTTGATGTCGTGCTCGAGCCGACGCTCGCCGAGGACGTGCGCTATCGGCAGCGGCCCGGCGGTGAGCGAGCGGGCCAGCCGGTCGACGTGGCGGCTCAACCGCAGCAGCTTGCCGCCGTAGACGCGCAACTCGGTGAAGCAACCCTCGCCGTAGAGGAAACCGCGGTCGGTGGCCTGGATGCGCGCCAGGTCGCGGTGGATCACCTCGCCGTTACGATTGACGTACATGGCCGCACGCATCCGGTTGGCAGGGGCCGAGCACGGCGCAGTCGTGGGTGGCCCGGATCGCCTCGCCCGGCGCGAGTACCAGGAACTCCTCCTCCGGCCAGTCGCCCCGCAGCAGCATCCGCAGCAGACGGAAATCCACCTGCCGCTCCTCGTAGCGCCAGCCGTTCTCGCCGGCGAACTCCCGCACGCGCGCGCGGTCTTCCTCGACGCCGGCGTAATCGTCGAGCAGCATCACCGCGCGGGTGTAGTTGGCCTTCCACGCGTCGACCAGCGTCTCCATGAGGTACTCCGCCTCCTCCTCGCCGTATTCCTCGACGTATTGCCGGTAGAGGCGTTCGCGCTCCTCGGGGCTGGTCACCTCTTCGCCGGTGCCGTAGCCGTACCAGCCGTCGGTGTCGTCGCGGTGGAGAAAGCCGCGCGCGAACCAGTAGGTACCCGGCTCTTCCTCGTGCTCGCGCGCGTAACGCGCCTTGCCGCCGAGGTAGAGGGTGACGCAGTCGTGCGCGCGCGGGATCGCCAGCGGCACCGCCGGCGCTTGCAGGCCGAGCGTGCCGTTGCTGCAGAGGCCGTAGACTATCAGCAGCGCGTCGACGTCCGGCGGCGTTTCGGCGACGACGCTCCGGATCTGCGCGCGCAGCTTCTCGGGTTCGTTGTGCAGGCCCTGCTGGATAAAACGGAGCGACAGCTCCGCCGGCGATGCGGCGGCGAGCGCCCGCAGTTCCTTGTCCAGGACGTCGCAGGCGACGACGTGGTAGCGCGCGGCCATGACGGTCTCCGCGAGGGGGTCGGTTACCGGGACTTGTTGCGCAGGCGGTCGAGTTCGCCGCCCTGGGTGTCGCGGTCGTGGGTGACCCAGTTCTCGAGCTCATCGCCGAGGGCCCGGGAGTCGATCTGCAGGCCTTCGAGCTTCCGGTTGGGCTTCTCCGTCAGGGCGATCTCCAACTCGTTCTCGTTGGCCGCCACCGGCACCACCTCCGCCAGGCCGGTCATGAAGAGCACCTGCTCCACGCTCGGCGGCGGGCGCAGCAGCAGGAAGCGGAAGCCCGCGCTCTCCACCGATTCCAGGAAGGCGATGAAGTTGCCGAGCATGGTGGAGTTGACGTAGTCCACCGCGAAGAGGTCGATCACGTAGTTGCGGTCGATGCGTTCCTTGGGCGTGTGCAGGTAGGCCTCCAGCTCGCGGCTCTCGTAGGTGAAGGAGTCGAGCATGCCCTTGGGTTTGAGGATCCTGCAGTTGCCGCGCTCTTCGATTTCGATCGCCATATGGTCCCCTCGGCATTACCGCTTCTGCGCGGCCAGTTCCTTTTCCAGTTGCGCCTGTTCGATCTTCTTGCCGCTCTCGACCACGCGCATCTGCCCGGGCTTGTAGAGGTTGCCGAACCAGAAGTAATTCGGTTCGTACGCCGGCAGTGGCGGATTGGAGAGATTGGTCTGCACCAGTTCGAGTTCGCGTTCCTCGATTTCCTTCTTGCCCGGGACCATCTGCTCGGTGATCGGGTCGAAGGCCAGCTTGACCTTGACCTGGCGGATCTTCCACGGCAGGATCGTCTCCGGGCGCACCCAGATGACGATCTCGTCCCGCTCGGTCGGGATGGCGCCGTTGCCGGCGGGCTGCATCCGGCGTTTGAGTTCGAAGCGGTAGGTCGCCTCCGGCGCGCCCTCGTCGAGGAGGAAGCCGGCGATCTCGAACTCGTCGCGGAGCTCCTTGGCGCTGGCGATGGCCTGCCCGATGAGGAACGACGCCAGGTCGGTTCGCTTGCCTTTGCCGGCGGCGCTCTTGTGATGCATCCGCTCCACCAGTCGCTCGGGCTTGCCGGCCTCGTCGGGCGCCTGCGGATGCACTTCCCAGATGTGGGTCCCGTCGACGAGGAGCTTCCGGGCCTTCGTCATCGGCGGCAGCGGCTTGCCCGCGACGCGTACGCCGCGGTCGACCATGAGGAACCGGTCGGGCACCTTCGCGTCGATGAAGGCCAGCCGTTCGATCCAGGCGTTGGGGTTGAGAATCGTTTTGCCCTTGGTGCGGGTGATCAGCGTGGCGCTGATGCGGGTCAATTTCTGCTGCTTTTCGAAGAAATCGTCGATCCAGGCGTCGGCCTCTTCCGCCGTGAGCTTGCGTTCGTCCGCGACTGTCTCCTCTGCCCAACAGCCCAACGAAAGCGCCAGCAGCGTGATCAACAGCGCGAAGGACACGGAGAGAATGCGCGTGCGCATGCAGCCTGCCTCGTCATTACAAGGGTCCGATACAACTCATCTTAGCGCAGAGACCGCGGAGTGTCAATCGCTCCCCGCCGTTTTCGTTTCCGGTTTCGGCGGCGGCGCCAGGTACGGCAACAGCGCCGGGAAGACCACCAGGCTCGCCACCAGCACCGTCAGCAGCGCCAGCACCGACAGCAGCCCCAGCCCGGCGATGCTGTAAAGCCCCTCCAGGATCGCCACCGTCAGCGAACCGAAGCCGATCATGCTCGTCAGCGCCGTGATCATCAGCGCGCGCCCGGTCTCCACCACCATCGGCGTGACGTTGCGGCCTTCCTCGAAGTAGCGGTTGACCAGGTGGATGCCGTTGTCGACGCCGAGGCCGATGATGATCGGCACGGTCAGCACGTTGATGAAGTTGAACGGGATCTCGAGCAGGCTCATGATGCCGAAGAAGAAGAGCAGCCCCAGCCCCACCGGCATGAAGCAGAAGATCACGCGCACGGGGTGGCGGATATAGAAGACCACCAGCACGCCCAGGCAGATGGCCACGATCCAGAAGGAGATGCCGATGAAGTCCTTCTTGACTACCTTGGCCAGCTCGTGCGCCAGCAGCGAGGTGCCGGTGACGGCCACCTTCGGGTCGTCGAAGACCGTCTCCGCGGAGGCGCCGTCGCGGCGCAGATCCAGGCGCGCGGAGAACTGCTTCAGCCACGACGTGCCGATCTTCGGCTCGCCGGTGAGGTTGTCCTCAGCGATGGGAAGATAGATGTTGGACTTGACGGTGAAGCCGGGGCGGTAGACGGTCACCGCCCTGACGCGCTGGTCCGGATCGGGGTACTTCGCCGGATCGGTCAGCGCCAGCAGCTCCGCCCGGGTCAACTCCGCGCCGGCGGGGTGGCGCCGGGTGACGCCGTCGCGGGCGACCGCGTCTTTGGCCAGCGTGACCGGGAAGGCCTCGGCGGGGGGGAGCTCCTCCTTGAGATAGTAGGTCTGCCGCCGCTGGGCGACGAAGCGCCGCACGAGCTGCCCCAGGCGCGTGCCGCGGAAGTCGCTCGGGAGGACCAGCGAGCGGTTCTTCACCCGCGCGGCGTGCGCTTCCAGCAGCGTCACGTTGAAGCGGATCTCCCGATCCTGCAGCGCCTGCTCCGGGAGAATCGCCTTCAGATCCGCCAGGGCGCGCTCGAAGTCGATCTCGGCGAGCAGGTCCAGTCGCGCGCGCTGCACGCTCGGCGGCGGCAGGTAGCGGGTGACGCTGTCGTAGTCGAGGACGAGGCCGTCGTCCTTGAGCCTGTCGAGTTCGTTCTGGTACGTCGCGGCCGTCTCC
This sequence comes from uncultured Planctomycetaceae bacterium, assembly GCA_964457365.1. Lineage (GTDB taxonomy): Bacteria > Planctomycetota > SZUA-567 > SZUA-567 > SZUA-567 > CAYWFP01. The sequence goes on from CAYWFP010000001.1 coordinate 116,717, forward strand.
AGCGCGGCCTCCTCGTCGCGGCCCATGGCCAGGAAATACAGTTTGTTCGGGTTGCGCTTGGAGAACGCGCGGGCGATTTCGCCGTTGAGTTCGAAGGCGCGGTCGCGCGGGCGGAGCGTGGACATGCGCTTGTTGAAGTCCACCCCGCGCGTGGCGAGCGAGCCGATGCAGAGCGCGGCGAAGGCGCAGCCGGCCAGGGCCACCCCGGCGCGGTGGGCGGCGATGAAGCGGTCGATCCGCGGCAGCAGGAAGCCGGTGGGCTTGAGCGTCCGCGGGTTCTCGGGCTTGCGCGCGTTGCGCCAGCTGATGAGCGCGGGAAGGACGAAGCACATCGCCGGCACCGAGAGCGCGATGCCCACCCCGGCGAGGATGCCGAATTCCGCGAGCTGGCGGAAGCGCGTGACGTGGAGCGCCAGGAAGGCGCAGCAGGTTGTGGCCATGCCGATGATGACGCCCCAGCCGGTGTGCGCCAGTGACTCGCCGAAGGCCTCGGCCACGGCCAGGCCGCGCGCGCGCTCCTCGACGTAGCGGTTGTAGATGTGGACGGCGTAGTCCACCCCCAGGCCGATGAGCACCGCGGCGAAGCCGCAGGAGACGAGGTTCAACTGGCCGAAGAGCAGCCACCCCACCCCGCCGGTCCAGGAGACGATCATGAGCAGGGGCGCGCCGATATAGGCCAGCACTCCGTACCGGCGGAAGAAGTAGCCGAAGAAGAGCAGCACCCCCACCGCGCTCGTCGCCAGCGTTCCCAGCAGGACGCCGTTGAGCCGGTTCTCGTAGCCGCGGGCGATTTCGTAGCCGCCGCCGTATTCGATCCGGAAGCGCGTACGCGCCGCCTCGGTCAAGCCGCTCCATTCGGCCGGGCGCACCAGGTCCGGCGCGTCCAGTTCCAGCACCAGCCGGTTGAGCCGGAGCCGCAACGGCGCGGGCAGCTCGTTCCGCTCGGCCTGTTTGACCAGGTGCAGCAGGCCGAAGTGTTTCTCGTGACGCGTCGCGCGCGCCAAGTAGCTCGCGGTCGCTTCCGGGCGGCGCAGCGCGTGGTTGATCCAGCGCAGCAGGAGCCGCAGGTGCGCGCCATCGGCGTCCGCGTCGGCGGCGACGGCCTCGGCGGCCTCCAGGGCCTCCGGCGGCAGGTGCGGCCGGATCGCGCCCAGCATGCTTTCCGCTTCGTGCGCGGCGAGCAGTCGTTGCGCCAGCCTCGGCGCGTCGGGCAGGTCCGCCGGCGTCAGCGGCTTCGAGCCGTAGATGGTCTCCGCCACCGTCGTTGCGATCAGCTGCATGACATGCTTGGAGAACTGGACGTTCTGCGCGGGGTAGCGCGGCTCGGCGATGATCAGCAGCATGCGCCTGTCGTCGTCGACGAGGTATTCCTCGTAGGTGTTGTCCTCCTGCTTCTGGCCCAGCAGGTGCTGCAGGTTGTCGCGGAAGACCTGCGCGACGCCCAGCAAATTCAGCCGGACCGCGCGGCGCGCCTCGTCGCTGATCGGCTGGCCCAGGCGCTCGTTGGCGTTGACGATGGACGCCTCGATCGCCTCGCGCGAGGCGAGCAGTTTCCGCACCCGCTCGATGCCCGCCTCGTCCAGCAGCAGCAGTCCCCAGCGCGGCAGCTCCTGCTCGAGAAGCTGCTTCTTCTCGTCCTTGGCGAGCTTGCGGCAGAAGGCGTCGTTGAACTCGTCGCGGCGCCGCAGCCGCCGGGCGATCTCGTCGGCGAGAGGCTTGACCGTGCGCAAACTCTCGTCCGTGGCGTCGGGGTCGAGCCAGAAGACGACGACCGCTTCGTCGGCGGCGCCGAAGTCGGTGATGGCGCGAGTGAAGGCGCGCGCGGCGGGGATCTTCTGCGGCAACATGCGAGCGACGTTGAAGGTGCTCGTCGTGCCGTGCCAGAGGATCGGCACCAGCGCCGCAACCGTCAGCGTCAGGGCCAGGAGCACCACGGGCCGGTAGTGCGTGCAGGCGATGCGGGCGACGGCGCGGAGGAGGCTGGTGCGAGTCACTCGAGTTCGTCCTCGCCCGTCGGCGATTCCTCGGGTTCGTCGCTCTTCATGCGGATGTCCTTCAGCGGCATACGCCGTTCGCCGCCGGAGAGCGAGAGGGTGAAGGGGCCGACCTCGCCGTTGGCCTGCAGATCGGAGAAGTGGAGCTGTACCTCGCGGCTCTCCTGCGGCCAGATGAGCCGCAGCGACAGCGGCACCATCGGCTCCTCGCCACCGGGAGGCTGCTGGCCGGTGAAGTCGCTGAGCGGCCGGTACTTGCTGTAGAGTTCCCGCAGCTTCACCTCGCCCGAGGCGTTGACGTGCTCGATGCCGTGGAGCAGGTAGCTGCCGTCCTCGACGATGAAACGCAGGTGCGGGCGGTCGTCGGGATTCTTCTCCGTCAGGATCACGTTGCGCCGGCCGGTCAGGTGGGCGCGGATTTCGTGATACTTCCACGCGCGTTGCCGCAGCGCCGGGTCGAAGCCGAAGAGGCGGTTGAGCAGTTCCTCCGGGCCGAGTTGGATATTGGCCCGGCGCGAATCCTCCACCGAACCGACGTAGAGTATCTTCTCGCTCGGCACCAGCATGGCGATCTTGTTGCCCCGCACCACCGCGTCGAAGACCTCGATGCGGTCGCCCATCTTGGTCGCGTGGATGTGCAGGTCCTTGGGCCGGCGGGCGATGATCTCGGCGTCGAAGGTGAGGAAGAAGTTGTTCTTCCAGTCGCGGATCTTCATCGTCGCCGCGCCCTTCAGCGAGTCGATCGCCGCACGCTGCGCCAGCGCCTGCCGAGCCAATGCCTCCGGCGGGTCCTTGGGGAACTTGTTGCTGAAGACGCAGCCGGCCAGGCCCAAGAGCATCGCCAGGACGGTCGCCGCTTTCGAAAGATTGGCCAGACTCGACACCATCGCGTTCGCCGCTCGCCTCCGCGCGTCGCCGGAGGGATCAAGACAAAAAGGAAGCCATCGAAGGCTCCCCGGATATAAGGCCATCAGTCTATCCGACCGCCCCTTCGCGGACAAGGGATTTTTGCCCGCGCGGCGATCTTCGCGATTCAAACCGGTTCGGCGTGACGCCTGGCGCCCGTGGCGTTATAATCGGTCATCGTCTTGCTTTCGCGGAGAAAGCCATGCCCAGGCGCCGCTACGCGCCCGAAAGCGTCCATGCGTTCCGTTTGTCCCGCACGGTCGGTCCGCGGCCGATGTTGCCGTATCTGCGTGCGCGGCTGGGGCTTCCGGAGAATCTCGTGCGCCGGTTGATCCGGCAGGGCGCTGTCCGCGTCGAGAGCGCGGTGGTGGACGATCCGGAGAACGTTGTCGACTGGCAGGCCGGCACTTGCTGCGAGGTCCGCTTTCCCGCCGACTGGCCGCCGCATCTGCAACCGACGCCGATGAATCTGCGGATTCTGTACGAAGACGCGTACCTCGTGGCGCTGGACAAGCCGCCGCGGCAGATCGTTCACCCCGCGCGCGGCTACATGAATGGCGGCACGCTGCAGAACGGTCTGCTGTATCGCTACCGGAACCAGCGGGACAACGCGGGCTTCCGCGTCGCGCCGGCGCACCGTCTCGACCGCGACACCAGCGGCGTCATCGTCTTCGCCCGCACGCGCGGGGCGTACCGCGCCCTGGTCGCTTGTTTCGCCGCACGCGAAACGGAGAAAACCTATTGGGCGCTCGTGCACGGCGTGCCGGACTGGGCCGAGGCGGTTGTCGATGCGCCGATCGGGCTCGATCCGCAAGAGCCGAAGAGATGCGCGATCGTTCCCGCCGCCGACGGTGGCAAGAATGCGCGCACGGCCTTGAAGGCGGTCGAAGCCGGCGGCGGCTGGGCGTGGGTCGAGGCCAGGCCGCTGACGGGGCGGCCGCACCAGGTGCGGGTGCATCTCGTGCACGCGGGGCACCCGGTTCTCGGCGACCGCGATTACCATCCCGCCGCCACGCACCCCATCGACCGGCAGGCGCTGCATGCCGCGCGGCTGGTGCTGGCGCATCCGATTACCGGCGAGACGCTCGAGCTGACCGCCCCGCTGCCGCCGGATATGGCGGAGTTGCTCGCCCGCCTCCGGCAGTCGAGGGTTGACGAAGCGTAACCCGGCCCGTAGGGGGCCGACGCGACGGCCGTCTTCCTCGTTGCGCCTCCGCACCGAGCGGCGTATCGCCGCGGACAAGCAGGCCACTTGTATACGATATGCTGTCGTCTTTACCGCGGGCATGTGGCAAAACGAAGACGAAATTCTGAAATTGTTACTTAACGGGTCCCAACCGATAATACGTGCGGATCGCCCGCCGCCGAAATTCCCCGACCGGTTTTCGCTTGCCAGGTGACACGGATGGCGTTACCCGGTATACTGAAGTCTTTGTCGACTCCCGCAGAGGACCTGGCGCGATGAGCGAGTTCGAAGGCAGACTGAAGATCCTGGTCATCGACGACGACAGGGACGTGCGCGTGTTCCTCTCGCGCTTCCTGACGATGAAGAATTTCGAAGTGATCGAAGCCGCCGACGGCGAAGAGGGGCTTTTCCAGCTCGCGCAGAACTCCGACGTGGTGCTGGTCATCCTCGACTGGATGATGCCGGGCATGAGCGGCATCGACGTGCTGCAGCAGATCACTTCGCAGCAGGAGGACGCCGTGCCGGTGCTGATGCTCAGCGCCAAGTCCGAGGCCCAGGACGTCGTGGAGGCCATCGACGCGGGGGCGGTGGACTACGTCGTCAAGCCCATCAGCAAGGATTATCTCCTCTTCAAGATCAACAATATCCTCGAGCGCGGGCGGGAGAAGGCCCAGGCCAAGGCCGCGCGCAGAAAGAGCGTCCACCTCACCGCCACCGCCGCGCTGATGATCGCGCGCATCTCCGGGCAGGCGGTGACGTTCAGCACCAGCTTCCCGGTGCCGCCGGGCTCGGTGGTGATCCTGCGCTCGGAGGAGATCAACCTCAAGGCCGACCTGCCGCGCGACTTCCGCTTCTCCTGCCGCGTCACCGACTGCGAGGGCAAGTCGAACAAGTACCGCGTCCGCGCCGACATCATGAGCCTCTCGCCGGAGATCGCCACCCGCCTGGCCCGCATCACCGAGGAGTCGGGCTGGACCAGTTGAGGATCCCCGATGTCCTATCGCTGCCGGATCAAGTTCTGCGGGCTGCGTAGCGCGGCCGACCTGGAGGCGGCGCTGGCGCTGGGCGTCGACGCGGTCGGCTTCGTCCTCAGCGAGAGCAAGCGGCGAATCGAGCCCGAAGCGTGCCGAGAGTTGCACGCGCGCCTGCCCGCATCGCTTCCCGGTCTCGGTGTGGTCGGGCCGCTGCCGGCGCGACGGATCACGGCGCTCTTCGCCGCCAGCGGGGTGAGCCGGATGCAGATCACCGTGCCCGAGGATGCCGACGGCTATTGGGAAACGCTCGCGGAGGTGCCGCATCTGCGGGCGTATCGCGTGCAGGGACCGCAGACGCTCGCGCTGGTGGAAGCGGCCGGTCTCGACCGTTTCGTGCTGGACGCCTACGTCCCCGGCCTGCCGGGCGGCACCGGCACAACCTTCGACTGGGCACTAGCCGCGCAGGCGACACGGCTTGGTGAAGTGATCCTCGCCGGCGGCCTGACCCCGGAGAACGTGGGAGAAGCGATCCGGCGGGTGCGCCCGTGGATGGTCGACGTCTCCGGCGGCATCGAGGACGAATCCGGCGTGAAGGATCCGCGACGCATGGCCGTCTTCGTCCAGGCGGTGCGCCGTGCGGAGAAGGAGATCGCCGCGGCGGAAGCCTAGCCCACGCTACGTTTCCCGCTCCCGCGCGCCCCGGGCGAAGAGCCCGCGCGTCGCCGGCACCGCGCCGAGGCGATGTTGGGAGAGCGTCTGAAAGAACGCGCCCACCCCGAGCACCCCCACCACCACGTCGTCGAGAACGCCCAGCACCGGCATGAAGTCCGGCAGGGCGTCGACCGGAGAGATCACCCACAAGAGCGCGATGAATAGCACCACCAGCGCCTTGGGCACCGCCGCGACGTAGGCGAAAGCGTCATCGCTCGCCTCGATGAAGACCTCCGCGTTCAGCGCCAGCCCCGAGCCCGACTGGTTCTGGATGATCACCGCCAGATGATCCTGCTCCACCAGCGCCTGCACGATGCGGCGGGCGATCGTTGCCGTCTGGGGTGAGGATGCCTCCATCCCCAGCGCGCGCGAGACCACGCCCATGCATTCGCGCTCGGTCACCGGCCGGCGCAACTCCTCCAGCCGCATCAACAGCCGCGTCTTGAGCTCCAGGTCCGCCCGCAACGCCGGATCGCCCCGGAACCGCCGCGTCACCAGCGTCCAGAATCGACGCCGCACCGGATCGTCCCGCTGCAGCAGCAGCGCACCGCCCAAGGCCAGCAGCCCGGCGACGAACCAGCCCACGTCGCCGAAGTCCGGGCCGGTGACGCTCAACACCACCGCCAGCAGCAGCACGAAGGCCAGCAGACCGATCGCCGGCCGCCGCCGCAAGGAGAGCGCCAGCGCCACGCCCAGGAAGAGCACCGCCGCGCCCGGCGAATGCAGCACGTCGAAGACCACCGGCGGGATCCAGCCCACCAGCGTCCGTACCGCGCCCTCGGCCAGATCGGCCGCGCGGTCGGTTGCCGACGCGTGGTCGCTGCGCTGAAACAGGCGGTTGACGAAGAACATGGCGCTGAAGAAGAACGCCACGTGCAGCAAGGCGTTGGCCGGGCGACGCGGATCGCCGAAGAGGCGCCACTGCCAGCAGAGGGTGGTGACGATGACGAAGGCGATCAGCGCCGAGAAGAGAAACTGCGACCAGGCGAACGGCGCGCGCGCGCCGGTCTCCGCCAGCAGTACGCAGGCCAGCGCGTGCAGCCCCAGCGCCACGGGAAAGCGCCAGTGCCAGTGCGAGTAGACGCCGAGACTCACGGATTGCCCTCCCCCCCGTCGAGGCGACGGCGCAGCGCTTGCAGCCGCGCCCGCACGTCTTCCTCGGCATAGGTGTGCGAACCGAACTGGACCGACTCCGACCAGAGCGGGATGGAGAAGGCCTCGTCGACCAGCGTCCACATGCGCAGGCGCAGGTGCAGCCGGTCGCGCCGCGCGTGACCGCGGTCAACCTCCTCGAGCTTCGCCAGTACCCGCACCAGTCGGTCCCAGCGGTCGTGCAGATGCTTCTTCTTGGGATCGAAACTCTCGCCGAAGCTCGAGAGCAGCGTGTTGGCCTCGATCAGGAGCGCGTGGCGCTTGCGGTCCATCTCCGGGCCGTAGTTGCCGCGCAGGCGGTCGATGTTATGCAGCAGCCGCGTGGCCGGCTCGACGCCGATATCGCCGCCGGTGCTCGAGCCCGGCAGTGCGGCGTACTGCGCCAGCAGATAGGCGTACGCGGCGGAGAACGGCGGGATGCGCTCGAGTGAAGCCAGCAGCGCCTCGAGCTCGCGGTAGTACGCCTCCACCCGGACCAGAACCGCCGTCTCGCCACTGGCGGTCGTCTCCGCGGTCTGTTCCAGCCGCAACGCATACGCCTTGAGCGCCTTGATCAGGAGCGCCTCGCGCAGGGGCGTGGCCGCGCGCAACGCCGGGTCGGCCAGCATCTGATCGAGAAGCGAACTCACCCGTTCCCAGCGCTCGGCCTCGATGGCGCGGTTGAGCGCCTTGGTCTTCTCCTTGAATCCCGGCGGAACCTGCGCCACCGGCAGTGGCATCACCGCCTCGGCCATGATCACTTCCTGCGGTGTCGGCGGGGGGCGCAGCGCCTCGATCAGGCGCCAGCGTCCGAACGCCACCAGCGCGCAGAATGCCAGGACCACCAGGACGTGTGCGGGCAGATGCCGCCAGTTCGGCCGCTCCAGGACCGGCGCGCCGAGGAAGTGGCGCACCTCTTCGTGCCGGGCGAAGAAGTCGGCCGGATCGACCGTCGCGTCCCATCCCGGGGGCAGCGTCACCTTTGCGTAGGCCGCGCGCGCCTCGCGATGGCCGCCGACGCCGAGAGCCTCCGCGGTCGGCGACCGGTCAGGCATCTCCGCGGGCAGCTGCGAATCGTTGGGCATAGATTCATCCGCGACTCAGCGCTTGTCGGCGTTGGCCATGTAATACCAGAATGTCTTTTCGTACCGCTTGGAACGGAGCGCGTCCTTCGGCGACCGGTCGCGTTGCTTGTCGAGCTTGATCACGCCGCGGGGCCAGTTGCGCGCACAGTAATAGAGACGCCCCACGTTGATACGCTTGTACAGCGCCGCGTCATAGATGTTGGCCTGCCGATCGGCCTCCTCGTCGATCCGCTCTTCGGGGCTCTGGTTTTTCGATTTCTTGCCGCGATTCCGGCCGCGCGCGTCGTCATCCTCGCCGCCGCCCTCGAGCATCTTGTCCTCCATGACTTTCCGCTTGTGGCGCAACCATTCGTGAAGGTTGCTGGAGACGAGGTTCAGCATGGTCTTCGACGGGGTGTAACGCTCCTGGTCGAGCACCTCGCAGGCCTTCGACGCCAGGGGTTTCTGGCCGTTGTACACGGCATTGCGGCAGACGTCCTGCAGTACGTCCGGGACGAAGTAGCATTCGGGATCGGCCTTCATCCATTTGTGCACCAGCGGCACGTTGGTGCCGTAATTGAGCGTCGAGCGCCGCGCTTGCAGGTAGGCGTACCAGCGGCGCTGCAACTCCGACTCGGTCTCGTTCTTGAGATTCTCCAGGATGGAATCGGCGAACTGGCGGTGCTCCTGCATCGCCAGCGTCTGCAGCAGCGCGGAACGGAACGCCGGCGCCTCTTTGAATGTCTCCTTGAAGACCGACGCCGTCTGCGGAATCCAGCGCTCCTTCATGTGCTCCATGTCCTTGGCCGTGACCATCTCCAGCAGGTTCCAGGCGGTTTCGCGTCCCTCGGGCGAATTCGGGTATTCGCGCAGAAGCTTTTTCATGCCTTCGAAACGCGCTTCCAGTTCGTTCTGGCGCAGATCCAGTCGCTGCTGCGGCGTCATGGCTTCGAGCTCTTCCTCGCGCTTCTTCGCCTCGGCTTCGGCCGCGGCCTTGGCCTCTTCCTCGGCCTTCTCGTATTCGTCCTGAACCGCCTGCTTGGCCGCGGCCTTGGCTTCCTGGATCGACTTGGCCACCTCGGCCTTGGCATTTTTCTCGGCGGCCGCCTCGTCCTGACCGTCGGCCTTGGCTTTTTTGACCGCTTCCTGGACCGTCTTCTCGCCCGCGGCTTCCGCTTCCGCCTGCGCCTTCTCCATCGCTTCCTTGATGCGCTGTTGTTTCAACTCCGCGGCGGCGCGTTTCTCCTCCTGTTCACGCCTTCTGGCCTGATGCGAGTCCGGAAAGAGCGCGATGTAGGCGTCGAGCCGTTCCTGCTCCTTGGCCTCCACCTCCGCTCTCAGCGCCTCGATTTCCGGCCACGGCGCGACCCCGTCCCTGATCAGCGGCCGCGCCCTGCCGAGAACTTCCTGCCAGCGGTGGTTCGCCGGATGCTCGCGCATGAACAGCGCCGCGAGTTCGAGGCACTGTTTGCGCGCGCCCTCGTCATCGACCTCCTGCGCCCACGGCAGGAAGACCTTCATCGCCTCGGCGGCCTCCGTTGAACTCGGATAGCGCTTGACGAGTCGCAGCATGGAGGCGAACGCCAGACGCAGAGAATCCCCGGGTTCGCGCTCGCTCTTGCGTCGCGAACGGCGGGATTTCTTCTTGTCCTCCGCCGGCTTCTCCTGTTGCGCGTCGTAGCGCCCGGTATGGGTCAACACCGCCTGCTCGAGGTAGCGCGGCTGCCAGTCGCAGACCTTGTAGGTCTTGAGGCAGGCGTTGACGACCGCGGCGGCCTGGTCCCAGGCCTCGGCCTCCCGAAGGTAGCCCAGATAGTCGTGCAGGTACATCGGCCGGCCGAGGTAGCGGCGGTTGGTGTGCAACGTGCTGTCGTCCAGCTCGTCCATGTGATTGTCGGCGAACTCGTCGATGCGCTCGCACATTCGCTCCCAGGCGTCCTCGCGTTCCTCCTCGATCTCCGCGGCCTTGCCCTCTTCGAAGCTGGCGTCGATCAGGCGGTCGAGCCACTCGCGATAGGTCCAGCTCCAGTCGTACTTCTCGCAGGCCTCCAGCGCCACGCGCGACGCGTCGCTGAAGCGCTTGTCGTGCCAGAAACGGTCGTACAGGTATTCCAACCCCTGACGCTTGTCCGGCAAGTGCTCCTTCTTCCACCAATCGCGAAGCTCCTCCTCGTATTCCTCGACATCGTATTTGAGCATGTAATACTTGATGCGATACAGGTAGAGATGGTATTGCGCGTGACGAACCATCTGCTCGACGTCGTCGCCCTTCTTCCTTCGCCACTGCTTGATATATTTCTCGATCGCCTGGTCCTCGACCTTGTGATACTCGCCCCCCTTGAGCCTCTTCTTGCGGCGCGTCTGATGGACTTCCGAACGCATCTGGTGATACGCCTGGTGTGCTTCCCAGAATTGCTCGCTCGCGCCGCCTTGCCCGGGCAGGACGAATGCCGACAACAGAAGAATACAGACAGGCACAAGGGTAGCGCGGACCATGGGGTGTCCTCCGTGAAAAGCATGCGTGGAATCGAAAATACCAATAGTATTGTAGAGGAAAAAACGTCCCGCGCCAAATCGGACCCGGCGAATATCCCGAGAAAATTGATGCCCGACTTCTATCTAATGCGCCAGACGCCGCATCAGTTCCAGCGCCCGCGGAAGATCGGTCCGGGGATCTTTCGCCTGTCCCTCGATGGAGATGCGCCCGTCGTATCCGGCGCGTTTGAGCGCGTCGAAGAAGGGGAAGAAGTCGCATTCCTCGGCGCCTGGGGCCATGCGGGCGTTCTCGGTCGCGATATGGACGTGAACCAGCAATTCGCCGTTGCGGACGATGGCCTCGATATCGTCGTCGTCTTTGAGAAGGTGATACGCGTCGACGAGCAGGCGCACGCCCGGATGGTCGGTCGCCCGGACCAGTTCGGCCGTCTCGCTTACCGAGGTGAGTACGTTGCACTCGGACTTGTTTAGCGGTTCCATGGCCACAATCACGCCCTCGGCCGCGGCCAGCGGCGCGATCGTCCGGCAGCAGTCGACGAGTTGTCCCCAGGCGGTTTCACGCTCGAAACCTTCGGGGATGCGCCGGGCGCCGCCGGAGCCGAAGACGACGATCTCCACGCCGGCGACGCGCGCGCGGGCGAAGGCGGTCCGGGCGAACACGGCGACCGCGTCCAGATCCACGTCGGGGCCGGTAACCTTCAAGTCGCCGGGGAGAAAGCAGTTGACCGCCGGAAACGGCAGCGGCGCCTCGTCATGGGCCTGGCGCGCCCGGGCGAACGCCTCCCCGGATTCGCGCGGCTGCAGCAAAGCGCCGACCGAGCTTTCGACATAATCGTACCCGAACTCGGCGGCGAGAACCGCCGTCTCCGGACTGCCGCAAATACCGAATTGCATGCATTCCCTTTCGTTCGCCCCGACAGCTATTCGGGTCGATGGTAATCCCGCTCGTGGCGCTGGTATTCCGGCCAGAATCCCTTGGACTCGATCTTGCCCGTAGACATGCGCGCGTAGATGCGATAATACGCGCGGCGGCTCTCTTCCGGATCGCCCTTGCCGGCCCAGAACTGGTAGACCATCAGCCCGCGCTCGGCATCCTGCGACTGGTAACGGGCCTTCTTGAGCATCGGCATGAAGTTGCGGAAGAAACCGCCTTCCTTGAGGTAATTCTCGTCCAGCCATATGCAGGCCCGCAACCGCTCCTGCGGGTCGTCGCTGCCCAGCTTCTCGATCCAGTCGGCGGTTCCCGGCGGCGCGTCGGCCAGCGAGGTTTCGCGCAGCGTCTCTTCGCGCCGCTCGGGATTGCGATAGTCGCCCGCGTCCAGGAGCCACTTGCGTTCGACGACCTGGTCCTTGAGCGTCCCCGTGCCGCCGCAATCGGGGCAGGCGAACTGCAGTCGTCCCATGTCGACCTTTTTCTTGACCATCTTGCGCCAGCCTTCCATGATGGCGCCGGTCCCGTTGCAGCGCGGGCAGACCATGTCGCCCTTACGCTGGATGTGGAGGATGTCGCCGTACTTGCCGCTGAGCCAGACGGTGAGGGTGATCCAGTTGTTTTTCAGGTCCTGAATGTGTTCGCGATAGCGGTTGCCCGCGCGCAGATCCGCCGTCACGGCGTTGACGATCTCGCTGCCGCCGACGTTCATCTCCTTGAGATACTGCTGCACCGAGGCGCGCGCGATGTCGCCCCGGCGCGAGCTGCCGCCGAGACAACCGACCAGCAAGAACGACAACCCGATCCACGCCATCCAGTACCATCGGTCCGCGCGCACGTCTTCTCCTTTGCTCCGGGATTCCGGCAGTGGCTGTCGCCGCCAGCGCCTAATCCCCCGCCGCGGCCACCTTCTCCATCAGCGCCTGGTAACCGTAATGCGCCACGAGCAGGTCCAGCAACGCCATCGCCGTGTAATTCTCCGCCACCGGCCAGATGCGCGCGACGATGGTCGGGTCGCGCCGGGTGATCGCCGCCAGGTCCTTGTCCTCCAGCGTATACTTGTCGACGGTATGCTGCGGCTTGGCGATGGTGGGCGTAGGCTTGACCGCCAGCCGCGCGACCAGCGCCGGTCCCGTCGCCAGGCCGCCGGTGACGCCGCCGGCGCGGTTGCTGTCGAAGACCACCTCGCCGTTCTCGTTGTGCATCATGTCGTTGCTTTCGGAGCCGGTCATGTCCTTGACGCCGAAACCGGCGCCGACTTCGACGCCTTTGACCGCGCCGATACCGAGCATGCGCCCCAACTCCGCGTCGAGCTTGGCGAAGACCGGCTCGCCGAGCCCGGGCGGCACGCCCAGGGCCACCACCTCGACCACGCCGCCGGAGCTGTCGCCGGTGGCGGTGATCCTGTTGCAGGCCTCGACCATGGCCTCGCCCGCGTCGATGTCGGGGCAGTTGATGACGTGATGCACGTTATATTTCTCGCGCACCGCCTCGGGGACGATCCGGGGCGCTTTGCCGCGGATGGCTTCGATCTCCTGCTCGATCTGCGCGAAGACCGCCGCCTTCTGCAGAAAGCGCATCTCCATGCTCGCGCGCCCGCCGACGTAAACCTCCTGGTAGAACGGGTCGTAATCGCGGCGAAACGCCTTGTACCGTTCGGTATACTCCAGAACCTGCCGCGCGTCGATCTCGGGGCAGCGCACGCCAGCGGCCTCCTTGACATAGCTGAACACCTCGATGCCGCAGGCCTTGAGTATCTTCTTGGCCACGTAGCCCGCACCGACGATGGTGCTGGTATAGCGGCCGCTGAAGATGCCCGCGCCGATGGCGTCGTCGGCGGGGCCGTATTTCTTGAACGAGGCGTACGAGGCGTGTCCAGGGCGCGGCGTGCGGTTGGTATCCTGGTACTGCTTGATGTGGATGAAGTGTCGGTCCAGATTCGGAACCAGTATCGTCAGCGGCGTACCGTTGGTGCGGTTCTTGTTTCCCGCGTCCTCGACCGTGTCGTCGACGTTGAGGCCCGAGTAGATAATCGGCAGGTCCGGCTCCTTCCGCGGGGACGACAGCTCGTCCGCGCCGGGCTTTCTCAGCAGCAGGTCCCCGTAAATTTCACGCTCGGTCAGCAACATTCCCGCCGGCACGCCCTGAATCAGCGCGCTCAATCCCTCCTGGTAGGAACCGCCGGCGACGCTGACCTGGAAGCAACGTCCGAAATGACAGCCGATCATCTCTTTCCCTTCTCTTCAATAGACGCATTCTGGCAATGACCGGGAAATCAAGCATAGGGATTTGGCCGCGTTTGGCAAGCATTCTTGCCCCCGGGCATCGCGCCGGATACGATGTCGGAAAGGAAGCCGCATGGGAAGTCCGTCACGAAATCTCGTCCGTGCCCTGCTTACCGGCCTGGCCTCGGTCGCCCTGGGTTTTCTTCTCTTCTTCCTCGTCGAATTGTTGTTGGTGCTGCTGCTCTCGCCTGCGGGCCTGGCGCCGGGCTTCTGTCTGCACGGCTTCCTGTTCAGTCTCGCGCATCTGACCGCCGCGACCTGGATCGGCGCACGGCGGGCCGCACGAGCGAGTGCCGCGGCCTGCCCGCTGATCTTCGCGCTGGCGACGCTGCCGCTGCTGTGGTGGCTCCACGCCCGGCTGCCGCCGGGCTTGCTCCGTTTTCTGGCCGTCTCGCTCTGGCCGGTCACCATCGGCTGCTGCGCCTTCGGCGGGTACCAGGGATCTCTTCTGCGACGGCAACGCCAGACGGATTCTTCCGGCCAACCCGAACCGTAGAAGCGCATTTCTCCGCTGACAATGTGTGGCGTTTTCGGTATCATGCCGTGGCGATCAGGTAGGAAGCGATACATGTCCATCCACTTCGAATGCCAGTGCGGCTTCGCCATGAGCGCGGCCGACCGCCACGCGGGTCTGCTCGCACGCTGCAGCCGCTGCAAGGCATTGATCAAGGTGCCCGGCACGCCGCCGCCCGGGATGGGCGAGGAAGGCATACCCATCCTGCGCGAGGACGGCGAACTGATCGCGCCGGAACCGGAAGCGGGCGACGCAACGGGCGCCAGCGTCATCTGCCCCTCCTGCGGCGAAGAGGTGGAGGCGGCCGAGGCCATCGCCTGCATCGCCTGCCGCGGCCTCTTCCACCTGCGCTGCTGGGAGCGCGCCGGCGGCTGCACCGTCGCCACCTGCGTCAACGGTCCGCAGTCGCGCAAGCGCACCCTGCGCGCGGCCAACAAGCAGACGACCGAGCGACACTGCCCCGCCTGCGGCGGCGTCATCCCCGACCGCGCCCAGCGCTGTCGCCACTGCGGCGTGCATGTCGACCCGACCGACAACACGGTTCTGGCGCGCAAGCGTGTCCGCCGAAGGACGAGCAAACTCGCCGCCTACAGCCTCATCGGCGGCATCGTCTGCTTCTTCCTCGCGGCCATCCTCATCGCCTACCCGTCGGCGCTGATCATCCCCGTCGGCTTCGGCGCGTTCGCCTCGCTGGTCATGGCGGTGGCCGGTATCGTCGTCATCTCGCGCCGCGAAAACGAATTCGTCGGCCTGCCGCTGGCGGTTATCGGACTCTGCCTGGGCATGCTCAACGGCTTTCTGACGCTGATGGCGCTAATCCGGCTGGTGTAACTCAAGGCGGAAGCTGGAAACGCCGATACTATTCCCGACGTCCGGACCGCCGCGCCGAAGCGGCATCGGCGAATTACGCCTTGCATAGAAGGAGCCCCTGCCATGCGCGTCTGGTTCAGCCTGTTCCTCCTCGTACTGATCGTCGCCTCGTGCTGCGCCCAGCAGACGTTGCAGAAGCCGAGCGGCGAGGAAGCCCCTGCCGAAGAAGGCGCCGCCGAGAGCGATGCGGCCGCGGAGGCGCCGGGCGACGCCATGGAACGCGGCATCGCGCATTATCGTCGGCAGGAATGGGCCGAAGCCGAAGCCGCGTTCCGCTCCGTTGCCGAAGGAAGCGACAACGCCGTGGCCTGGCAACTGCTCGGCTCGACCCTCTCGCAACTGGAGCGCTACGACGAGGCGCGGCCGTGTTTCCAGCGCGCGCTCGATCTGGGTATCGAGGAAGGCTATATCCCCGTCCTCGACCGCTACATCCCCAGCAAAGAGCAGGGCGAGGAAGCCGCGGAGACGCCCGCGGAAGAGAACGGCAACAACCCGCAGACGCCGCCGCCGGCCTCCTGAGCCGTCACCCGTCACCGGATTCCGTGCGCCGCACCACCGTTTTCGTCCGATAGAAACCGGGAGAGGGGGCTATTCCGTTTCCCGGGTTTTCGGACAAAGAGGCCTCGCATGCGTGAATTGACAGGATCGCTTCTCCGGGGCGCCGTGATCCTGGCGGCGGTGCTGCTGCTGCTGACTGCGGGCGAGCAGCATTTCCGCCCCGAGCAGACGCGTATCGCCGCGCTGGCGGTTCCCCTCGGCGCCGGCGTCGCTCTGGCGTTGCTGGTCTTTCATCATCTTTACTGGCGCGACCGCGAACGGCAGGAGCGTTACCGCCTGCGCCTGCAGGAACGCGAGGACGAGATCGCCGGCCTGCAGGGACAGGTGCGCGCGCTCGAGCACCGCCGCCGCCAGCTCAGCGAGCAGATCGAGGCGCTGACCGCCCACCGCAACCTCGCCCGGGCCGCGACCAGCTACACCTCCCTGGAGGAGTTCCTGGACGAGACCGCGCGCCTGGCCCGCGACAACAGCGGCGCGCGCGACCTGGTGGTTTTCCTGCGCAGTGGCGCGCGCGAAACACCGACACCGCACGCCTATTATCACCTCTGCGGGGCGACGGAACTCTGCCTGCATTTCACCGGCGGCGGCGGCATCGTCCTCGCCGAGGAGATGGACCGCTACGCGCCGCGGACGGGGGTTCTCGACGCGGAGATGCTGCGCGCGCGCAAGCTGCAGGTGTTCGCGCAGGGCGCGCACGTGGCGGTGACCGCGGAACTGACCTACCGCGGCGCGGCCGTCGGCAGCCTCCGGCTGGCGCTCTTGCATATCGAGCCCGAAGCGATGCCGGAGAAAGCGGTGCTGCGTAAGCTGGTCATGGGCGAGCTCGGCAACGTCCGCCTCGACAACGGCGGGCTCACGGACGTGCTCGAGCGGCGACGCGCGGTCCGCTACGACTCGCGCCGCCACGTAATGGAGCTCGCCTGCCCCCTCGGCGGCGAAGCCGACGCGCCGGGGGTCATCAAGATGGGCTTCGACCACGACCGCACGGTCGATCCCGAGCGCCTCGTCGAGGAACGACGCCAGATCCTCGCCACCACTGCCGCGCACGTTACCCAGATTCTGCGTCACGAGAAGCTCTACGAACAGGCCACCCGCGACGGGCTTACCGGCCTCTTCAACAAGCGGCACATGCTTGGCGCCATGGAGAATTTCATACGCGTCGCCGCGCGGCACGGCAGCCACCTTTCGCTGATCCTGCTGGACATCGACCACTTCAAGAAGGTCAACGACACCTACGGCCACCTCACCGGCGATATCATCCTGCGCGACGTCGGCGCCATCCTGCGCGACTCGGTGCGCGAATGCGACATGGCCTGCCGCTACGGCGGCGAGGAGCTGGCGGTGTTGCTGCCCGAGGGCGGCCTCGAGGGCAGCGTCGGCCTGGCCGAGCGCATCCGCGCGCGCATCGAGAAGCACGACTTCGTCGGCGAGAACGGCGAGACGCTCAAGATCACCACCAGCCTCGGCGTCGCCGCGTTCCGCGAAGGGATGGAGCGCCCCGAGCAGCTTATCGCCGACGCCGACGCGGTGCTCTACGAAGCCAAGCACGGCGGGCGCAACCGCGTCATCGTGGCCCAGCCGGCGGCGGCCAAACCCAGCAGCCGCACTTCCCACCGCTTTCGCCCGCCCCGGCGCCAGCACAGCGTCCGGCTCTGAAGCCCGCCGCACCGCGCGGACGAACTCCGTATCCGGACAGAAGAGGAGTCCATGGACAGGCGCGGTCAGTACTCGAGGCGCTGGGTGTGCTTGGGGTAGCCGAGGTTGGTGCGGTACTTGGCCACCGTGCGGCGCTTGATGTCGATGCCATCGGCGGCGAGTAGTTTCTGGATCTCGTCGTCCTTGAGCGGCTTCTTCTTGTCTTCGGCGTCGATGATCTCGCGCACGCGGTTCATGATGTGCACGTTGCTCGTGGCCTTGTCGCCGCTGTCGCCGACGGCGCGGGTGAAGAAGAAACGCAGCGGGCGGATGCCCATGGGCGTGTCGAGGTACTTCTCGCGCACGGTGCGGCTGACGGTGCTGGTGTCGATCTCGAGGCGCGCGGCCACGTCCTGCATCATCAGCGGCGCCGGCGCGTCGGCCTTGCCGGAGAGGAAGTCCTTCTGCTTGGCCACGATCTGGCGGGTGACGCGGTAGAGCGTCTGTCCGCGCAGGTCGATGGCGCTGACGAGCCAGCGCGCGGTGTTGTACTTCTCGCGCATCACCTTGCCCTGCTCGCCGTGCTTGACCATCGCCTGCATCTGGCGGAATTCCTCGGCGCGCTCGGGATCCTTCTCGATGGAGGCGCGCATCTGCTTGCCGCGCTGGCTGTTGTCGAAGAGCGCGACGAAGAGGTCCGAGACGTAGGGCTGGCGGCCGTCGGCCAGGCGGACCTCCCACTTGCGGTGCTCGTCGTGCAGCAGTTCCAGCTCGGTCTCGGCCTCCACCAGCGCGGTGCGCGCCACTTTCAGCGGCCACTCGCCCTCCGGGCCGGTGTTCTCGCGCTCGGCCTGCCGCAACTCCGCGCGCCGCTTCTCCAGCGTCGTCTCGAGTTTCTCTATCTCGCCGTTTTCCGGCGCCGCCAGCTCGGTCACCGCGTCGGGCTTGACGTGCACCGCCGCGGACCGGCCGAAGTCGAGCCCCGGATGCGGGTTAAGCGTGCGGATGAACTGGATGGCGTCCTTGACGTCCTCGATGTCGCACTTCTCCGCGCGGGCTATCTGCGGCAGGCGGTTGGCCGCGAGGTTCTCCAGGTGTCGCTCGATCAGGCCGCGCTCGAAGGAGAAGCCGTTGTTCGACTTGGCGTCGAGTTGCAGCAGCAGGCATTCCTTCAGGTCGCGCGCGCCCACTCCCGCCGGGTCGAGCGTCTGCACCAGCGCCAGCGCCCGCCGTAGTTCCTCCTCCGAGGGAGGCGGAGTCACCTCGCCGTTGACGGTCTCCAGGAGCGGCGTGGCGAGGTAGCCGTTGTCCTCGAGGTTGTAGATGATCCGGCTGGCCAGCTCGCGCGTGCGCGGGTCCGTGTCGATCTCCCCGAGTTGGTCCACGAGGTATTCGCGGAAGTCCTTTTGCGGCGAGACGGCGTTCTCGATGATATCGAAGCGCTCGTCGTCCGGGGCGGGGCGGCGCGGGGCGGATTCGTCGTAGAACTCGTCCCAGTCGTAATCCATCTCGTCGATCTTGCGCAGGTCGTGGTTGGCGTCGTCGGATTCCATCTCGTTCTCGGCATACGCCTCGTCCTGCTCGCCGGGCTCGTTGCCGTCGGCGTCGCGCATCTCCAACAATTCCAGCGCCGGATTCTCCAGCAACTCCTGCTGGATGCGCTGCTCGAGCTCCAGGATGGGAAGTTGCAGCAACTCCATGGACTGGATCATCTGGGGCATCAGCCGCGTCTCGAGACGCGTGCCCATCTGCATCTGCAGTCCGTGTGACATCTCCGGCGCCATGACGGCGTCCTCGTGAAAAAGGCCGGCGAAATTTCCCGGACTCGTCCGGCCGACCAAGGGACCGGTGCGGTTTGACGATACTCCATTCTTAGCCGTCGGAGCTGCGGTTGTCAAACGCCATTTGACAAATACGCGCATGGTTGGCACGACAATTGCCGGTCCGCTTTCGCTTTTGGCATCCGCTGTGACTTTTCCCTTGCTCCCGGCTTTTACCGCGTCTATAGTGGATGGATCATGTCGAGCTACGCCGCGCGCCGGTCACGGTTTACATGAACGCCCGAACGGACGCGGCCGTTATCTTGTCGATGGCCTTTTGGCGCGGGAAACGTGAAACAATGACGAAGCTGAAGACATCTCTGGCGGCGGCGCTGCTGCTGGCCGCTCTGGGCTGCAACAGCGGCAAGAACGGCGACGGCGGCAAGAACAACGGCCTGCTGGACAAGATCCTCGACAAGAGCGGAAAAGCGATTACCGCCGTCAACCCCACCGCCGCCGCGCGCTACAAGGAAGCCGGCATCGTCGAGGGCCGGCGCGTCTACTTCGTCACCGAGATCAACGGCAACCGCGTCAGCAGCGGGTATCGCGTGCGCGAAAAAACGACCTACAACAATCTGCCCGCGACGGTCATCAAGACACACTTCACCTTCCAGAACATGCGCAACGCCGCGCTTTTCAAGGAGGTGCACGACCGCAAGGTCATCATCGCCCGGGACAGCGGTATCGCGCTCTATTCCTCCAACGTCGTCACCTCCGAGGGGCGCAAGAAGGCCGAGACCGTCAGCATCGCCCGGGGCAAGGCGATCTTCGAGACCCGCGAGAGCGGTAAGGAGGACAAGCGTTTCGAGATGGCCGTGCCGCGCGGAGTGCGCTTCGGCATCGAGCCCGAGTGGCTGATCTACAAGGGCCCCAAGGAAGGCCGCACCTTCACCACCATGGTGCTGGACAAGGACGACCGTACGCTCGTGCAGGAGAGCGCGACGGTGCTCGAGCAGACCAAGATGGAGATTCTCGGCGTCGGGATGCCGCTGTGGCGCGTGGAGGTACGCAAGAAGAACGGCCCGCCCATCCAGATGGTCTTCACCTACGAGGGCGACGTCGTCCGCTACGAGACGCAGACCGACAGCGGCATGCTCATCTGGAGCGTGGTCAGCAAAGCCGAAGCCGAACGGGCGATGATCGACACGGTGATCAAAACCACCGTCCCCACGAGCAGCCCGCTCCCCGCCTGGGACAACTTCAACGTCCTGCGTTATGAAGCCGTCAGCTACGATCCGGGGAGGAACAACCCCTGGCGCCAATATCTCAAGGACTCGGACTACATGCAGATCGAGGATAGCGGCAGCAAGCTCTTCGTCACGCTGAAGAAATACGAGGCCACCGTCGGACAGGTGCGCTTTCCCATCCCCGGCGCCCACGAGCCGCAGATGGAGGCCTACCTGCGGCCGACGCCGACCATCCAGTCGGAGCGCAAGACCGTCATCAAGCACGCCCGGCGCATCACCCGGCGCGAGCGCAACGCCCTGCGCGCGGTGGCAATGCTCGCGGGCTGGGTCCACCAGAACATCGATTTCAAGCCCAACAACACGCGTAACCAGAAGCCCATGGACACGCTCGAGTCCGGCGTGGGCGACAGCACCGAGCACGCCGACCTCTTCGCCAGCCTGGCGCGGTCGCTGAAGATTCCCACCCGCCACTGCCTGGGGCTGCTGGTCAAGAGCGACCAGGCGGTCTATCACACCTGGGTCGAGGTCTGGCTCGGCAAGGCCTGGGTACCGGTGGACACCACCGTCAACCGCGTCGGGCTGCCCGCGGGATACCTCCTCACCGCCCGTGGAAACGGCAACGGCAACCCGGTGGACAACTTCAACTGGACCATGCGCAACGGCGGCATCGGTCTGCGTCTGATCTCGGCGACCAAGTATCACAAGGACCTGCAGGGCAACGTGCACCAGTTCACCCTCGTCCCGGACAAGGTCCGCTCCTACGTGGTTGTCGAGGGCAACTGGCTGGCCAACCTGTACTACGGTTTCTCGCTCGAGAAGCCGACCGACTGGGACGGTCGTATCGGTCGCGACAAAGTGGAGATCGTCTCCCCCGACAAGCGCGTCCAGATCCGCGTCGAGGCCTGGCCCAAGAATTACGCCATCACCCCGATGCAGCTCGAAGCGCTCGAGGCCGATCTGCGTCAACAGATCAGCGGCTTCCGCCAGAACCGCGCCGAGATCCGCACGTTCGGCGCCGTCCGCCCGGTGGAGAGCCTCTTCGTCGACTTCGACCTCGCCGAGCAGGGCGCGGCCCGGCGTTGCTGGCTCTATATCGTCCCCGGCCGCGGTCGCAGCTACCGCGTCTCGGTCTGGGCGCCGCGCGGGCGGTACGAGAGCCTCAAGCCGCAGATCGAGCGCATCCTCGGCACCATCCGCATGTAACCGATCACGAAAGGCAGGCATGGGCATCCGCCAGGCCGCGCTGCTGACGTTGCTGCTGACGCTGGCGCCGCCGGCGTGGAGCGCCGAAGAGGTGCGCATCGTTCCCGCGCTCGGCCGCCCGCCGGCCTATTACCGCCCCGGCGCCTGGACCAAACTCCACGTCGCCCTCGATCTCGCCGCGCCCGCAGAAGGCACGCCGACGCTGGCGGTCGTCCCCTCCGGCGCCACCGAGCCGGAGTTCGTCTGCACGCTGCCGCCGCGCGCCTTTCCGGCCGGCAAACAAGCCGCGCCGCTGACGTTCTGGATCGTCGCCGGCGCCACGCTCCCGACGCTGCGCTTCTCGCTCGAGCGCGAAGACGGCCCGCCCGCGGCGGTGCGGACGGTCACGGACATCCTCGCCCCGTTGACGCCGGAGCAGCATCTCTGGCTGCACGTCGGCAGCGAGCGCGGCGTCTATACCGCGCTGCTGCCCGAGGCCGCGCTGGCCTACGAGAGCTGCACCGGGCTTGTCTGGGCCGACCACGCGAGCGCGGCCCCGGCCCCGCGCCAATATGCCGCCCTGGCGGAATGGATCGCCACCGGCGGGCACGCGCTGGTCCACGACCCGGCGCTGGCGCAGAAACTCCTCGCCGCGGCCCGTCGTCGCGGCTGGCAGCCGCCACCGGCGCAACGCTTCGTGCTGCCCACGCCACCGGACGACCCGGCGGCACCGGCGCCGGTGCCGCCGCTGGTCCACCGTCTCGGCCGCGGCCGGCTATTGGTTTTCGACCGCGACGCGGACCCGGAGTCGCTGGCCTATACCCGGGACCGTGTCCTGCGCAAGCTCGAACGCGAGGCGCTGCCCGCGCCGCCGCGCGATCTGCGCCTGCAACCGGCGCGGTACCACCGCCTGCCGCGGCATTGGCCGCCCGCGCCGAAGTGGTCGGCGACGAAGCTGCTGCGCTGGGCCGGGGCGTGGTGGCTCTGCGTTATGGTCCTGCTGGCGCTGCCCGCACTCCGGCGCAAGCGCCTGGGCGTACCGGCCGCGTGCGCGGTGACGCTGCTCTTCGCGGGGCTGGTCGCGGCGCGCGAACCGGTACCGCGTTTCCGGCGGCTGCGCGCGCAATTGTCGCTCGTCGGCGAAACCGGCCGCGGCGGACCGACGCTGGACGAGTCGGCCTGGCTGATCGTCCCCTTCGCTTCGGGCGGCGAACCCGGCGCCGCCACTCTCGAGATTTCCTTCGACCGGCTGCCGCCGCCGCGTCCGCTGGCGGCGACTCCGCGCGAGCTGGCCCATACGCGTCTGCGATTGGACCTGGACGCGACCGGCCGCGGCCGCCTCCTGGTGCATGGCCGCGCCGGCGCCGACCCGGTTCGCCGGGGCACGGTGCTGCTCTTCACGCGCCACACCCGCGGCCCGGCCTTGTCCACGCCGGCGTGGACCTGCCTCCCGAAGCGCACGGGTCTTTCGCTCCGAGGCGAGGAACGGTTATCGGCGCCGCTTCACGAGGCGCAACTCCGCACCGTCGGCGGCCGCGTCGAAATCCAGCGCCTCCTCGTTCCCCGCGGCGGATTGGAATACGCCGACGGCCGCGGCGATCCGGATGCGCGCGCGCGCTTCCTGGACTGGTTCGCCGCCGAGCACGCGCCCTCGACCTACGCGGCGGTGCTGGCCGGCTGGGAAGAGCCGGCTCCGACACGTGTCGGCGAAGAAGACGCCAACCTCGGCACGCTGCGGCTGTATACGCTGCCGTTCGTGCCGATGGCGGGCCGCCGGTGACAATCTGCTCTTCGCCGATAGCTCTTCGAGAATCGGGCCATGAACATCATCAGAAAACGCCGCTGCCGGCACACGCTGGCGCTGCTGGTGCTGGCGGCGGGGATGTTGACGGGATGTCTGATCGGATGGCACCGACATGGCGGCAGAGAATGGATCGTCCGCTGGCGGGTGGCAAGGCATGCCGCTGAAAGATCTTTCGATCCGGAACAGCCGCGTCGACGACTTGTCGCCGCTGGCAGACATGCCGCTGGAATGGCTTCTTCTCACCGGCGCGCCGGCCGGCAAGAAGCGCTTGCCCGACTGGCAGCAGGAGAAAGCCCGCAAGGGCGAATGCTATGTCGAATGGAAATGACGATATGCGGCGCACGGACGCTCTTTCCAAATCCATCCGCCCGCGTTATAATGCCCCGCCATTGCACGAAAGGACTCCCATGGACCAGCGCCTGCTGAACGAGGCGGAGGAAGGCGACGGCGTCGAGGGCTTCTACGCCGTGCGCTCGGCCTCGCTGCGCACGGCCAGTAACGGCAAGCCGTATATCGACCTCGTTCTCGCCGACAAGAGCGGCAAGCTCTCCGGCAAGCTCTGGGACGCGACGCCCGAGATCTTTTCCGGCCTGCGCGAAGGCGGGGTGGCCAAGGTCAACGCGGTGGTGGACTCCTACCGCGGCGCGCTGCAGTTGAAGCTGGTCAAGGTGCGCCCGGCCGGGGAGGACGAGTTCGACCCGGCCGACCTGCTGCCGGAGACGCCGGCCGACCTGGCGGAGCTGGACCGGGAACGCGCGCGCTTGATCGGCTCGGTCGTCGATCCGGACTACCGCGCGCTGCTGGAGAGCTTCTTCGACGATCCGGACTTCCGCGCCGCCTTCGACCGCGCGCCCGCCGCGCGGGAGAACCATCACGCCTATATCGGCGGATTGTACGAGCATACGCTCTCGCTGGCGCGGCTGGCCGAAAGCTTCTGCGCGGCCACGACCGTGCCGCTCAACCGCGACCTGCTGCTGACCGGGGCGTTCCTCCACGACATCGGCAAGACGGAGGAACTGGGAATGGAGGCGGCGATCGACTACACCGACCGCGGCAAGCTCCTGGGTCATTTGATCATCGGCGCGATGATGGTCGAGGCGCGCGCCGGGGCGTTGCCGGACTTTCCCGTACGCAAGAAGTGGCTCGTGCAGCACCTGATCCTCAGCCACCACGGCAAACACGAGTACGGCTCGCCGGTGCTGCCGAAAGTGCCCGAGGCGCTGGCGCTGCATCACCTGGACAACCTCGACGCCAAGACCGTGGCCGCGCGGCGGCTGATCGACCAGGATACCGGCGGCGGCTCGTGGACGGCGCGCTCGTGGATGCTCGATACGCAGCTCTTCAAGGAGAGCCTCGGCGAGCAGGTCGACGAAACGCCAAGCGCCGAAAGCGACGTCGGCGGACTGGCCGCCGAGGACGAGTCGCCGTTCGGGCAGGGCGGACTGTTCGGCTGAACGCCGGCGCACGCTCAGCTCCCGCGCGGCACGGCCTTGCCGAAGGTGCGCGGGCGGGTCCAGCTGTCGATCAGCGGCACGGCGGTGTTCATGAGCAGGATCGAGTAGCAGACGCCCTCGGGATAGGCCGAG
>CAYWFP010000002.1:0-101683 GCA_964457365.1 uncultured Planctomycetaceae bacterium
ACCGTGGGGATGCCCATGCGGTTGCCGTAATCCCGCACGCCCGCGACCACGCCCTTCATGACGCGCAGCGGGTGGAGCGCGCCCTTGGGCACCTCCTCGCGGGGCATGTCCGGCAGGCCGAAGCAGAAGACGTCGGTATTCATCACCGGCCGCGCGCCCAGGCCCGTGCCCAGCGGGTCGCGGATACAGCCGCCGATGCCGGTGCCGGCGCCGCCGTAGGGCTCGATGGCCGAGGGATGGTTGTGGGTCTCGACCTTGAAGGCCACGCCGTACTCGTCGTCGAAGGCGATGACGCCGGCGTTGTCGACGAAGACCGAGAGGCACCAGTCCTTGCGGAGCTCGCGCGTGACCCGGGCCACCGTGGACTTGAGGATGTTGTCGATGACGCGCTCTTCGTCGCGGGTCATGTCGACGTAGTGGATGCGGCCCTTGAAGGTCTTGTGGACGCAGTGCTCGCTCCACGTCTGCGCCAGCGTCTCGAGCTCGATATCGGTCGGCGGGCGGCCGAGTTGCCGGTAATACTCCTGGATCGCCTTCATCTCCGGCAGCGAGAGATAGAGCTGCCGCTGGGTGCTCAGGTGCACCAGCTCGTCGTCGATCAGCTCCACTACCGGCAGTTCCACGCGCCGAAAGCGGTACGGCTCGGCCGCGGGGGGAGCGATCTCGATATCGTGGCCGACGGCCACCTCCTCGATCACCTCGTTGGCGAGCAACTTGTACGCGGCCTCCTGCAGCGCGGTCTCGGGGATCGGGCCGTGGACGAGGTACTTGCGCGTGGTGCGCACCCAGTCGAGTTCGTGCCCCAGCCCGGCCGCGCCCTTGCGCACCGACTGCTCGGCCGGGTCCATCACTCCCTGGCGGCGGCGGATCTCCACCGCGTGCGCCTCCTTGACCGCCTCGGGCAGGACGTGATCGTCCACGGCGTAGCGGTCGACCACCGCGTCGGCCAGGAACTCCCGCGCGATGCGCTCGGCGTCTTCGGGCGCAAGGTCGCCGTGGAGGATGTAGACGCGCACGGTGCGGACGACGCTGACCAGCGTCAAGCCGTAGTCGTGCAGGTCGTGCAGCACCGCCCGTCCCTCGCTGTCGAGGGCGTCGGCGGCGGTAGCGATCTCGATGCGGTAGGTCTGCCCCACCTCGGTCTCTCCCGGTTGTAGCACGGAAAGCAACGATCCTAGGGAATTTGGCGTTTCTGTCAATTGTTTTCGAATGCCCGGCTTGACGTCACGCGCCGTGCGGATAGGCTGGGCGTTTCGACCCAGGCGAAAGGACAGGCATGGAGATCCTCATCGGCGACAAGACGTACGCGGCCGGGCGCGTCTTCTGCATCGGCATGAACTATCGCGCCCATATCGAGGAGATGGGAGGCGTCGAGCCGCCGGCGCCGGTGGTCTTCATGAAGCCCGCGACCAGCCTCGTCCCCGAAGGCGAGCCGATTCCCGTACCCACCCACGGCAGGGAACTCCACCACGAGGTCGAACTCGTCCTCGCGATCGGCCGCGAAGGGAAGGGGATTCCGCGCGGCGCGGCGCTCGATTATGTGACCGGTTTCACCCTCGGGCTCGACCTGACCCTGCGCGACGTGCAGAGCCGGCTCAAGCAGGCGGGGCATCCGTGGGAGGCGGCGAAATCCTTCGACGCCAGCGCGCCGGTGGGGACGTTCCAACCGTATGCCGCAGGCGTCGACCTCGGCGCGATTACGATGAGCTGCCGCGTCGACGGCGAACTGCGGCAGGAAGGCTCTACCGCCCGGATGATCCACGACTGCGCCGCGCTCGTGGCGGCGGCGAGCGAGATCTGGAAGCTGCTCCCCGGGGACCTGATCTACACCGGCACGCCGCCGGGCATCGGCCCGCTCCGGAGCGGCCAGACCGTCACCGTCGCCAGCCCGCAGGTGGGGGAGTTTTCGTGGGGGGTTCAGTAGTCGGCGGGGACGATAACAATCACCCCGCATTATTCACGACGCCCTTTTTCGAAAGTCGAGGGCAGTGAATAATGCAACTTCGTCGTCACGGGAAGATATACGGCATCGCGGGCGGCTCGACGCGGCGGATCGTCTCGGCCTCGATGCGCGGATAGCTCTGCCCCTGCAGCGTGATCGTGCCGACGGTGCCGGTGACCTCCACCCACGCGCCCGCGGGGAGGTCCGGGCCGTGGCGGTGCCTGATCGAGAGCCCCGCCGGCGTCGCGTCGGCCGCGCAGCACCAGATCAGGAAGCGGTAGCAGAAGAAGTGATGCGCCGGCAGGTTCTTGTCGTGGTGGACCATGCCGGTCAGGGTGACGGTCCGGCCGTTGTAGGCCCGGGCGTGCTGGAGGATGTCGAGCACCGTCGGCGCGGAGAGCGGGTGCCGCCCCGCCGTTTCGCTCGCGGCGTAGCGCGGCGCGAGGGTGTTGGCGGTGGCGCGCTGGGCGAAGGCGCCGGTGGCGAGGTCGGCGCTCGCGGCTACGGGCAGGTAGATCAGCGGCAGCAGCAGCAGCAGCGCCCGCAGCAGCAGCAGCGGTGTCGGCGCCGTCGGCGCGCGCGGCGCGGCGAGCACCTCCCGGAACGCGAAGAGCGCCACCACCACCATCCCCACCGGCACCAGCCACGCCAGGTCGCGGTGCAGGAAGCGGTGGATGCACGGCGTGCCGCCCGGGGCCTGCAGCAGCCAGACGAAAGCGAAGAACCACGCCGCCAGCACCAGCAGCCGCAGCCGCTTCTCGGTCCTCGGGACGTCTGCCTCAGCGCGCGAGGCCATCGGTCAATCCTCCCACGCCCAGCAGCGGCAGCCCGTACGCCAGTCCCAGCATCACCGCCAGCACCGCCAGCGTCACCGCCGTCGCCAGCGCCACGATGGTCCGCTTGCGGAAGACGGTCAGGTACATCAGCACCAGTTTGATATCGAGCATCGGCCCGAGGACCAGGAACGCCGCCTGCGCGGCCGGCGGCATGACGCCGCGGAAGCTCGAGGCGATGAAGGCGTCGGCCTCGCTGCAGAGGTTCAGCGCCACCGCCAGCAGCATCATCAGCAGGATCGCCAGCCACGGCCGCGCGCTCAACGTCTCGAAGACCGAGAGCGGCACCAGCGTCCGCGCCAGCGCGGCCAGGAACGCGCCTATGACCAGGAAGCGCCCGACCTCGAAGAAGTCGTCGCAGGCGTGGCCGAGCGCGCCGGCGAGCCTGGCCCGCCAGCCGGCTTCGTCGTGGTCGTGGTGATGCGCGCAGCCGCAGGCGGGCATAAAGCCGGGCTTGAGCGGGTCGCTCCGCGCGAAGAGCGTGCCCAGCGCCAGGCCGACGCCGACGGCGATGGCGTAGCCGCAGACCAGGCGCACGATCACCATCTCCCAGTGGTACTGGTAGGCCACCGCCGTCGAGGCGGCGACGACCGGGTTGACGACCGGCCCGGCCAGCAGGAACGCCACCGCCGCGGAGAACGGCACGCCCTTCTTGAGCAGCCGCCTGACCACCGGGACGATGGCGCACTCGCAGATGGGGAAGACCGCGCCCAGCCCGGCGCCGAGGAAGACCGCCAGCGTGCCGCGCCCCTCCAGCGCGCGCGAAAGATAGCGCCGCGGCACCAGCGCCTCGATCAGTCCGCCGACGACGGTGCCGACGAGCATGAAGGGGACGGCCTCGATCAGGATGGCGAAGAAGTTGATCGCCAGCTGCCCCCGCAACTCCAGCCGCGCCTCGCCGCGGCTCCAGAGGAAGAGCAGCACCAGCGCGCATCCGAGCAGGCCCGCCTCGAGCATCATCGCCAGTTGCGCGCCGCGGTCGAGTTCGGTACTGGGGTTGTTCGCCGGTCGGCTCATGTCGCAGGGATAGTCTTTTGCGCCGGTCTTGTCAAGCCCGTCGGCGCAGCCGGTGCGCCAGCGCGCCGCCGCCGAAGACCAGCAGGTACGCGCCGCCGGCGAGGAGTACGGCCGTGACGCTGGCCGGGAAGTCGTAGGCGTAGTCCCAGACCAGCCCCGCGGTGACGCTGGCGAGGGTGATCAAGCCCGCGAGCAGCATGATCAGCCACAGCCGCCGCGTCAGGCGCGAGGCCGTCGCCGCCGGCAGCGTCAGGACGGCGATGGCGAGGATGATGCCGACCACCTGCACGAGCATCACTATCGTCAGCGCCACTAGCACCATCTGCAGCAGCGTGTAGAACGCGACGTTCAGGCCGCGCAGCCGGGCGTACTCCTCGTCGAAGGCGACGGCGAGGAACTTGTTGAAGAAGAAGACCGTCGTCGCCAGGACGACCAGGTCCAGCAGTCCCATCAGCCACAGATCGCTCGTCGGCACCAGCAGCAGGTAGCCGAAGAGGTAGCTCATCAGGTCCTCGTTGTAGCCGGGGGTGAAGCGCATGAAGGCCAGCCCCGCGGCCATGCCGATGGCCCAGATGGCGCTGAGCACCGTGTCGACGCGCTCGCGCCCGCGCAGGACGATCAACCCGATCAGCAGCGCCACCAGCACCGCGTGCATCAGCGCGCCCAAGAGTGGCGTCGCCGCGCGGATCTGGTGGACGCGGTTGAGGTACATCGCCAGCCCCATGCCGCCCAGGCACGAGTGCGCCACCGCGCCGGCGATGTAGCTGCGGCGCTGGACGGTGACGTAGGCGCCGATGATGCCGCAGGCGACCGAGGCCAGTACGCCCGCGATCAGGGCGTTGCGCAAAAAGGCGACGGTGAGCATCTCTTGGACGAAAGCGGTCATGGTCGGTAGTGCCCCTCCGGGCGATCGTGAGGATGGTCGTGGTGATTGTGGTCGTGCCGGACCAGCTTCCGCGCGCCGCCGTAGACCTCGCGGATCACCTCGCCGCCGAACTCCTCGGTCGGGTGGACCCAGACGCGGCGGTTGACGCAGACGACGGTGTCGACGTAGCGGGTGACCACGCCCAGGTCGTGCGAGACCAGCACCACCGTCAGCAGCGCGTGCAGCTTCTCCAGCAGTTCGTACAGCTTCTGCTCCACCACCCAGTCGACGTTCGCCGTCGGCTCGTCCAGCAGCAGCAGCTCCGGCTGCGAGGCCAGGGCGCGCGCGATCAGCACCCGCTGGCGCTGGCCGCCCGAGAGGTCGGCGAAGGCATGGTCGGCCCGGTCGGCCAGGTCGACCTGCGCCAGCGCCTGCTCGGCCGCGGCGCAGTCGTGGCGGCAGAGCGGCCCCCAGTGGCGCTCGACGCGCCCCATCATCACCACCTCGCGGACGGTGACGGGAAAGCGCGGGTCGAACTGGTGCTGCTGCGGGACGTACCCGATGCGCCGGCGCACCGCGCGCGGCGGGTGGCCGAAGACGCGGACCCGCCCCCGCTGCGGTTCGACCGTGCCCAGCAGCAGGCGCAGCAGCGTCGTCTTCCCGCTGCCGTTGGGGCCGACGACGGCGACCATCGCCTTGGGCGCGATGGCAAACGAGGCCTGCTCGATCACCGGCTCGCGGTCGTACCCGAAGGCGACCTCCCGCATGGCGATGACGGATTCTACTTCGGCGATGTCATTCCTTTCTTTACCGCCTCGGCCATGCTCTCGAGGTTGGCGATATAGTCCTCGGCCAGCGGATTCATGGCCACCACCGCGCCGCCGACGGCGTCGGCGATAATCTCGGCGCTCTTTCTGCTGAACTGCGGCTGGACGAAAATCACCCGCGCGCCCTCCTTCTTCATCTGCTCGATCAGTTCCGCGAGCTTCCGGGCCGAAGGGCTTTTGCCCGCGATCTCGATCGGCCGTTGCTCGAGTTCGTAGGCGCGGGCGAAGTAGCCGAAGGCGGGGTGGTAGACGAAGAGATTCTTTCCCTTCATCGGCGCCAGCGTCTGCCGCAGCTTCCGGTCCAGCGCGTCCAGATCCTCGACGAACGCGGCGCAATTCGTCTTGTACGTCTCCGCGCCCTCCGGGTCGAGTTCGCTCAGCGCGTCGCGCATGGTCCGCGCCTGGATTTTGACCAGGTTCGG
Organism: uncultured Planctomycetaceae bacterium; assembly: GCA_964457365.1. GTDB lineage: Bacteria > Planctomycetota > SZUA-567 > SZUA-567 > SZUA-567 > CAYWFP01. The sequence goes on from CAYWFP010000002.1 coordinate 5,907, forward strand.
ATCGAGCCAGATGTGCGGATCCTTGCCGCCGTGCTCGTGATCGTCGCGACCGTCCGCTTCATGTTCACCCTCGTGCTCGGCGTGCTCGTGGTGTTCGTCTTCATGCTCGCCGTGCTCGTGATCGCCCTCGTGTTTCTCCTCGTGATGGTGATGCGCCGCCATGGCGATTAATTCGATTCCCTTGCGCGTGTCGACCACCGGCAGCCCGGGCATGGTCTTCTCGATCTTCGGCAGCACCGCGTTCTCGAACGGCACGCCGATGCGGAAGTAGACGTCCGCCCGCGAGAGCGTCGTCATCTGTTTGACCGTCGGCGTATAGGTCGCCGGGCTCTTTCCCGGTTGCACCAGCACGCTCGCGTTCACCCGGTCGCCGCCGACGCGCGCGAGGAAATACTTCTGCGGCAGGATGCTGACGAAGGCGTTGACCTTCTCGCCGCCCAAGGCGAAGCCGGCCACCGAGAACAGCAGGCTGAGCAGGGCGAACAGGTTGGCGTATCGCATGGGTTTTCTCCTTTCCCCTCGTGAAATCAACAAGCGCCGATGCCTCGCGCTTACTCTTCCCCGTGCGCCTCCCCGCCCCCGTGCTCGCAGACGAGGTGGAACGCATGGCACTCCTGGCACTCGGCAATCGCGTGGTTGCGCGCGAAGGTCTGCCAGTGGTGCTGCTGCGCGGGGCTGAGCATGCCGCTGCCGTGGCACAAGGGGCAGGTGTTCTCCAGCGCGGCCAGCACGGCGGTGCGGATAAACGCCGAGCGATTCGGAATGGCGCGCATGGCCTGCGCCAGCGATGCGTCGACCTTGAAGGTGATGATCTCCTGTTTGCCCTGGGCCATGATGGCTCCCTTTTCGAAACAGGCCGAAACCTCGGCGATATTACGACGTATTACCTTTGAGGGGCAAGCAAGAAAGTTGCGGCCTGCGGCGTAGAAATCGATAGCACGCGCCCGAATGCGCCTGAAAGAGCGGAGCCGGTTGCGGCAAGTGATGGTAACCGGCGTTGCGGCAAGAGTATTGGCCTGCCGGTCGACTTGGTTCCGCAGACGCCGGGCGCGGGAAAGGCAAGGCCAGGCGATTAGCGGACGAGGCGAATGGGGCATCCATGGCTATACGGGACAAAATGATAACAATTTTTACGGAAAACTTTCATTATTTACCCATAATTTGCCGAATGACCCGTAGTAAACTTGACATGGTATTACTGTAATGTGCTATAATAAAAGTGGATTAAAGGAAACTCTTGACAGAGATGAACATGCATATACCCGAATACATCGCCAATCTGTTCCGCCGCTGCGAAAAGCCGGTCGATGAGGCGGTTTCGACCCGGCGCGGGCAGTTTGTGCCGGCGCCGAACCTGCGTCAGGCGACGGTGCCGCCGTGGTGGTTGCGCGAATCGCTGGCGCGCCAGCGCAGCGGCATCCCCGGCGAGATGGAGGAGCCCTTGGCCGCGCGCGTGGCCGACTGCGTGCGCAAGGGGCGCGTCAGTTGCGTCAGCCTGCCCAAGGGCGCGCACGAGGTATTGGTCCTGGCGCTGCACCGTATCGAGCAGAAGAAGCATCTGCTGGAATTGCTGCACGAATCGCCGTACCTGATCACGCGCGAGCTGGTCCGCCTGGTCAAGGACGAGACCGAGGGCGAGGGGGTGGGACTGAAGGAGATCGAACGGCGCCTGGGGCAGCTCGAGCCGCAGGCGGTGATCGAGACGCTCTTGCGCGCGGTCGCCCAGGGCGCGCTCACCGGCGGGACGCTGCAGGGCACGGCCGAGGGGGCGATGCTCTGGGAGCACGCCGTCGCCACGGCCGTGGCGGCCGAGCGGCTCTGCGAGGCCTATCACATCCGCGGCCGCACCACAGTCTACCTCGCCGCGCTCCTTCATGACGTGGGCCGGGCGGCGATCTACTGGACGCTGCGCTCGCTCTGCGATGCGGACAACCTGCCGGATACGGAGTTCCAGGCGCGGCTGGCCGACAAGTTGCACGAGCAGGCCGGCCTGGTCGTGGCCAGGAAATGGCGCCTGCCGCACGGCATCGCCAGCGTCATCGGCAACCACCACGGTCGCATCGACGAGGGCGATAAGCTCGCCAACCTGCGCGTGGTGATCCAGCTCGCCGAGCAGATCGCGCTTCACTGCGGTCACGGCGACGAGAAGCCCGAGGGTATTCTGCTCGAGCACCCGGCCGCCAAGCGCATCGGCCTGACCGCGGAGAAGGCGCCGGATATCCTCGAACCGATCCCGCACCGCATGCTCGTGGCGACGTTGCTGTAGCCTTCCGCCTCATTCCTGCATCGTGTCGCTTGCCCCGGCCGTGATCGTGCGGTATGCTGGTTGCGGGTTAGGTCTTGCGGAGCCGGCGATGAACGAACCGGATCTACACACCGGCGGCGTCTGGGGCGGCGAGTTCGTCCCCTGCCGATTGCGCCCCGTGATCGGCTATGGCGGTGTCTGGCGCGCGCTTGCGGGCGTGTTCGTCTTTACTCTCCTGACGCTCGGTTGCCTGCTGATCGGCGGCAGCCTCGGTTTTCTGGTCTGGGGCCTGAGTCATGCGCGAGAACCCGACGAGGGCTACGGCGTACTCTGCCTGACGTTCGGCGGTCTCTTTGCGCTTCTGGGGTGGCAGTTCCTGGCGGTCCTGCTGGGATTCGACAAGATCCGCCTGCTGCGCGCCGCCTGTCTGTCCGGGATCGGCGGCGGACCGATTCCCCCCGAAGACGCCGGCGTTCCCGTCCGTCCGCTTCCGCCCGCGCCGGCGCTGAACGCGCACGCCCGGCGGGAGGAGTAGGGTCATTCGCCCCGCCTTGCATCGATCCGCGTTCCCGCGTACGCTGGTGCGCGCCGAAAGGAGCGAGCATGGATCTGATCCGCCGCGATGATTGCACGCCGTTCGTTACCAAGGACACCTCCGAGATCCGCGAGTTGATGGCCTACCGCAACAGCGCCTGCAAGCGTACCAGTCTCGCCGAGGCGACGTTGTATCCCGGCAAGTCCACCGAGGCGCATTACCACCCCGGGACCGAGGAGGTGTATTATTTTCTCTCCGGCTCCGGCCGCATCCGCGTCGACGAGGAGGACCGCGACGTCGGCCCCGGCGATACGGTGCTGCTGCCGCCCGGTGCGCGCCACCGGACCGAGAACACCGGTGCTGCGCCGCTGGTCTTTCTCTGCGTCTGCGCGCCTCCCTACGAGCACGAAGACACGGTGCTGCTGGAAACGGAATAGCCGCGCTGCGCGGATGCGGGAACGGACGTTTTGCCGTCGTGCGGAGCGGGCGGGGCGTGTTTCAGTTGCGGCTCAGGTATTCGTGGCGGACCAGTTCCAGCGTGCGGCGGCAGCCGGCGACGGCGGCCTCGATCTGCTCGTCGTTGATGGCGGCGTAATCCTGCAGGGCGCGGGCGTGGTGGCGGAGCTGCTCGAGTTGGGTCACGAGGTTGACGCCGGTGGCGATGAGCTGCGCCCGCTCCTCGCTGCGCTTCCTGCCTTTCAGATCCTCCAGGCGCGCGGTCATGCTCTCACAGTAACGCAACACCTGCGCGGCATGGACGTAGAGCGCGTCGCGGACGAATTCGGCTTCGGCGTGAATGGTCGCGGACATGAGCAACTCCTTGCTGGCGGTCGTGCCTGAAATCCGTTTCAAGCGTTGCCGATAGATTTCAATGGCCGTGCCAGATGGCCGAATGGCGCATAACTGTATTCATGTAAACGGATTATCGTGAGTTGTCGTGCTCGCTCGGACCGTCTCGGTCTGCCGGAAGCGGCGCGGGCGTGCGGCAGAATCTGCCGTCGGGGGCAAGATTGTTGGCTAGGGAATCCTTGCCAGATACGCGCCGGCAGGTATCATGGCATTGTTGTTTCGGGCACGGAATCTTTTTGAAAAAGGAATCGATCATGGCTTTCGGACGTATCGCGGTCTGTTGTCTGTTACTCGGTGTCTGCGCGCTGGGCGCGCGCGCGGAGGAGCGGCTCGAGGTCGACGATCCGGTCGATCTGCCCGAAATGTTCGAGAAACACAACGAACGGCTCCTGGCCGAGGAGCGCGCGCGCATCAAGCTCGTCGACGAGATCATCCGCGACCTGCACGATCCCGATGCGGCGACGCGGCTGGAAGCGGCGAAGAAGGGCAACGACATCGTCCGCATCCGCCGTCCGCTGCATCTGAAACTGGTCACGGTCCTGGGGCTGGCCGCCATGCACGACAAGGACACGGCCGTGCGCGTCGCCGCCATCAAGTCGATCGGCAGCTACCCGTTCCGGGTGCGGCCGGTGGCGCCGGTGCTGGTGGAACTGGTCTACGACGAGAACCCCGAGGTCAGTGAGGCCGCCGGCATGGTTCTCGCGGAGGTCAAGCTCGATCCGCTCTGCGACGAGATCCCGATGCTGGTGACGATGATGCACCGGCTGAAGGTGGAGAAGCAGTTCGGCGTCTGGGTCGCGCTCTCCACGGCGAACGAGGCGGTCGTGCCGAAGATGATCGAGTTCATGCGCGCGAAGACCGGGGACAATGCCAAGATCGGCGCCTGTCGCGTGATTGCGCTCATGAACTACCGCGAGGAGGACCGGGTTCTCGGCGCCGAGGCGCTGCCGTACCTGAAAACACTGGCCGCCTCGGAGAACGCGGAACTGGCCAAGGCCGCCAAAGAAGCCATCGACGCCATCGAGAAGAAGCAGGGGAAGGGCGATGGCGGGCAGTGAAGCTTCTCGTCCGCCCGCCGCGCGCGCCGGCGGATCTTTTTCTTGACCGCACCCGCGTCTTCGGTGTAGCCTGAGCGCCATGGACTGCTGCGCCGTCCATCCCCGCCTTTCTCCATCCGCTTCGCCCGGAACTGCGGCAAATCCCTGTAACCGCTTACCGGATTCTGGTTTGGCGTCTTTTTCGTTCACGAACCCTCGGCCCTTGGAGGATGAGTAATGGTTTGCACCCGCACCTGTCTGTCGCTCGTTTGTTCGCTATTGCTGGCGTCTGCGCTCTGCGCGGGCGATCTGGAGATCGCCCTCGGCGAGAAGGGGGTGGAGAGCCTCGCCTGGGGCAAGGACGAGTTGCTGGTCGAGGGCGCGCCGAAGGTGGAGTACGTCATCCTGGAGAAGCAGACGCCCGGCGAGATGAAGGAGAAGGGCGCGCTGGTCAAAGCGGGGCCGATCACCGGGTACGAGTTCGAGAAGGTGTCGGGCGAAAATCCGCAGGTCGCTTACGACGCGGACAAGAAGGAACTGACCTGCACCTATCCCTTCGGCACGGTTCGTTTCGCTTACGAAGTCGGCGTCGACCGGCTGACGGTGACCACGATTCTGACCAACACCTCCGAGCGCATCTGGGCCAACTTCAAGATCGAGCCGCTGAAGCTGATGCTGCCGGAGAAGGTGGAGAAGCCCAAGCACTGGCGGCGGATGACCGACATGCCCGATCACTTTCCCCTGGTCGAGGCGAAGTTCGGCGCGCGCAAGATCCTTTTCTGCTGCGAGACGATCCAGCCGCTGCGTTTCGGCCTGCAGAAACCGTCCGACGGCGACAAGGGGCTGACGACGCTGCTCGCCGGAGGCCGGCACATACTCGCGCGCGGCGGCACGGTCTACGCGCATCACGGCCTGCCGCGGATCGCGCCGGGGAAGAGTCTGACGTTGAAATGGTCGCTCCGCTTCGCCGACAGGGATGCCGGACTGCTCGACACGACCCCGGACGTGGTCGCGGCTTTTCGCGCGTATCATCAGCCGGTCATGGTCTGGCCCGACCGGCGCCCGGTCGGCGCGGTCTTCCTGCCGACCTCGAAAGGGCCGAAGAACAACCCGCGGAACTGGTTCAAGAAGAAGGACCTCGACGTCTTCTCCGCGGCGGGCAAGGCGGAGTTGCGCAAGCTGACCATGGAGTTCGCCGACCGCTGCGTCCAGCAACTCAAGGCGACAAACGCCCAGGGGGCGGTGATCTGGAACCCCGAGGGCGGCGAGCATCCGCACCCGATCACCTACATCGGCGATCCGCGCATGGTCGAGGTGCTCGCGCCGGAGATGGTCGACATCTACCCCGATTTCTTCAAGAAGTTCACCGATGCGGGCTTTCGCGTCGGCTGCTGCCTGCGCCCGACGCAGGTCTACGAGAAGGAGCCGGGCAAGTGGGCCCACGGCACCGGCAGCCACGGCCCCGAGCGCAATCCGTTGAACGACAACTACGACGAGGTCTGGCCCGAGGGCGTGGGCTGGTGGCGTTTCTTCCCCGTCGCCGAACGGATCTCGCGCAAGATCGACTGGGCGCGGGAGAACTGGGGCTGCACCCTCTTCTATATCGACACCAACGGCGTCCACCGCCAGATCGGCGAGAAGCAGGAGTTCAAGTGGACGCTGCTGGATACCCATATCTGGCGGGAGATCCATATCAAGCAGCCCGACGTGCTGCTGATTCCGGAGTTCAGCAAGTGCCCCGGGCAGTACGCCTTCACCTCCTCCTACCTGCAACCGCCGCACAGCAGCACCATAACCAACGGCTTCTGGCGCCGTATCGTCCCTACCGCCTTCAGCGTCAGCTACACCGTCAACCTGAACAACGAGCAGTGGGCGAAGAAGCGCGACACCATCAAGAAAGGCATCGAGGCCGGCGACTCGATGTTCTTCCGCGGCTGGTTCGGCGATCATTACAACAAGAAGATCAAGGAGGTTTACGACGAGGTCTACGAGCCCGGCGCGATTAACCCGGGGCTGGACCTCGAGCCGCAGCCGGAGGTCACGGACGAAGACCTCGCCACGGTCGCTGCGGTCGCGGCCGGGCAGGGCGGCGCGCCGACCGTGGCCGCCGTGCAGCCCTCCGCCGGCACCGGAACGCCGACGCAGTCGACGCCGCCTGCCGCCACGGGGGCGCCCGCGGCCCTCGGCATGACGGGCAGGGCCGACCCGGCCGGAGACCTCGACGTCGACGACGCCCCGGCACCGGAGGAGGAGGAGTCCGGTGTCTTCGTCTTCGTCGTCGTCGCCTTGGTGGCGGTACTCGGCGGGGCGGCCGCGTTCTTCATCTACAAGTCCCGCTCCGCGCCCCCCGCGCGCAGCCGCCGCGCCCCGCGCGAAGACCGGCGCGGCGCCACGGCCGGGACGAAGAAGCGCACGAGGCGCAAGCGCGGGTGAGCGGGCGCGAACGTCCCGTTCTCCGCCGGCCTCGGGTCCGGTCGGGACGAAGGGGAAGTCCCCGGGCTTGTGGCGCCGCTCGCCCCATCGGCGGGATGGCGCGCGAAGGGGCGACGTTGTTGCACCAGGCGCCGTTGATCTGCGGGAGTGCTGCGTGAACAGGCTCTGCAAGTATCGCGGCCGCCGCCGCATGGACGTGCCGCACCGACCCTGCTGCGTGCCGCACGAGTGCAAGCACCCGAAAACGCCGAAGGTGGTCATGGAGCGGCTGTGCAAACGCTGCCGTTACCGCGCGATGTGAAGCTGCTCCGGCGCCAGGATCTTATACAACGCGAAGCGCGCCGCGAACTTGTCCCCGGCGCAGACGTGGAGGTACAGCCCCCGCCGTCTGTATTCCGCCGGCAGGCTTTCCGGTCGTAGACACGCGCCTTCTGCTTGCCCGAAGGGCGTCCGCTTCACGATCAACCTACCCGGTCCGGGCCGTCTGCGCAAGCGGTTCCCGCGCGCATCGTGCGGGAAACCGCGAAAGACCGCGGCGTCTGGCGGTAAGTGTAAGGCGGATTCATAGCGGAGGACCGGCCATGCCGCGCGTCGGTTTCGGCACCGATCTGCACCGGCTGGACAACGGCGAGGGGATCGTCCTCGGCGGCGTCTCGATCCCGTGTTCCTTGCGCACCGTGGCGCACAGCGACGGCGATGTGCTGCTGCACGCGCTCGTCGACGCCGTCCTCGGCGCGCTCGGGCAGGGCGATATCGGCGAGTTGTTCCCCGATACGGACCCCGAGAACGCCGGGCGCGACTCGGCGGAGTTCCTGCGCGCCGCGTTGCATCGGCTGCTCCTGGCAGGCTACGGCATCGGCAACATCGACGCGGTGGTCCACCTGCAGAGCCCGAAGCTCGGCGCGAACAAGCAGGCGATCCGCCAGCGCCTCGCGGAACTGTGCGAACTCGCGCCCGAGCAGGTCAACGTCAAGGCCAAGACCGGCGAGCACCTCGGCGAGGTCGGCCGCGGAGAGGCGATCCGGGCCGAGGCGGTGGTGCTGCTGCGCCCGGTATCCTGACGACGGAGGCGGTATGCGACATCCTCGAGCCTTCACTCCCCGCGCCGCGCCGGCGGCGTATCCCGGCGGCCGCCTGCCGGCGGTGCCGCGCGAGCCCGGCGGCGATTCGCGTCTGCGCGAATTCCTCCTCTATCTGCGCGTCGAGTGCGGCCTGGCGAAGAACACCCTCGCCGCGTACGAGGGCGACCTGCGTCGCTTCGCGGCCTACCTCGCCCCGCGCGCTCTGCTGCAGGCCCGGGCCGACGACATCGCCGGCCACGTCGGCGCGCTCGCGGAGGCCAGGCAGGCGCCGACGACGCGCGCGCGCGCGCTGATCGCCGTGCGCATGTTCTTCCGCTTCGCCGCCGCCGAGGGCTGGATCGGTAACGATCCGTGCGCGGTGGTCGATCCGCCGAAGTTGTGGAAACACCTGCCGCACGACCTGACGCCGCGGGAGGTAGAGCGCCTCCTGACGGTGGAGAAGGGCGAGAACCTGCTGAGCTTGCGCAACCGCGCGCTGCTGGAACTCTTCTACGCCACCGGCGCGCGCGCCAGCGAGGTCTGCGGCATCACCAGGCGCGGGCTCGACTGGCACGCCGGGACCGTCCGCCTCTTCGGCAAGGGCGGCAAGGAGCGCATGGTGCCGCTGGGCGCGGCAGCGAAGCAGGCGCTGCAGGCGTATCTCAACGGCGCGCGGCCGTTGCTGGACAAGGGCCGCGGGCGGCCGTGGCTCTTGCTGACCCGGACCGGCGGGCCACTATCCCGTCAGGATATCTTCCGCATCGTCAAGCGCTGCGCGCTGAAGGCCGGCATCACCAAGAACGTCTATCCGCACCTGCTGCGCCACAGCTTCGCCACGCACCTCCTCGAGGGCGGGGCGAACCTGCGCGTGGTGCAGGAACTTCTCGGCCACGCCGACATCGCCACCACCGAAATCTACACCCACGTCCGCGCCAAACGCATGCACGAGGCCTACCACAAGCTCCACCCGCGCGCGTGAAAACGGACGCGCCTCCTGTGCCGGGTATCCGTTCTCTCGCGCCGATTCCGCTTGCGGCGGGTTGGCGTTGCAGTAGAATGAATCAAACCGGTTTCAAGACTGCTATCCGGAGGCCAATCATGCCGCGCCTGGCGATTCTCCTCGGCTTGCTCATCGTCGGCGCCGTTCATGCCGGCGAGAAACAGGCGCGCGCGCCGCACCCGATCCCCGCGCGGCACTGGGACGCTCCGTTCAGGCCGGGCGCGACCACCCTCGTCGGCAGTTACACCGGCATCATCCGCCGCGGCGAGAACGATTTCGTCGCCTTCAACAACACCGCCGCGGGCGACCTGGCGGGCGGACTGGTGATGTGGCGCGGCAAGGATCACCTGCACTTCGAGAAGGTCGGCGTCGTCTTCACGCACGAGCAGATCACCGATGTCTTCGGCCGGGAGGAGGAGTTGTTCGCCGAGCGCCGGCTGACGCGCCCCTTCATCGACTGGCATCCGGCGGTCGGCTTCGTCGGCGTGATCCATGTCTGCGCGGGGTACCCGCCTGTCGACGCCCGGGTCTACCCGGCCCTGGTGAAGAGCCCAACCGGCGAGGCCGGGAGCTGGACCTACCGCGGCAAGCTCGCAGGCGAGATCCGCGACGCCTTCGGCGACGGGAGCGGCCAGCCCAGGTGGGCCGACGGCGGCGGCTTCTTCTATCGGCACGACGGTTCGGAAACGGTGGACCGCCAGAAGCCGCTGACCAACCGCTATCTCTTCTTCAGCAACCAGTACGCCGGCGACGGAAGCCTGACACTGCTCTACAGCGCCGATGGCCAGACGTGGTACTTCCATCGCCGCGACGGCGAGATCGTCAACCTGATCCCGATGTTCGCCGGGCGGCGGATGATCTTCCCGCACGTGGTGCCCATGGGCGAGGCGGGCTGGACGCTGTTTCTGAGCGAGAACTGGCCGCCGGTGGCGATCTACCGCCTCTGGTCCCGGGACGGGCTGCAGTGGCGACTCTTCGATCCCGAGCCCGCGGTGCGCAAGCCCGCGGACCTCTCGATCAAGAATCTCAACGGCTGGTTCGATCCGCGCACGCAGACCCTCCACGGCTACCTCAGCGTCTGGACCGAGCAGCCCGGGGGCGGCATGAATTACGACAAATTCCACAGTTCCACGCGCCTGCTGACTCCTCCCTGACGCCTTTCGCATTTCCGCCACTTCGCCTCGCGGTTCTGCGACTCCTTTTCGCCGGTCTTGCGCCGTATGGTCGGACAATCTCCCTCCCCGCATCATGGAATGCCGCTTGCTTCCTGAATGGCGGAGCAGTTAACGCCCAGAGGACGGGAGGCATTTATGACACGCAATCACATCATCGGGATCATCCTTCTGGCGCTGGCTCTGCTGGCGGCGTTCTGGGCCGGCCAGGAGTACGACCGCAACGAACCCGTCGGCGAGCATCGTCAAGATCCGCTTCTTTATCTTCCTGGTGCTCTACGTCATCGCCGCGGTGATGCGCCCGGGAGACCGGGCAGGGCGCGGACGAGTTGGGGGAGGAGATCGACTACGACGAGGAGTAGCGGCTACTCCGCCTGCAGCGCTTCGCCGAGCACCCAGCCGCGGAGCTTCACCGGCGTCAGTTCGCGCCCGTTGTGCTGCTTGATCCCCTTGCCGTAGACCTCGACGCGGGTGACCGCCAGCGTCATCGCTTCCTGCCCCTCGCCGGCGGGGACCTCGATCTCCTTCTCCTCGAGGATCGTCACCTTCATCCCCTGCGGCAGCAGCAGCGGCTTGGCCTCGATGTGCACCTCGCCCGCCTTGGCCTTGGCCAGTCCCCGCGCCATCGGCGTGCGCGCGAACTTCTGGTAGACGAACATCGGCGTCTCGGCGTTTATGACCGTGGCGAAACGCTCGGCCGCGGCCTTGGCGCGCATCGGCGCCATCTGCTTCTCCTTGCCCGCGGCGAGGATCTCGGGGTACTCCTTCTCGATCAGCGAGCGCGCCATGGCCATGTCGCGTATCGCCTGCTTCATGCTCTCGCGTTCCTTTTCGCCCTTCTCGTCCGGCGCCTCGTCGAGGTCGATGCGGTCGATCATCCTCACTCTCTCGGCGTAGTTGATCTGCGCCTCGGCGCGGCCGTAGGCGAGCTTGGCGTCCTGCAGCCTCTTCCGCGCCTCGGCCAGCGGCGCCAGCGGGTGTTTCTCCGGTTTCTTGCCGTACTGCTTCTTGAAGCGTCTGAGCCTGATTTGGCGCAGGCGCTTGTCCTTGACCGCGTCCAGGCTCGCGAGCGTGGCGAGGGCGTTGCGCTCCTCCTGCGAGAGCTTCTCCTCGATCCCCAGCTTGAGCCGATCGAGGAACCATTGCGTGTCGAGGCTGTAGATCTTGTGGTCGGCCAGCGGCTTGTTATCCACGCCGAGGAGGGTGCCGTCCTTGATCAGCCACTGGCCGTCGGGACGGAAGTCCGGGTCGGGGATGATCGTCGGCTTGGGCGCGGCGAACTTGCCCGCGGCGTGGCCGAGGCCCGCGTGCGCGAGCAGGAACAGGACCAGAAGCGAAGATACGGCGAATCTTGACATGATGCCCTCCCGGAATTCACGCGTGTCCGACACCCCACCGGCAGCATACGCGCTGAAACCGCGGTTGGCAAGGGAAGAGGGAGACGGGCTTATGCGTATCGCTGCCGGCAGTGCCCGCGGCGCCTCCCCCCGTCACTCAGCCGGCGCCGCGTCCTCCTCCGCCGGCGTTTCCTCTTCCTTCTTGTGGCGGCGGTGAAACGGGTTCAATTTCTTGAGTCCCTTGCCGACGCCCTCAATGCCTTTCTTGAGCACCTCGCCGGTTTTCTTCCCCGTCTCCAGCACCGCGCCGCCGAGGCTCTTGATCAGTCCCAGGCCGAGCTTGTCCACCGAGCCGACGACGTTCCTGACGATGGCGGTGGTGACGGCGAAGACGGAGCCGCCCTTGACGTTTTCGAGGTGGATGTCGGGGATGCGCACCGGCGGGGTCATGCTGTGGCCCCGGAGCAGCGTCGGGCTTAGCTTGACGTGGCTCTCCTTAAGGCGGAAATCGCGGATCAGCACCGGCTTGTTCCGGCCCTCGCCGGCGCCGGTCTCGAAGGCCTGCAGCCGGTCGAGCACCGCCTGGACGTTGCTTTTTCCCAGCGCCACCTCGTAGGTCGCGTGCATCTTCTCCACCGTCAGCGACTGGATCACCAGCGTCTGCGCGCCCAGCGAGTCCATCTCCAGCACCATGTCCAGCGTCGGGATGGTGAAGGTCTCCTTGGCGTGGAAACCCGGCGGCGGGCCGACGACGACGTCGGTGAGGCGCGCGCGCAGCCACGTGGCGTCGACGGCGACGCCGATGGTGCCGGTCGTCACCGTCAGCGATTCTTCGCCGGCGTGGAGCGTCAGCGTCGAGGAGGCCACGCGCAGTCCGCCGACTTCGAAACGACCCTCCCCGCCCCGAGGCAGCGCCGCGGCAAACTGGCGGGCGTAGGCTTCCAGCGCGCCGAAGAGCAGCGTCAGGTTCGAGCCGCCCGTGCCGGTGCAGAGGTGCGCCTCCACCGGCGAGAGGTCCATCCGCTCGATGCGCAGCGTCTCGCTCCCCAGCGCGGCCGGGTCGATCTTCGCCGTCACCGAGTCGACCGTCACCGCCCGCGGCCGGGCATAGCCGGCCGGGTTGTGCAGCGCCACGCCCGTGCAGCTGGCCTCGCCGGTGACGGTGGAGGCGCGCAGGGAGGCGATCTCCAGCCGCAGCGGCCCCACGCCCGGCGCCAGCGGTGCGAACGTCAGCGAGAGCGGCGCGATCCGGGCCGCGTCGACGGCGGGAATGGCGGGGGCGCCCGAAGCTTCGAGCGGCAGTTGTCGGATAAACTTCGCCACCGTCGCGATCATCGCCGCGGCGTTGTTGCCGCCCGGGCCGAAGGCGAGTCGGCCGCGGAGATTGTTCGCCTGCAGCGACGTGACCCGCGGCGGACCGTCGGGCGTGGCCGGGTTCGCTTCCAGCGCGACGCTCTCCAGTTCGAGTGCCTTCTTCTCGGGATAGTCCTTGGGGTTGTCCAGGCCGATCGTCTCCGCTTGCAGGCGGCGGGCCTCGGGTTCGGCCGTGATCGTATCGACGCGGAGGACGAAGACGCCGGGGCCGTCGTCGTCGGGCTGGACGTGGCATTGCAGGTCCTTGATCGTCACCTCCCCGACCGACGGCGGCCCGGCCGCTGCCGGCGCCGACGGCAGGTGCGGTCGGTAGGCCGTCAGGGTTTCGACCAGGAGCGCCAGGTTGCTCCCCTCGGGGCCCGGCGCCAGGTAGAGCCGCGGCGCGGTAAGCGACAGCGATCGAAGCCGCGCGGGGCCGTCCTGGAGCGCGGCCGGGTCGAACGCCGCCTCGAGCTGCATCACCGCGAAAGTCTCGGCGAAGTCGTACCCGTCGGGGTTGACCAGGGCCATGTCCTGCAGCTGCAGCTTGCCCGCCAGCGGTTCGATACGGCCGCGGCGCAACCGGAAGCGGAACGGCCCGCCTTCGTCCCCGGGCAGGCGGAGCAGAAGACCGGCGTCGTTGAGCCGGACCTGCTGGATCACCGCCGATTCCGCGCCCGTCCTCGGCGCCTGCGTCTCGAGGTACTCGATCGCCTTGCGTCCGATCACCAGCGCGTTGGGGCCGGCCTCGCCGAGGCGGATGTCGATCTCGGGCTTGTCGAAGCGCAGGTCTTCGACGACGACTTTGCCGGAGGCGAGATAGGCGCCGAGGTCGGTGTCGAGTTCGGCCTTCTCCACCCGCAGCAGCTCGGCTTCCGGGAAGCCCGCGGGATTGACCACGCGCAACCCCTCGACCTTGGCATGGCCCTGGAAGGTGATGGAGACGTCGTCGACGTGCACGCCGGTGCCGACGATCTGCGGGCCGATCCGCTCGATCGCGGCCTTGATCAACCGCCCGGCGTAGACGGTGGCGATCACGCTCGCCAGCAGCAGCAGCGCCAGCACGACCAGCAGCGCGCGCAGCCAGCGGCGCCTCTTCTTCGGCGATCCGGTCGATTTTGCGGCGGCTGCTGCTGCGTCCGGCGGCGGGGTGGCAGCGGCTTCGGCGGTCACGTTTTGCGGCAGGTCTTCCGCCGCGCCGATCTCCTGCGGCGGGACGATCTCGGTGTTGCCCGGCTTTCCGGGCGCGGGGCGGTCGGCGGCTTCGCCGCGTTCGGGATCCTCGGTCATGGCGTCCTCCCGAAAAGAGAGTGCTCGGTACAGCCCACCGCAAGCCGGTGAGTAGTTTTCCGGGGCGCCGGCGGTACGGATGCGCGGCGCCAAGGCGTCCCGAGTGGTCTCCGCGAAGCCGCTTTGCTCAGCTGCTGCGGATGGTCAGCGCCTTGCCCAGCCGTTTCAGCAGTTCCGGCTTCTCCTTGACGTCGGTGCTTTTGAGGAAGTCGCGCCGCTGCTTGAAGCGGTCCTTCAGCATGGCCAGGTAGCCTTTCTTGTTGCCCACCTTGTTCGGGTGGTAGCGGTCGTAGAATCCCGGCAGCAGCTTCTCGATACTGGCCTTGGTCGGGATCAGGGCCCCGGGCAGCGTCTTCCACGGTTCCCAGTCCAGCCGATCGGTCAGGATCGCCGTCTGCAGCGTCAGCGAGGTGGTCAGCGGGATGTCGTTCACCTCCTCGTCGGACTTCTTCCACATGCCCGCGCTGTTCATGCAGTAGCAGGCCGCGCCGTTCTCGAAGACCTTGCCGAAGGCCTCGATATCCTTCCAGAGCTCGTAGACGCGGAAGGGGTTGGCGAAGGGCTCGAAGACCAGCTTCTTGAGCTCCTCCTCCGAGACGTTCTCCGCCTTGTTGCGCTTGGTGATCAAGGCCGCGCCCATGGCCACGCCGAGGTCGGTGTTCTCGAACTTGAGGATCGGCGGCAGGCAGGTGTCCTTCATCAGCCAGACCATCATCTCCGGGAAGCGGCAGCGGTTGACCCAGTCGCCGGTCATGTCGCGGTCGTAGAGCGCGCGGCCGTTGGCGTTGCGCACCTCGAGGCCGAGGATCTTCTTCTGCCCGTCGACGGCGACGACGGCGCAGTTCATCACCGTCAGGCAGTACTTCCACTCCGGGTGATCGATGCTGCGCTGGTCGGTCTTGTCGAAGAGCGAGGGCTCCCAGACGCGGCAGACCTTGTCCTCGCAGTCGATCTGGAACGCGTCGTCGTGCAGCACCACCTTGGTGGTGCCGGCGGGGATGGTGCCGGCGTTGTCGAGGCTGTTGGTGTGGCTGGACTTGCCGGTGCCGGAGAGGCCGAAGAAGGCGATGGAGCGCTTGCCGAGCTTCCTGGCGCGCTCGTCCTCGCACCGGGTGAAGTCCATCTCCTTGATGCCGCCGTGGCAGGCGGCCATGCCGATGCGCATGCCGCTGGTCCACGCCAGCGTCAGCGTTCCCTTCTTGCGTTCGCCGAAATAGCGCATGCCGAAGTTGTAGATCACGTTGCACTGCTCGTCCACCAGCGCCAGTTGCGGGAAGCCCTGGTTGTGGTAGAACGGGTCGTCGTTGCGCCACTGGTTGTCGCCGATGACGAGGATGTCCTGGATCGGCAGCACCGGGCTCTTCCGGTACTCGGCGGCGAGTTCCTCGTACGGGGTGAAGTTGGCCAGCCAGTTGAAGATGTTGGCCGCGTCGTCCTCGGCGCCGATGATGGTAGCCTTGATCATCAGGTCCCGGTCGAGCCCGACGATGCCCTCGCCCTTGATGAGCGGCCGCTTCTGCAGGTCCGAGACCGCCTCGCGCAGGTCCTTGGTCACCTTGTCCTGGTCGCCCGCGGGCATGCGGTTGTAGAACCGCCGCGCCTTGGCCGTGCGCCCGATGATCTTGCCGTGGGTGTTGTTGAGGATCTTCGCCCCCGCCGGCAGGCCCAGCCGCTTGGCCGCCGGAGGATAGATCGGCATGTCCGTTTCCATCACGTCCCACTGGCCGCGCGCCAGCTCGTACGCCTCGGCCGCGGTGACCTTGCGCACCTTCTCGCTCTGCAGCAACGTCTCGGCGACCGCCCGCAGCGGCGGTACGCTCCCCGGGTCGTCCCTGTAATATTCGTACGTCGATTGACTCGCCATGGCTTTTCCTTTTTCTCTTGTCTCGCGCGTCCCGGCCGCACGCGATCCGTGCCGGCGCCGGATGCGCGGCGGGATACTCGTCGAATTGGCCAAAATTCTCTCCCTTGTAGCGAGGGGCGCGGTTCGAGGCAACAACTTTTTCCGCGAAAAGGCGCCGACTATCCGAACGGCGGTGGCGCCGATTCGTTGACGGCCACGCAAGGTCTTGCTAGTCTCGCGGTTCGGTCGTTCCGGAAATACGCGTGCACGACGCGCAGGTTGTCCGAAAAGGACGGGGAATGGATTTTCATCCGCCCGTGTGGCACGACGAGTTCGACAGCACCAACCTCGCGATGAAGCGTCGGCTCGAGGCGGGCGAGGCGCTGCCGGCCGGCTTCGTCCTCGGCGCGCGCGCGCAGACGCGGGGGCGCGGGCGGCAGGGCAGGGGCTGGCTCTCGGTGCCGGGTAAAGACCTGACGTTCTCGGTGCTGCTGCGGACGAGCGCGGCGTTTCCGCAACTGGCGTCGCTGCCGATCGCCGTGGCGTTGGGCGTGGCGGAGGCGCTCGACCGCTACGGCCTGCGGGCGGCGACGAAGTGGCCCAACGACGTGCTGATCGAGCGGAAGAAGATCGCCGGCATTCTGAGCCAGCGCTGCCCGGTCGACAACGAGGCCTTCGTCGTCGGCATCGGTCTCAACGTCAACATGAACGCCGGGGACGCCGCGCGTATCGATCAACCGGCGACGTCGCTGCTGCTCGAAACCGGGCGCGACTACCCGGTCGAGGAGGTGCTCGCGCACCTGCTGCCGCACATCGGCATCTGGTTCGACCGCTGGCGCGACGGCGGATTCGCCGCGATCGGGCCCGCGTGGGACAGGCGCGTGGCGTACCTCCACGAGGCCGTCACCGTCCGCGACGGCGCGCAGCAACGCTCGGGCGTCCTCGCCGGCTTCGGCCACGACGGCGAGCTGCTGCTCGAGGAGCCTTCCGGCGAAGTGCGCCAGGTCTGGACCGGCGACCTGGGGCATTGGGCTTAACGCCCGATCTCCTCGAATCCCGGCATGGTCGGGAAGTCTTCGCGCGCCACGCCGTCGGCGATGGCCGCCTGCCGCACCGCCTCCGCCACCGCCGGCGCCACGCGTGCGTCCAGCGCCGAGGGGATGATGTAATCGGGCGCGAGGCGCTCCTCCTCGAGCACGTTCGCGATGGCGTGCGCGGCGGCGAGTTTCATCCCCTCGGTGATGTCGGTGGCGCAAATATCCAGCGCGCCGCGGAAGATGCCCGGAAACGCGAGCACGTTGTTGATCTGGTTGGGGTAGTCCGAGCGCCCCGTGGCCATCACCGCCACGTGCGGCAGCGCGAGTTCGGGCATGATTTCGGGGATCGGGTTGGCCATGGCGAAGACGATCGGATCCTTGTTCATCTTCTTCACCTCGTCCACGCTCAGAATGTCGGGGCCGGATAATCCGAGGAAGATGTCCGCCCCTTGCATCACCTCCGAGAGCGAGCCGTGCAGTCCTTCGGGATTGGTATTCTCCGCGTACCAGTCCTTGGCCACGTTCATCCGCTCGGTGCGCCCGCGATAGATCGCGCCGACGCTGTCGACGCCGACGATGTTCCTCGCGCCCGCGCCGAGGAGGATCTTGCTGCACGCCACGCCCGCGGCGCCGATGCCGCAGACGACGATCTTCAGTTCCCCGATCTTCTTCTTCGTCAGCTTGAGCGCGTTGATCAGCGCGGCCATGGTGACCACCGCGGTGCCGTGCTGGTCGTCGTGGAAGACGGGGATGTCCACCTCGCGCTTGAGCCGTTCCTCGATCTCGAAGCAGCGCGGCGCGGCGATGTCCTCGAGGTTGATGCCGCCGAAGGTCGGCGCGATCAGCTTGACGAAGTTGACGATCTCGTCCACGTCCTTGGTGCCGATGCAGAGGGGGAAGGCGTCGACGTCGGCGAATTTCTTGAAGAGCAGCGCCTTCCCCTCCATCACCGGCAGCGCCCCCTCCGGGCCGATGTCCCCCAGGCCCAGCACCGCCGTGCCGTCGCTGACCACGGCGACGGTGTTGCCTTTGATCGTCAGGTTGTAGGCCTGGCGTTTGTCGTCGGCCACGGCGAGCGAGACACGCGCCACGCCCGGAGTGTAGGCCATGGAGAGGTCGGCCTGAGTGACGAGGCTGCCGCGGTTGTCGATGACCATCTTGCCGCCGTCGTGGTAGGCGAAGGTGCAGTCCTCGATCTCCAGGATCTCGATGCCCCCGAGTCCCCGGACCGCCGCGGCGATCTCCTTCTCGTGCTCGGGGCCGGTGGCGTCGACGGTGATCTCGCGCAGGATCGTCTCGCGGGTCTCGGCGAGGATGTCCACCATGCCCAGGTCCCCGCCGACGTTGCCGATAACCTCGGCGAGCTTGGCGAAGCTTCCCGGGCGGTTGGGGATGCGCGCGCGGATGGTCAGGCTGTAGGCGGGGCTGGTCGAGCGGCTCATGGCGATCCCTCTCTCAACGATTTTCGGAAAGCGACAATATGCCACGCGGGGCGGGGGAGGTCAAGGGGGGGATTTTGTCGCCTGGCAGGGGCGAGTCGACGACCGGTGCCCGCCGGGTCGCTCTTTCCGCGCGGCCGCCTCACCGCTCCAGCAGCCCCTCGATGATCAGGTCCACCGCCTCGTCCTCGCTCAGGCCGCGCGCCATGAGGGTTTCGAGCTGCTTGTTGTCGACGCTGTCGATGGCGGCCTCGCGGGTGACGTGGGCCTTGGGGTGGTTCACCTGCACGACCGGGACCGCGCGCGCGGTGGCGCTGCCCTGGATGATCTTCTTGCAGTCGACGTGGCCGCGCGCGTGCGCGGCGTCGGCGATCAGCTGGTTGTAGATCTCCGCGCCGGCCTCGTCGGTGAGGGCGATGTGGCTAAGGAGCACCCCGCGCGCCAGACCACCTCGTGCAGCTCGAGTACGCCCATGATGCTCTCCGCAGCCCCTCCACGCATCAAAAGCAAAGCCGATAGCGGGCGGCTTGTCAAGTAAATCCTACTAAAAAAATAGGTGAAATCAGCGCCGGTCGGCCGGGAAGAGGCGGTCCACCTCGCTGCGGCGGATCCGCTCGATGAGCCGCCGGCCGAGCGTCGCTGCGGCGGCGGGGAGTTCGCTCTCGGCGCAGGTGGCGCTCACCTCTTCCCAGAACGTGCCGCTGTCGGCGTGGACGCGGGCCATGCGCACGAGGCACTCGTCCTCCTTGCGCGAGAGCAGGCCGACGACGAAGAAGGCCGCGTCGAGGCGTTCGGCCATGTCGGGGTTGAGGTGGAAGCGCGCCAGTTCGCGCAGGGTGGTGTTGATCGGCGCCTGCTGCAGGTGCGTCCGCGCGCGGATCGTGGCCAGGTCGCGCAGGGCGAAGAGGTCGGCCGTACGCAGGTGCTTCTGCACCTCGTCGGCGAGGGCGTCGGCCTGGGAGCGCAGCGACGGGGCCACCGCCGCGAAGGGCAGCACCCCCAGGCGAAGACGCGGCAGCACCGCCGCCCCGCCGCGGCTCTCGCGCGGGGCCGCGAGGTAGATCACCCCGTCGCGCGGCGGCTTGTCGTAATAGCTCGCGTCGACCTCGGCGATGGTCTCGGTGTCGAGCAGCACGCCGACCGGTCCGCCCTCGTAGACGCGCACCGCCAGCACGTGATCCCTCGCCGAGATGCGCGGCAGCGGCCGGCTCAACGCCTCGGGTTTGAGAGCGAAGTAATACGGCTTGCCGACGACGTTGGGGCGCGGAATCTCCTGGTAGTCGAGGAGAACCTTCGGCGCGGGCGTCTCGGGCTCGGGTGCGGCCGAGTACTTGCCGGCGTAGTACATGACGAAGCCGACGCAGGCGAGCATCAGCGTCGTGGCGATATGCCCGGCGGTGCCGCCGTTGACCAGTTCCCGGTCCTTGCGGTTGTCCGGATCCACCTCATCCAACGGGATCGCGCCGCTGGGTGTGATCGGCAACTCCTCGGGCGCGCCGCGCTTGGCCGTCTCCGCCTCGGAATGGCGCGCGCGGGCGGTCATCGCCTTGTCCGGCTCGAAGGTGTTCTGCCCGGCGGCCGGCTCCGACGGCGTCGGCTCGATGACGGCGTTGGAGAAGCCGCTCTCGATCATGGCCATATCGTCGATACCGGGCGTCTTCTGCTGGGACGGGGCGAGGGTGGATTGCCGCTGCGGCGGCTTGGGGGCGGTGCCGAAGCGGACCTTCTCGTCGCTGATGAGCGGCAGGATCTCTTCGCTGCTGGCGTCGAGTTCGGTGGCGATCAGCTCCTCCAGCGCCTGCTTGGCGCCGCAGGTCCGCTGCAGCGGGTCGGCCTCGATCAGGTGCGCCAGCCACTTCGCCAGCGGCTCGGGGATGTCCTTGCGCAGCCACTCGATCGGCTCGGGCCGCTCGTTGGCGATGCGCCGCAGCAGCTTCAGCGGGCTCGGTTCGTCGAAGGGTACCTTGCCGCAGAGCATCTGGTAGATGACGATGCCGAGGCTGTAGAGATCCGTCTGCGGCGAGGCCGACTCCCCGCGCGCGAGCTCGGGCGCCATGTAGTGCAGCGTCCCCATCAGCATGCCCGTGGCCGTCAACTGCGCGTCGTCCTCCATGCTGCGCGCGAGGCCGAAGTCCATCAGCTTGTAGATTCCTTCCTGGCCGAGCAGGACGTTGGCCGGCTTGATGTCGCGGTGGACGATGCCGCGGCTGTGCGCGGCGGCCAGCCCGCTGAGCACTTGGTGAGCGCAGTCGACCACCGCCGCGGCGGGCATGGGTGCGGTCGTGTGGATGATCTCGCTTAGGGCCTTGCCGTGGATGTACTCCATGACCAGGTAGGGCTGCTCGGTATCCGGGGCGTAGTCGTAGATGTGGACGATGAACTGGCTTTTGAGCTGGGCGATGCTCTGGGCCTCGACCTGGAAACGCTTCAGCGCGATGTCGGCGCCCTCGAGGTTCTGGTTGATCACCTTGATCGCCACCTCGCGCGCCAGACGCGTGTCGCGCGCCAGGTAGACCACGCCCATGCCGCCGCGCCCGAGGGTGCGGACGATCTGGTACTTGCCGATCACGTCGTTGACCTGGTACATCGGCTGTCGCGGCTCCTGCAACGCTACGGGTATGCCCCCGACAGGCCGGGCTGCCGAGAGCTCGATCTTATAAATCTATAACGAACAGGAACTGGAAAAATATGAAAGAAATGTTAAAATCCTGTCTATTCCGTGGGCCGATTGTAAGATGCGCCATGTAATGGAGTAGTGGCGCTCTCGATCCGGCTGAGCGAGAAAGCGGTATACATGGTTCGCACCGTCCTGATTCCCTGCCACTGCGGCCGCCTGCATCGCATCGAGGATCCGATGCAGAATCTGTCGTTCCGCTGCAAGAGCACCGGCGCGATGCTGACCTACGAATCCTGTTTCGGCGAGCATTACCGCCTGCGCGGAACCGACCGGGACCTGTACCTCGAGGGCGACAACATCACCCTCGGCCGCAAGGGCGATTTGGTCGTCAACCATCCCGGGCTCTCGCGCCTGCACTGCCGCTTCGTCTTTCTCGAAGAGAGCTACGCCGTGGAGGATCTGGGCAGCCGCAACGGCACCTTCGTCAACGAAGAGCGCCTCGCCGAGGGCGAGCGGCGGACGCTGATGGCCGGCGATCTGGTCCGCCTGGCCGACAACATGTTCCGCTACATCGAGCCCGAGAGCTCCGGCCGCGACTCGGGGACGGACCTGGACCGCAAGGCCATCGAGGCCGAGGGGCTCGAGTCCCTCGACAGCGACGTGATCCTGCGCGAGGATCGCCTCATCGGCAAGACGCTCGGCAGCTACCTGCTCAAGTCGGTCATTTCGCAGGGCGGCATGGGCCGGGTCTACCAGGCCGAGGAGGTCGGCGGCGGGCGCGCCTGCGTGGTCAAGACCATCGTCCCCGGGGGCAAGCAGTCGCAGGAGCTGATCCAGCGCTTCATCCAGGAGATGGGCGTCAGCCTCGATATCCGCCATCCCAACATCATCGAGTTCTACGACGCCGGGCAGGTCGGCAACGCTCTCTACATCGCCATGGAGTACTTCCCCGGCCGCAAGCTCGGCGGCGTCTTCCGCCACCGCACGGCCGAGCCCGCCGAGGCGGTGCGCATCGGCCGGCAGGTCGCTTCGGCGCTGGCCGTCGCCCATGCCCGCGGCGTGATCCACCGCGACATCAAGCCCGAGAACCTGCTCATGGACGAGGAAGGCACCGTCAAGGTGCTCGACTTCGGCATCGCCAAGGTGCTCGCCGATCCGGGCTACAGCAGCATCACCCTCTCGGGCGCGGTCGTCGGAACGCTGCGCTACATGTCGCCCGAGCAGGTGGAGGGCAAGCGCGAGTTCACCGCCACGGTGGACATCTTCGCCCTGGGCGCGGTGCTCTACGCCATCCTCGCCGGGCGCCCGCCCTTCAGCGCCCGGAATATCGTCGCCCTGGCCAAGGAGATGCGCCGGGGCGCGGCGCCGCTCAGGGAGATCCGCCCCGACGTGCCGCTGATGCTCGCGCAGGTCATCGAGACGGCGATGGCGTCGAAACCGTCGGAACGCTTTCAGTCGGCCGAGGCCATGGAGAAGGCGCTCGCCGCGATCGAGACGGAGTAGTTACTCGCAGTCGTGCAGCAGCGCCGCCTCGCCGCTTGCCGGCGCGTCGAGGTCGACGCCGTTGCGCCGCAGCCGGGCGACACGGCGGGCATAGAGGGCGGGGCGCGCATCGGGCGCCTCGAGATGGAGCCGCAGGTTCTGCAGCGTCAGATCGTCCGCGTCGCGCAGGAAGAGTCCGTACGCCGGCAGCCGGCCGAACAGCTCCATCGACGGATAGTCCGCGCGGTTCTCCGGCGGCTCGGCCACCAAGTCCCCGCCGCCGGCGAAGCCGATAGCGATATCCTGCAGCGTCACCCGCTCGATCGGATGCTCGCGCAGCCCGGCGACGAAACAGCCGCTCGCGGCGGCGCCCGTCGCCCGGACGCCGGCGATGCGAATGTCGCGCATCGCGCCCGCGCCGCCCCGGTCGCCGAGGCGCAGGAAGAGCGGCACCCCGACGCGGTCCATGGTGATGTGATGGATCGAGACGTTCTCCGTCACCCCGCCATCGACCTGGCAGAGCGCGATCCCGGCCGCGGCGGTGACCCGGCCGCCGGGGCAGATCACCTGTTGCTCTTGCGAGGGGACCACGGCGATGTTGCCGATGGCGATGTTGCGAAAGCCGCCGCGCGACTCGGTGCCCAGCTTGATCGCGTTGGCGTGGGTGCCGATGACGCAGTCGCCGACGACGACGTTCTCCGTGGGCTCGTCGCCGCCGCTCTTGAGGCAGATCGCGTCGTCGCCGGTATCGAAGAAACAACCCGAGACGATCACGTCCCGGCAGCTCTCGATGTCCAGCCCGTCGTTGTTCTGCACCGCGTGGTTGAAGACGGTGACGCCGTGGATGCGCGCCTGCGTGCAGCGCAGCAGGTGCAGGCCCCAGAAACCGGCGTTGCGCAGCGTCAGGTCGTCCACCCGCACCCGCGTGCAGTCGCGCAACAGCATTCCGCGCGGCCGGTCGGTGGCGAAGCCCATCGGCGCGAACGCCCCGCCCCCGCCGTCGATGGTGCCGCCGGTGATGCGGATCTGCTCGCAATCCTCGGCGAGAATCAGCGCCCGCAGCCCCGCGCCGTCCTGGGCGCTTCGTCGCGGCGGTTGTATCGACGGATAGTCGGCGATGGCGGAACTGCCCAGCAGGCACGCGCCCGGGTCGAGCCGGAGCGTCAGGCGGCTGGCCAGCCGCAGCGTGCCGCAGCGATAGCGCCCGGCCGGGACGCGCACCGTGCCGCCGCCGGCTTTCGCGCAGGTGTCGATCGCCGCCTGCAGCGCCGCGGTGTCGTCGGCCGCGCCGTCGGCGACGGAGTCGAAATCGCTCACATCGACTGTGGACATCGTCCCGCTCCGAACGCGTGCTATGCCTCGATCAGGTTCCGGATTCGCGACGAACTCTCGCGCAGCCCCCCGGGGCGGTTGCGCGCCAGCCACAGTTCCTCGTGCCACTCGACGATGCGCTGCACCTCGTGGCGCAGCGCCGCCGCGTCGGCCTTGCGCTGCAGCGACGCCAGCCCGCGGTGCACGCCGTGGCGGGCCATGGCGAGGGCGTTCTTCAGCTCCGCCTTGGCCAGCAGGCCG
Source organism: uncultured Planctomycetaceae bacterium (assembly GCA_964457365.1). Taxonomy (GTDB): domain Bacteria; phylum Planctomycetota; class SZUA-567; order SZUA-567; family SZUA-567; genus CAYWFP01. The sequence goes on from CAYWFP010000002.1 coordinate 30,209, forward strand.
TCGCCGGCCGCCGGGCGCCCGGCCGGGAGCATGGCCTCGATCTCGTCGAACCGCTTCGCGCATTTCTGCAGGTGCGTCCTGGTCAGCTTGGCGAACATCTCCTTCAGCGACGGGTTCTTCATGTCCCAGAAGAAGAGCCGGTTGAAGAGGCTGTGGTTGCCCCAGACCGCGGGCGTCAGCGCCTGCACCTTCGCCGCCTCGCAGGTCGCCTTGCCCATGACGCCCGCGCCGTCGTGGTAGAAGAAACGGTCCAGCACCGCCGGCAGGTCCGGCGCGCGGTTCTTGCGATACTGCCACGACATCCCCGCGCCGGCGGCGTATCCGGGATAGCTGATCGGCAGGTACTGGTGATGCCCCCCGTCGCCCCAGTCGGTGACAAGGTAGCCGATGGCGCCGTGCTTGAGCCCGTTCTTCGCCGCGTTCTCCAGGTTCGCCAGCGCGTTGGGCAGGCAGCCGACGAGGCTGTTCCAGGCCGAGGTGCCGGGGCAGACGTAGAACGGCACGCCCGCGCGCGCGAAGTGCGCGCACTCCTTGCCGAAGGGGTGGTTGGCCTGGTAGCCCCAGACCTTGGCGACGATGTCCCCGGGGAGCTTCTTGATCAGCTTCGGCTCGTGCAGGATGATGTCGCCCCAGAACATCATCGTGCGGCCATGCTTCTTCACCCGCTTGTGGATCTGCAGCAGGAAGTCCAGGTAGACCTGCGTCACGCCTTTCTTCTCACACTGCTTCTCGCTCCAGCCCTTCCCCAGCTCCCAGGTCTCGTCGCAGCCGACGTTGAAGAGCTTGCTCGAGAAGTTGGGCAGGAACTCCGCGTACAGCTCCTCCAGGAGCGCGAGGCTTTCGCGGTTGGGCTTCAGCGTCGAGCCGTATCGGCTCTTGGCGCCCCAGGGCCAGGTGAAGCCGTCGGGGCATTCGGCGAGGTGGATGTACTCGGGGTGGCGCAGCCAGCGTTCGAAGTGGCCGAAGCTGTTCAGGTTCGGCACGAGCTGGACGTAGCGCTCGCGGCAGTAGTCGTCGAGCGCGAGGATTTCCTCGGCCGTCATCGGGCTGGCGTCGTGCCAGACGCTCTCGTGGCGCGAGAAGGCGAAGGTGTGCTCGGTGTAGAGCTGGATCTGGTTGAGCTTCAGCCGCGCCAGCCGATCGACGAGCTGGTACAGCGTCTCCATCTTCGGCACCTTGCAGCGGCTGATATCGATCATGATGCCCCGCTGCGGGAAGTCCGGCCCGTCTTCGATCGTCACCCGCGGCAGCGCCGCGCCGTGCTGCTCGATCAACTGCCGCAGCGTCTCCAGGCCGTAGAACGCCCCGGCCTCGTCGCCGGCCTCGATGACCGCGCCCGCGGCGCCGGTCTGCAGGCGGTAGCCCTGTTCGCCGACACGCGCGCGCGTGCCGAGAACGATCTTTACCAGCGTCTGCCCCTCCGCGGGCTCTCCGGCGGTCACCGTCGGCGTCTCCACGAACGCGTCGGCGATCGCGCGGGCGAAGTCGAGCGCGCGGCGCTTGAGGCGCATGCAGGCTTCCGGGGCGATACGGATCCAGCGCGCCCGCGAAAGGTCGTACGTGCCGGCGGACTGGCGGACGGTCTTGGGGATCGGAAAGAGGTTTACGGACATGGCGTCTTCCTTCTTCAAGGGAACGGGACGGTGCGGTCGACACGCCCAGTTAAGGTCATCCCGAAGTCCAAGTCAAGCCCGATGTTGCGGCGATCTTCCCGCCGGGACCGGATTTTTGGTTCCGCCCGGCGCGCCGGTTCCTTATAATGCGTCTTTCCCCCACCCCGCCACGGGAGAGGATATGGCACGCAAAGCGCTGGGACGCGGGCTGAACGGCCTCATCGGCAAGCGCGCGTCCGAGAAGCCGACGGAGACGAACCCGGCCGAGGCCGCGCCGGTCGATTCGGGCCTGGTCGAGCTCGACCCGCAGACGATCGACCCCAACCGCTGGCAGCCGCGCGCCGATTTCGACGAGGAGAAGCTGCGCGAACTGGCCGACTCCATCCGCGAGCAGGGCCTGGTCCAACCGCTGGCGGTCCGCCGCAAGGGCGGGCGCTTCGAGGTCATCGCCGGCGAGCGCCGCCTGCGCGCGGTCAAGCGCCTGGGCTGGGAGGCGGTCCCGGCGGTGATCATGGATGCCGGCGATGCGCGCATGCGCGAACTGGCGCTGGTGGAGAACCTGCAGCGCGACGATCTGAACCCGATCGAGACCGCCAGCGCGTACGCAGCGTTGCGCGAGGATCTGGACCTGACGCACGAACAGATCGCCCAGCGCCTCGGGGTCTCGCGCGCGCGTGTCACCAATGCGCTGCGCCTCCTGGAGCTTCCCGAGGAGGTCAAGTCGCTGGTCGTCGCCGGCACGCTCAGCGCCGGCCACGCGCGGGCGCTGTTGGCGCTGGAGGATCCGGTCTCGCAACTGGCGCTGGCGCGGCGCATCGAGGCCGAGCGGCTCTCGGTGCGGCAGACCGAGGCGCTGGTGGCGCCGAAAAGCTCGTCCACGTCCGCCGCCGGCGGTGGCAAATCGTCCGCGCCCGCGAAGCGCGATCCGCACGTGCGGGATCTGGAGTCGCGCCTCAGGGAGCATCTCGGCACCAAGGTCGCCGTCCAGGACCGCGGCGGCAAGGGCAGCATCACCATCGACTACTACTCCCCCGAAGACGCCGCGCGCATCCTCGGCCGCATGGGCTGCAAGGAGGGATAGGCGTTTCGCCTCCGCGTTCGGGATCTCCGCTCCCTGCGACCTGCGACATCGGCTTGTATTGCCTCTGCCGGCGCGCGGGTCGCGATTGACGTTTCCTGGCGCGCCCCCGCGCGGCACGACGGAGTGCCTGTGCCCCCCAACATCCTCTTCATCTGCAGCGACCAGCACCGCCGCGACGCCATGGGCTGCGCCGGGCATCCGCGCGTGCGCACGCCCAACCTCAACCGCCTCGCGCGCGAGGGCGCCCGCTTCGGCCTCGTCGACATCTACCCGACGCTGCTCGACCGCGCTGGCGCGCCCGTAGAGCCCGACCTTCCCGGCCGCGGCCTGCTGCCCCTGTTGCGCGAAGACGCGATGGGCGAGCGCCAGGTCTTCGCCGAAACCGCCGCCGCCGCGCTCTACGCTTTCGCGTCCACCATCTCCCGCGCCTGCTGCAGGATCCTCGTGGCGGCGTCCTCGTAGTCTTGCATGCGCTTCTCGACATCGCCGATGGGCGTTTCGCTCGCGAGCTCGAAGTAGTAGCGGAACTTCGGCTCGGTTCCGGAGGGGCGCAGGAGGATCCAGCTCTTGTCGGCGAAGATGAGCTTCAGCCCGTCGATGATGTTGATCTCGGCGACGGTCCTCGCCTCGCCGGCGATCTCGACGCTGTCGCCGGCCTTGAAGAGCTTATGCTGCAGCGCCTCGACCACCGCGCGCTTGTAGGCCTGCCATTCTTCGACGCCGACGCCCTTGACCTCGGCGCCGGCCTTGTTCGGGTAGAAGTAGCCGTACTTCTCCCGCAGACGAGCGTACTGCGCGCCGAGGTTCTCGCCGGTGGCCTTCATCGTTTCCAGCGCCATCAGGAAGCCCGCGAGCGCGCACTTCTCGAGCGTATGCCCCAGAAAGCTGATGCCGTCGGACTCCTCGAACGCGACCAGCACCTTGTCCGCGCGCAGCAGCGGGCGGAAATTCTTGAACCCCACGGCGAGCTCGAAATACTCCTTGCCCTCGCGCTTGGCGATCTCCAGCGGGAAGTCGCTCGAGGGCGCGGTCGTGGCGATGCCGCCGTCGAGGCCGCGCTGCAAGAGCGCCGCGTAGCTGATGCCGCCGAAGCGGTTCATGTCGATGTCGTTCTCCGCGTCGGCGAAGCGGATGCGGTCGGCGTCGGGGTCCAGCGCCACCGCCAGCGCATAGCGCCGGTTCATCTGCTTGAGCTTCGCGATCAGCGGCGCCTGGTTCTTCGCGCTCGGCTCCGGCTTGACGCCGTGGAAGCTGTAGTCGGTCTCCTCGTTCAGCAGCACCAGCGCGCCGGCGTCGGTCAGTTCCTTCACCGCCTCCTCGCCGAGCACCGCCTGGACGTAGCCGCGCGCGGAGCCGTGCATGAAGTCGACCGCCAGCGCCAGGTCGTGCTTGATCGACTTCAGCCAGTCGCGCAGCGCCGGCAGGTCGAAGACCTTGCTCTTGTTCAGCACGAAGTCGGCGAAGATCCGCTTTGCGTCGACGTCCTCCCGCAGCGCAGCGTAGTCGGCGATGGCCGGCTCGAACGGCGTTCCCGGGAGCATGTAGGCGTTGGCCATCTCCTCGATGATCGACGTCAGCGACGGATCGGCCGGCCCGCCGTCGGCGGGGTTGAACTTGACGCCGGCGTAGTCCATCGGGTTGTGCGAGGGGGTGAAGTTGATCGAGCCGGCCGCGTCGAGTTCGGTCACCAGGGCCGAGCCGACGCCGGTGGGGCACTCCCCGGCGCAGTGGATGCGGATGCCCCCGGCGGCGAGTTCCTTCATCGCCGCGTCCATGAAGGTGTCGCCGAGGTAGCGGTTGTCGCGGAAGACGACGATGCCGTGCTTCTGCACCTCGTCGAAGCTGCGGTAGCCGTTGGTCTCGAGGAAGGCCGGCGTGCGCATCATCTCCTTGATGCCGCGGACGACCTTGTGCACGTTCGGCAGGTTGAAGTCCTCGCCGATCACCCCGCGCCAGCCGGAGGTGCCGAAGACCACCGTCGTCGGCCGGTCGGAGTCGAGGGCGAGCTGGCCCTGGAAGTCGCGGATCTCGTCGATGATGCCGCGGCACTCCTCGCGCACGTCGGCGCTGACGTCGTGGTCGTTGTAGTAGTTGCCGATGAGGTTGGCCACCTCCCAGAGGTTCGGCTCGCCGGAGGCGGGCTCGAGGTAGCGCGCGGCCGTCTCGAGGAAGGCCGTGTCGCTCCCGAGGGTGTTGCGGAGCATATCCCCGATCGACTCCGCGAACGTCTCCTTGTTCATCGTCGCCTCGCTCATCGTCATCTCCCCTGCGTCATCGACTGGGCTCTCGCCTGCCTCGTCCGCCGCCGGCGTCGGCGGCATGGTCGTTGGGGAACGCTCCGCGGGCTGCCGGGCCGCGATCGTCTGCGGCTGTGCCGCGGTCCGTTCGGCGATCTCGTCCACGGCGCGGGCCAGTTCCGCGAGCTTGCCCCGCACCCCGGCGGCGCAGTTGTCGGCACGGCTGCGCAACTGCGCGACGGTCTCGGCGAGTTCGGCCTGGTGTCGCGCCGGCGTCTCGATGCGCTCGCCTCCGCCGTTGTCGGCGAGGGTGCGCTCGCACGCGGCGAGGCGCTGGTCCTGCTCGGCCTGCGCGTCGTCGAGCTTCCGCGCCGACTGCCTCAGCGCGTCGACGGCGGCGGCGTTCGCCGTCTCCTCGAGGCGCGCGTGCAGGCGGGCGACCTCCGCGGCCAGCTCCTCCTGGCGCGCGACTACCGCCGCCAGCTTCGCCGCGAGCGTTTTCTCCGCCGCGAGCTTGGTGCCCACCGCGTCCAGCCGCCGCAGCAGGGTTTCGATCTGTTCGCGCCGGCCCTCGGCGTCGGTCTCGATGTCCAGGAAGCGTTGGGCGATGTCCTGCTGGTAGCTCTCCACCGCGACGAGGCGTTCCTCGAGCGCGGCTGCGCTCTCGGGTTCCACCAGGTCCATCAAGGGCTCGGGCAGTTCCTCCTCCCACCTGTCGCCGCTTCCGGCCGTGGCCGGGAGCGGCGCTTCGACCGGTCGGGCTGGCGGCGGCTGCCCGGCGGTTGCCGAAGGGGCGGGCGCGGGCCGCTCTTCCGGCGGCTCCTGCGCGGTCTGGTATTGCGGCTCTTCCGCCACGGGGTGAGCGGGCGACGCTCCCGGGATGTTGTGCGAGACCACCGGCGGGGTGATCGTCTCGGCCGGCTCGGTGGTGTCCGGGCGCGGGCGCGGCTCCTGCGTCGTCGAGGTCAGCGGCGCGAAGCGCGGCGAGAACGCCGGCTGCGCCGTCGGCTCCTCGGATTCCCGCGAGGCGAGGTGGGTGGTGCTGTGGACGAGCTGGTCCAGGAAGCCGACGATCACCTCCGTGTCGGGGTTGAGGCCGGGGAAGACCTCCACGGCGCCGGCCTCGCGGGCCTGCGCCTGCGCGCGCTCGTCGCCCTCGCCGGTCAGCGCCACCACCGGCACCGCGCCGACGCGCGCGCGCACGAGCTGCAGCGCGTCGAGTCCGCCGCTGTCGGGCAGGTCGAAGCTCAGCAGCACCGCGTCGAAGCGGTCCTCCTCCAACCGGATCAGCGCGTCGCCGAGGGTGGCGGAAAAGTTGATGAGGAAGCGCTTGCCCGCGTTCCAGGCGAGTTGCCCCAGCGTCGGGCTCATGCCGCGCGCGCAGTTCTCGACCAGCAGAACGCGCGCCGGTTTCCTCTCCATTTCGTTCTCCAGCAGCCGGATCATGGGCGGAACCTCCGCCGGCGTCGAATCGGCCCAGTATACCCCGCGCCGGGAGAACGGCAAAGCGCGAAAGCCTCTCTTTCGACCCGCGTTGACATCAGCGCCCCTCCCCGCCCGTGCGCCGGCCGGCCAGGAACGCGCGCACGATCTGCTCGGTCGCCGCCTGCAGCAGCGCCGCGGCGTCGGCCATCGCGTCGGCCAGCGTCAGCGGGCCGGGGCAGAGCGAGACCGCCGCGTCGAGGCCGGCCGCGTGCAGCTCGCGGATGTCGCGCGCCACCCCGCCGGCGACGGCCAGGCACGGCACGCCCGCGGCCTGCGCCCGCCGCGCCACGCCCGCGGGCGCCTTGCCGAAGGCGGTCTGGTTGTCCAGCGCGCCCTCGGCGGTGAGGCAGAGAGCCGCCCCCGCCAGCGCCCGGTCGAGATCGACCAGGTCGAGCACCACGTCCACGCCCGGTCGCAGCTCCGCGCCGAGGAACGCCTTCAGCCCCGCGCCGAGGCCGCCGGCCGCGCCGGCACCGGGCATCGGCGCGACGTCGCCGCCCAGATCGCTGCGGATCGTCTCGGCCAGATGCGCCAGCCCCTGCTCCAAGGTTTCGACATCGTCGGGCGTGGCGCCTTTCTGCGGGCCGTAGACGCGCGCGGCGCCGGTCGCGCCCAGCAGCGGATTGTCCACGTCGCAGACCGATTCGACGGTGGCGTCGTGCAGCCGCACGTCGCGCGTGCCGAGGTCGATCCCGCCGATGCGCGCGAGCATGCCGCCGCCGCGGGGCTCGAACGCCGCGCCGCCGCGGTCGCGGAAGGTGACGCCCAGCGCCGCGGCCATGCCGGTGCCGCCGTCGCAGGTGGCGCTGCCGCCGATACCGACGACGATATGCCGCGCGCCCCTGGCCAGCGCGTCCCGGATCAGCTCGCCGGTGCCGAAGGTGGTCGCCGCCAGCGGGTCGCGCTCCTCGTCCCGCAGCAGCGCCAGCCCCGAGGCGACCGCCATCTCGATCAACGCCGTCCGCTTCTCGGGGAGGTAGCCGTAGGCGGCCTCGACCGGCCGGCCGAGCGGATCGCCGACGGTAACGGTGCAACGCTCGCCCGGAAGCGCGGCCAGCAGCACGTCGACCAGCCCGTCGCCGCCGTCGGCCACCGGGACGCGCACGATATCGACCGCGCCCGCCGCCGTGCTCACGCCGCGCGCCATGGCCTCGGCCGCGGCGACCGCGCCGAGCGAGCCCTTGAGCGCGTTGGGTGCAATCACCACTTTCATCTCTTTCTCCCGCGCGCCAGATCCGCCACCCATAGCAAACCCGTTGGGCACGCACTTGCCAAATCAAGAATTGGTTAACCTTAGCGCCACCCGGCGCGGTGTTGCACCAAGCGGAACAACTCCTCCGTTATCGATACCGAACACACGCGTGCAACCCTGGCCGCGCCGTACTCTCTCGGTCGCGCGAGCCACTTCACATTTGCGGCAGGAAAGGCAGAAATGCAAGGCCCTGTGGTACAGATCCGTACCGTACGTTTTCGGTAAAAGTCGACTATATCACGATAAACAACGAGGTGAATTAGGGTTAGGGGACATGAAAAAGTGTCGGAAAAACTTATAAAAAATTGTACGAAATTCTTCGGAACCGCGGCTTCGCGGATTGCCATGTCCGCGGGCGCGGGATTTTCCGCGTCGGATCGGGGTCATAATCCCCGCTGGCGACGGGTTCGGGAGAACCGACGCCAGCCAAGGTCGGAGGAGCTGGGGGGGTCAGTGCGCTTCGATCTTGAGCTTTTTGCGCGCCTTGGCGGCGGCCTTGGAGCGCGGGGACTTCTTCACCACGTGGCGCAGGAGGTCGACGCCGAAGCGGCGTTCCTCGTGCAGGCTCTCGGAGAAGTGGAAGCCGACGTAGAGGTAGTCGGCCGGTTCGAGGGCTTTCTCGGACAGTAACTGTTTCTGGAAGCTCTTGGGATTCTCGCGCAGCAGCGTGGCGATGTGCTCGAGCGCGTAATCGGCGAGGCGATGCGCGCGCGAGAGGTCGCGCCTGCCGGTCTTGAGCTTGGCCACCGCGAGCCGGAAGCGGATCTCCGGCGTCATCAGCGGCGTGTCGTCGAGGATCTTCAGCGCGTCGCGGACGCCCTCGTAGTCGCCTTTCTCGCGCTGCTTCTTGTTCGCCTGCTTGACCAGTTCCTCGCGCAGCGTGTCGGGGCGCAGGTGGCAGAGCGCGGTGCGGTAGAGCTGGAAGTGGTCGTCCCCGGCCTCGTACAGCTCGAGCATGTGGCGAATCATCGCCCGCGCGCGGTCGGGCTTGATGCGGTTCTCGTGGCTCTCGAGGATGCGCACCATCTCCACGGCTTCGGCGCGGTTGGTGACGTCGTCGATGTGGCGCAGGATCACCTCCACGGCCGCGGGCATGTTGCGCAGCGCGGCGGCGGCAGCCTCGCGCAGTTCGTGCTCGGGATGGTGCAGGAAGCCGAGGATCAGTTCGGCGTTGGTGATCGAGTTGATCTGCCCGAGCATGTGCAGGGCGAACTTGCGCACGCCCAGCAGGCGGTTCTGCAGCAGCGCCCGCAGGCGGTTGTTGTCCGCGCGGCGGGGCTTGAGTTGGCTCAGCAGCGTCACGGCATGCTTGACCAGCCCCTCGAAATCGGCCTCCCCGAGGATCGGCATCACCGCCTCGAAGACGTCGCGGTGCTTGTCGCCGGCGAGGCCGAGGCTGCCGAGGCTCATCAGGGCGTGCCGGCGGATTTGCTGGGGGTATTCGCTGCGGACGTACTTGAGCAGATTCTCCTTGCTGCGCGGCTCGCCCAGGATGCCGTGGGCGATGATCAGCGCCGAGAGGGCGGTGTCGTTCTTCTTCAGCCGCGTGTCCGAGAGCGCGCCGTTGAGGCGGTGAACGAGCTGGGTCCTGCTCTTGGCGTCGCAGTCGTCGATGGCCGCCCGCAGCGCGTGCACCGCCTCGCGCACGAGTTCGTGGTCGGCGTCGAAGAAGCACTCCACGAGAAACGCGTGGCTCTGCGGCGTCTGGATGCGCGGGAGGATGTAGGCGAGTTTGTGCCGGGCGGTGCGCGAGAGGCGCGGGAACTGCTGTTTCATCAGCGGGACGAACTTGCCGCCGATGCGCGCCAGCGCGTCGAGCGCACGATCCTCGACCTCGCCGTCGCGGTCCAGGAGCAGCAGCAGGTGTTTGATCGACTGCTCGTGCGGATTCTCCTCGATGGCGTGCAGCAACTCCAGCAGCACCTCCGGGTCGTTGGTGCTCTGCGCCACCTCGCCGAGGGCCTTGTGCACGCCGCTCTCGCGGGTGTGGATCGCGCCGAGCACGCGCAGCGCCGCCACCTGCAGCTCCGGATCGTCCTCGCGCAGGAGGTTGCAGATGGCCTTCAGCGTCGCGTTCATGGTCATGGGCCGGGTTCCCGCCAAGTCGCGGCGCCGGCTACCCGCCGGCGGCATCGCGGTGACGCGGCAGTATAGACAGGGCGGGCGAAAGCGTCAATTCAAAAGGTCCGTTTTTTGCATAACAAACAGGCGAGTCGCCGTCGGAGCCGGAGACGATACGGGACGCCCGCGGGCGGCGGGGGTGCGAATCAGCCCAGTTTCCCGGCCAGCCAGGCGAGGTTCTCGGCGAAGCGGTCGACGGTCGTCAGCGCCTCCTCGTCCCGCGCGACGTCGCCGGGCTCGCGGGCGATGGCGATATTCCAGTAGGAGGAGCCGGGGACGACCATCTCGTGGATCATGAACCAGTACAGCAGTTGCGCGTAGGTGAAGTTCTGCCCCGCGCGGCGCGCGACGGCGAGCGGCCCGCCGAGCTTGCGCGAGAAGAGGTTGCCGTTGCCGCGGGCGACGTAGCCGGCGCGGTCGAGCAGCGACATGGTCTCGGGCGTGGCCGAGCCGAAGTAGACGGGCGAGCCGACGACAATAATGTCGGCCTCGACCATGCGGAAGAAGATGTCGTGGAAGTCGTCGTCCTCGAGGCAGCAGCGGCGGTCCTGTTTCTTGCGGCAGGCGCCGCAGCCGGTGCAGGGCATGACGGTCTTGTCGGCCAGGCGGATCAGCTCGACGCCGTGGCCGAATTCGCGGAGTTTGTCCAGGCAGCGCTGCAGAAGCTGTTCGGTGTTGCCGTTCTTGCGCGGGCTGCCGCAGATGGCGATGGCGTTCATGAAACGGGTCTCCTTTCTCCGGGTTATCCGAGGACGTCGGCCTTGGTGAAGACCGAGAGCAGGATCTCGGCCGCGCCCCGGCGCTCCCGGTCGTGTACGGCGTAGACGGTGCCGTCGTCGGTCCGCGTCGCGTCGGGGTAGCTGACGTTGTCGCGTTCGTCGAGCATGAGCCCGCCCCGCCAGGTCTTGCCCTCGTCCGACGAGAGCGAGGCCGTCATGCCGGCGCGCCTCTCCGGGTCGGGGCTGTTGATCAGCAACCAGTCGCCGTCGGGGAGCGCGCGCAGGCAGAAGCGCGAGCCGGGGTTGGCGACGGCGGTCGGCTCGCCCGGCGACCAGGTGCGGCCCCGGTCGTGCGAGCGGCTCTGCCAGATCGTGCCGCCGCCGGCGCGGATATACATCAAGAGCGAACCGTCGCGGCATTCGACGATCATGTTCTCCAGCGCCCAGTCGGGCGCGACCACCGCGCCGTGCAGGCGCCAGGTCCGGCCCTCGTCGTGCGAGACGCCCACGCCCTGCAACTGCTCGCCGCCGGCGAACCAGGCGTAGCAGCGGTTGAGCGCGTGGGTGACGGGCATGATCCACTCGCCGGTCGAGAGCGCGATCGGCTTGTTCATGCGGAAGCTGAACGGAACGTCGTAGCCGACGCGGAACTCCCCGCCCCAGGCGAGCGACCCGGCGTCGGGCATGGCTAAGACGCGCGCGAAGACGCCGTGCGCGGCGGTCTCGTTGTCGCCGCGGTTGTAGATCAGCCAAAGCGCGCCGGTGGGGGCGATCCAGAGCGCAGGATCGAACGCGCGCCCCGCGGGCGATGGCGCGGCCATGACCAGCGGCTCGCCGAAGCTGTCGCCGCCGTCGTCGCTGAGGGCCAGGTAGACGGTGTTCCGGGGCGAGGGCTCGCCTTCGCCGCCGGAGAACCAGGTGAGAAAAAGCCTGCCGCCGGGGCTGACCTCGATGCCGGGGATGCCGGCCCAGGACTGTTCGATGCGCTTGGCGTTCATCACCACGTGCTTGGTCTTCATCTCGTCTCCTCCGGAGAAGATTATCGGCCTCGCCCGCGCTTCTTGTCGCCCGCGCGACGGTTCCCGGGCGGCGGGAACGCCAGAGGGATCATGTCCATGACGGTATCGACGGGGTGGAACGTCAGGTCGCGCTCGACCTCCGGCGGCAGATCCTCCAGGTCGCTCATGTTCTCCGTCGGCAGCAGCACGTGCTTGATCCCCGCGCGGCGCGCGCCGAGGGCCTTCTCCTTGACCCCGCCGACGGGGAGCACTTTGCCGCGGAGGCTGATCTCGCCGGTCATGGCCAGGCGCGGACGGATCTTCCGCTCCAGCAGCAGGCTCACCAGGCTCGCGACCAGGGCCAGCCCGGCCGAGGGCCCGTCCTTGGGCGTGGCGCCGGCGGGGAAGTGGATGTGGATGTCGCTGGTCTCGAAGAAGTCCTCGTGAATCCCGAGTTTCAGCGCGTGGGTGCGGATCCACGAGAGCGCCGCGTGGGCCGATTCCTTGATCACCTCGCCGAGGCTGCCGGTGAGCTGCATGGTCTTCTTGCCGGCCATGCGGGTGGACTCGATGTAGAGGATGTCGCCGCCGACGGGCGTCCAGACCAGGCCGATGGCCACGCCGGGGACGCTGCCGCGGGTGAGGATCTCGCCGAAGAACTTCTTGGGCCCGAGGTACTCCGGCAGGTCCGCGGCCTTGACGCGAAAGGGGCCGCGCCTGCCGGCGGCGATCTTGACGGCGATCTTGCGCACCACCGTCGCCAGCTCGCGCCCGAGGTTGCGCACGCCCGCTTCGCGGGTGTAGTCGTGGATAATCCGGCGGATCGCCGCCACGGGAACGCGCAGCCGGCTCTTGGCGATGCCGTGATCGGCCAGCACCCGCGGCACCAGGAAGCGCCGGGCGATCTGCACCTTCTCCTCGTCGGTGTAGCCCGGCAGCGTCAGCACCTCCATGCGGTCGAGGAGCGCCGCCGGAACGGTGTCGGTGGTGTTGGCCGTGGCGATGAAGATTACCTTCGACAGGTTGAAGGCCACGTCGAGGTAGTGGTCGCTGAAGGCGCTGTTCTGCTCGGGGTCGAGCACCTCCAGCAAGGCCGAGGCCGGATCGCCGCGGAAGTCGCTGACGAGCTTGTCCACCTCGTCGAGCATGAAGATCGGGTTGTTCGACTCGGCCTTGCGCAGCCCCTGGACGATGCGCCCGGGCAGCGCGCCGATATACGTCCGCCGGTGGCCGCGGATCTCGGCCTCGTCGCGGACGCCGCCGAGGCTGTGGCGGACGAAGGCGCGCCCCATGGCGCGGGCGATGCTCTGGCCGAGGCTGGTCTTGCCGACGCCCGGGGGGCCGACCAGGCAGAGGATGGGGCTGCGCCCGGCGGGGTGGATCTTGCGCACGGCGAGGTACTCGACGATGCGGTTCTTGACTTTCTCCAGGTCGTAGTGGTCGTCGTCGAGCACGCGCCTGGCGCGCTTGATATCGAGCCGGTCCTCGGTGGAGCGGCCCCAGGGCAGCGCGACCAGCCAGTCGAGGTAGGTGCGCGCGACGGTGTACTCGGCGCTGCCGGCCTGCATGCGCTCGAGGCGGGCGAGCTCGCGGTCGGCCTCCTTGCGCGCCTCCTCGGGCAGGTCCGCGGCGTCGATGCGCGCGGCCAGCTCCTCCATCTCGTAGCGCCCGTCCTCCTCGCCGAGTTCCTGGCGGATGGCCTTCAACTGCTCGCGCAGGAAGTATTCGCGCTGGCCCTGGCCGATCTTCTCCTTGACGTCGTCCTGGATCTTCGAGCCCAGCTCGACGATTTGGATCTCGCGGCCGAGCATGACCGCGAGCTTCTCCAGCCGCGCGTGGACGTCGGCCTCGGCGAGCAGGTCGCAGCGCTCGGGCATGGAGAGGTTGATGTTGCTGGCCACCAGGTCGGCGAAGCGGCCGGGCTCGTCGATGTTGAGCGCGGCGACCTTCACCTCCTCGGGGAAGTTCGGCAGCAGGCCGATGAGCTTCTCGAACTGCGCGCGCAGGCTGCGGTGGACGGCGCTCAACTCGAGCGTGTCCTCGATGCGGTCCGCCAGCGGTTCGATGCGCGCGACGAGGAACGGCTCCTCCTGGACGAAGGCGCCCAGGCGCAGGCGCTTGACGCCCTGGACGAGGATGCGGACGGTGTTGTCGGGGTACTTGAGCATCTTGAGGATGACCGCCGCGCAGGCGTGGCCGAAGAGGTGCGCGGGGTCGAGCTCCGCCTCGTCGTCCTCGGGCGGGGATGTAATCGGGCAGACAACCAGCATGCGCTCGCCCAGGAGAACCTGGTCGACGAGTTTGACGTCGTTCCCGTTGTCGACGACCAGCGGCAGGACCATGTCCGGGTAGAGGACGATGTCGCGCGCGGGGAGGATCGGCAGCGTCTCCGGCAAATCCGGTTCGGTCTCCGCGGAAGGCGTCGGTGGCTGGTTCTCTTCGGGCATTGGTCGTCCAGATGTCCGGTAAGGCGAAGTCCCGGCGCGGGGCGGCTCAGCCGCGCGTGATCTCGATGCCGACGCTGTCCGTGGAGGCCTTTTTCGCGTGCGGCAGGTAAATCTCCAGAATCCCGTTCTTGAAAGCGGCGACGGCCTTGAGCGCGTCGGTCGGCGACGGCAGCGGCAGCACGCGTTCGAACGGGCCGTGATGGATCTCCATGAGGCGGTAGCCCTTCTTGCAGCGGGGACTCTCCTCGCGGCGGTGGCCGACGATGCGCAGCAGCGTCCCCGCGACGCTGAGCGCGACGTCGCCGGGCGCCACGCCGGCCATCTCCAGCAGCACCACGACGCCGTCGTCGGTGTCGTAGATATCGGCCGCCGGGCGCCAGCCCTCGTACGGCGAGTCGCCGGTTTCGAGCAGCTTGCGGACGATCTCCTTGTCGCCCTTGACCTGCATCCGCATCCCCGCGTTGTAATATTTGCCGAAGTAGGACATGCGTTTCTCCGCACCAAGGGTAATCCGTTGCCGCCGCGGCGGCAAGGTTTTTCCGCGCCCTTTTCCCTGCGGCGCCGGTGCGGACGTCCATTTCTTCTGGAAATATTACTCCTTGGCGCGGCACCGGTTAGGACGGATTTCGGCGCGCCGGAGCCGGCGGGGCTGCTTGACGGAAACGAGGCGCGTGTCTACATTGGGGCGCAGGCGTTAACTCCTTGGAATTCATGCGTTTAACAGGTCGAACAGCAGTGACCGCCGACGCGGCGCTGTCAGTGGCGGAGGCAAGGCGATGACGATCGAAACGGAAGACCAACTGCGCGCGACCGTCTGGGAGACCGTGCACAAGCTGCCGGTCTTCGACATTCACACGCATCTGTACGACGCGCGATTCGGCGAGCTGTTGCTCTGGGGCATCGACGAATTGCTGTCGTATCACTACCTCGTCGCCGAGACTTTCCGCGGCTGCCCCAAGACCGCCGAGGGCGCGTGCCTGACGCCCGAGGACTTCTTCGCCCTGAGCAAGAGCGAGCAGGGCGACATCGTCTGGCAGACGCTCTTTGTCGAGCAGTCGCCGCTGAGCGAGTCGACGCGCGGAGTGCTGACGACGCTGGGGTTGCTGGGGCAGGATCCGGGGACGCGCGATCTGCAGGCCTACCGGCGGTATTTCCGGGCGCGGAGCGTCGAGGAGCATATCGACGAGGTGATGCGCATCGCCAACCTCGAGGCCGTGGTCATGACCAACGACCCGTTCGACGAACTGGAGCGGCCGGTCTGGGAGGAAGGCGGCGAGGGCGATCCGCGCTTCAAGGCGGCGCTGCGCCTCGACGGGCTGCTAATCCACTGGCGCGAGAACCACCCCCGGCTCAAGGCGTGGGGCTACAACGTCAAGAAGGGGCTGGACAAGAACGTCTACGCCGAGTTGCAGCGCTTTCTCAACGACTGGATCGACCGCATGCGGCCGCTCTACCTGGCGGTTTCGCTGCCGCCCTCGTTCGACCCGTGGGACAAGAGCGACGCCTCGAAGATTATCGAGAAGGCGGTGTTGCCGGTCTGCCGCGAGCGGAACCTCCCGTTCGCGATGATGATCGGCGTCAAGAAGCTGACCAACCCCGCGCTGCGCCTCGCCGGCGACTCGGTGGGCAAGGCCGACATCGACGTGCTGGAGGAGCTCTGCGCGGCCTACCCGGAGAACAAGTTCCTGGTGACCATGCTCAGCCGCGAGAACCAGCACGAGCTCTGCGTCGCCGCGCGCAAGTTCGCCAATCTGATGCCCTTCGGCTGCTGGTGGTTCCTCAACGACCCGATGACCATCGACGAGATGACGCGCATGCGCCTGGAACTTCTGGGCGCCTCGTTCATTCCGCAGCACAGCGACGCGCGGGTGCTGGACCAGCTCCTGTACAAGTGGGCGCATTCGCGCTGGCTGATCGCGCACGTACTGATCGACAAGTACTGCGATCTGCACCGGACCGGCTGGCGCGTCGGCGCCGAGGAGATCGAGCGCGACGTGCGCAACCTCTTCGGCGAAAACTTCAAACGATTCGTCGGCCTGGCGTGAGCCGGACCGATTCCGCCGGCGGCGGGGCGGTACGCGCTTCTCGATTGCGCCGCCGGGGCCGACCCGGTATAACCTCGTCATGTTGCGACCGATTCCCGGCGTTCTGTTCATCCTCCCGGCACTGTTCCTCGCCGGCTGTACCGCTCCCGAGCGCTACGTCCAACCCGTGGCCGCCGTCGTCGGCGATCGGCTGGTCGTGCTGGCGCACGTCTTCGGCGAGGACGACCCGTGGGTGGTCTTCACCCGCGCCGACGAAGAGGCGTGGGTGCGCGGCAAGCGCTATCGCGGGCGGGTGGTCGCGCTCCTGCCGCGGCGGGACATCGCCGGCACGCCCCGTCCCGATACGATCCCCGTCGCCGGGCGCGAGGAGCCGGTGCCGCTGCCGCCGGAGGCGCCGGGGGTGACGCTGGTCTACGCCGACGGCGCGGTCTTCTCCGCCGATGCGCGGGTGCGCCAGCTCCAGCCGATGCTCCGCCCGCGCCGCGGGTACGAACTCCTCGCCGCCGCCGCGGTCGGCGACGAACTGGTGGCGGTGAAGCGCATCAACGGCGGGCTGCAGCTCCTGCGCCTCGACCGCGACGCGGCGAACGCGAGCCTGAGCTTCCGTCCGCGGTCGCGCACGGACGAGGAGGACGCGCCCCCGCCGGAGCCGCCGGAGCCGTGGGTGGCGTACGGCCCGCCGCGAAAGGTGATCGGTGAGCCGCAGACGGTGCGGCTGGGACAGATCAACGGGGCGCCGGTGCTCTGCTATCGCACGGCGCTGGGCGCGCGCCCGCAACCGGGGCTGAAGCTCGTCGCGCTGAAAGAAGACGCCTGGACGACGCTGCCGGCGCCGGAGCCCGCCGGGCGGGGCGCGTACGCGTTGGGCACGGTCGCGGGCGAGACGACGCTGGCGCGGGCGCTGCGGGGCGGGAGCGTGGCCACGCCTTCGCGCCTGCGGGTGCAGCGCTTCGTCGAAGGACGGTGGCACGAGCCGCTGGCGGTGGCGGAGGGCGCCGAGTCGCTGGCGGTGCTGGGCCTGGCCGTCGCCGACGGCGACGCGGCCGGTTATATCGTCCTCGCCGACGGCGACAGCGTCGGGCTGCTCCGCTTCGACACGAGCCACGGCGTGCGCGCCTTGAGCGGGCCGGTGCCGCCCGGGAACGACGGCTGGCTCTGGCTGGCGGGGCTGCTGGCGATTCTCCTGGCCGGGTCGCTGCTGTTGACGCGGCACGCGCTGAGCCGGCGGGTGACGCGGCGGCCGGAGCTCAGGAAGGCGCTGGCGAGCCGCGCCATCGGCGGGCTGGCCGCGCCGATCGACCGGGCGCTGGCGTTCCTGGTGGACATGCTGCTGGTCATGCCCGTGCCGCTGATCCTGCTCTCGGAGACGGTGCTCAACCGCATCAACGACCTGAGCTATCTGGAGGATCTGCGCTTCTTCTTCACCGCGCTGACGGCGATGACGATCTACGCCACGGTGGCCGAGTGCGTCTGGGGGCAAACGGTGGGCAAGCGCCTGCTGCGCATCCGCGTGCGCGCCGCCGCCGGCGGCAGCCCGGGGCGCCGGCAGATCGTCCTGCGCAACCTCTACCGCTACATCGACTTCTTCCCCGTGCCGCTGGGCGGGCTGGTGCTGCACTACCTCGTGGCGCTGGTCTTCGTCGTCCTCACGCCCAAGCGCCAGCGGCTGGGCGATCTGATGGCCGCGACGGTGGTGCTCTCGCACACGCCGCTGCCGGAGCGCACGTTCGTTCTCGCCAGCGCCTCGCCGCGGCGGCGCGACCTCTTCGCCGCGCTGGGCTACGACTTTGCCGTCCAGGCGCCGCGCATCGAGGAGGAGATGCTGGCGGGGGAGACGCCGGAGAAGGCGGTGCTGCGCCTGGCCGAGAGGAAGGCGCTGACGGTGGCGCGCGAGCTTGACGCGGGGCAGATCGTGATCGCCGCGGACACGGTGGTCGTCGCCGGCGGGACGGCGCTCGGCAAGCCCGCCGACCGCGAGGACGCCGCGCGCATGCTCAGCCGCCTCTCGGGCCGGACCCACGAGGTCTACACCGGCGTGGCCGTCGTCGACAGCGCCACGCGGCAGAACCTGCTGGCGCTGGAGCGGACCGAGGTGGACTTCCATGCGCTCACGCCCGAGACGATCGAGAGCTACCTCGACTCCGGCGAAGCCGACGACAAGGCCGGCGCCTACGCCATCCAGGGCGCGGGCGGCAGGTTCGTCGCCGACGTCCGCGGCTCGCTGAGCAACGTCATCGGCCTGCCGATGGAACGGCTGCGGGCGATGCTGGGCCACCTGGACGGGTAGGCCGTACCATGGCGGTCGCGCGCGTGGCATGGCGGACTCACCCCAGCGAGGCGATCATGCTCTCTTCCACCACGGCGGCCAGTTCCTCCGGCGTTCGCGCGGGGGCGAGGTGGACGCGCTCGGGGCCGTCGGTGCGGGAAGACCACTGGTGCCGCCGCGTGTGCGGATCGAACGTCAGCGACAGGCCGCGGCGTTCCGCGAAGAGCCCGCCGGCGCCGTTGACGGCGTAGAGCACGGTCAACTGGTCCCAACTCGGCCGGTTCTCCTCCTCGCTGCCGAGCCAGATCCGGTAAGCCTCCTTGACGGGATGCCCCGCGGGCGCGGCCTGCATGAAGCGGCGGCCGGTCATGACCGTCTTGCCCGCGGGCTGGACCGCGACGGGGGCGGGCCATCGAGCGAGGACGAACGCGGCCGCCGCCGGGTCCATGCGCCAGTTGAACAGGTCTTGCCCCTCGGGGTAGTCGCCCCGGGCCATGGAGACGAGCTTATCGACCTTGGCGGCGACCAGGTCGCGCCCGGCGAGGGGGCTGTGCGCGTCCGGCGCGGAGCGCAGCAGTTCCGCCAGCGCCGTCAGGGTGCCGATGGCGCAGACGGTGACGCTCTTGGTCGGCTGCCGGGCCAGGAGCCGGCGGTAGAGGTCCACCGCAGCAGGCGCCTCGTCGCCGGCGTCGCCGGTGGTCGCCGCCGCCATCCGCTCGGTATACAGCATCCCCGCCTTTTCCAGGCGGACGCGATGCGCGCGGTAGTCGTCCGCGGCGGGGTTGAGCGCCCACGCCGCCGGCTCAAGCCGGCCGACGGGGAGTTCCTCGCGGCCGTACCAGCGGTTGATCGCGCGGGCGTAGCGCACGCAGGCGGGATGGGGGACGCTGCAGACGATGCCGAGGATCTCCGCCCGTCCGGCTATCGCGAGGCCGTGGAGCACGGCGAGGGCGCCGGCGTCGTCGCAGTCGGTGTCGAGGTCGGTGTCGAGCAGCAGGCGCACGGGAGCATCCTCTCGGGAAGAAGCGGAAATGCGTCGGTTCGTCCGCCGACAAGTCTGGCGAGACGGTCGGCAGGATAGCCGATCCCGCCGCGCGCGGCAAGCGCCGGGCGACCCCGGCGCGGAAAACGACGGTGGCGCGCGCCGTTCTTCATTTCCTCCTTGTGCCGTGCCGGCGCGTATCTATAATCGAATTCTTTCCGGGAAGCCAGAAAGAGCCGGAGCCTTGAGCAGAGCCAGACAGGAGTCCCCCCACGAGGTGCACGCGCCCCTGCGGCTGCGGCTGGTGGCTTTTATCTGCGGCGCGTCGATCATGGCGCTGGAGATGGTGGGCGTGCGCATCCTCGAGCCGTACTTCGGCAGCACCCATTACGTCTGGGGCTCGATCATCGGCATCTTCCTGGGTGCCCTGTCGCTGGGCTACTACCTTGGCGGGCGGGTGGCCGACCGGGCGCCGCGCATCGAGGTGCTGGGCCACTTCGTGCTGGCCGCGGCGATCCTGATCTTCCTGGTGCCGTGGATGGCCTCGGGCATCTGCACCTGGCTGGTGCGCTGGCCGGGGCTGGACCCGCGGCTGCAGGCGCTACTGGGTAGCATCCTCCTCTACGCGGCGCCGAGCATCCTGCTGGGCATGGTCTCGCCGTTCGCGGTGCGCCTGGCCGCGCGGCAGCTCGCCGGCGTCGGCAGCGTCGCGGGGGAGCTTTACGCCATCAGCACCCTCGGCTCGATCTGCGGCACGCTGCTGGTGAGCTTCGTGCTGCAGGAGCTCCTGGGCAGCTTCTGGATCGTCTGGTGCATCGGGGCGACGCTGGTCGTCGTGGTGGGGCTCTGCTACTGGGGCCGCTGGCGCGCGCGGACGGTGGCCCCGGCGGCCGCGGCGGTGGTGGCGTTCTTCTGCGGCTGGGCGGGCGTGACCTACGCCGAGGCGCGCGAGGAGCACAGCGCCACCGGGCGCATCAACCGGCGCCTGCTGCACGGGGGGTTGCAATACGGCGGGGAGGAGGACGTCTACGTCGCCGGCAAGGAATCGGTCTATCACCGCATCGCCGTCGTCGACAGCGTCGCCAACATGGAGACGCAGACGCTGGTCGAGCCGGGCAAGCGCGCGCGTTACATGCTCTTCAACAACCAGATCGAGAGCGGCATCGTCATCGAGGAGAACGTCGTCCGCGCGGACGAGACCGTCCCCACCGGCTACTACGAGACCGCCACCGGCTACGTCCGTCACCTGCACCTGGGGGTGCTCTTCACGCAGGACGCGCCGCGGAACGTGCTGGTGATCGGCGGCGGCGGCGGCGTGGGGCCGCAGGCGTTCACCCGCGACTACGCCGGCGCCATCGAGCTTATCGACACCGTCGACATCGACCCCTGGGTCTTCCGCTTCGCCGAGATGTACTTCGGTTACCCCCGGACCCATCCGGTCATGAAGAGCCACGTCATGGACGGGCGGCAGTTCGTCCGCCTGGCCGAGCGGACATACGACTACGTCATCATGGACGCCTACACCTCCGGCGGGCGTATCCCGCGCCACCTGATCTCGCAGGAATTCTTCCGGGAACTGCGCACGCATATGGAGCCGGGCGGGGTGATGCTGGCCAATATCATCTCCGGCACCAAGGGGCGCCGCGGGCGGCTGATGCGATCGATCTGGAAGACGCTGACGACGGTTTTCGACCAGGTCTACGTCTTTCCGCGCCAGCGCGCGGGCGCCCCGGCGGAGAACGTCTTCATCATCGGCACCACCGACGAGGCGCCGCGGTTGAGCCGCAGTTCCATCGAGCTCCGCTACAACCGCCTGCGGGGGACGCTGCTCAAGCAGCGCGGCCTGCAGCAGGCGGTGGAGAATTACATCTCCTCGCCCCCGGAGTTCGGCGACGTGCCGCTGCTGACCGACGACTACTGTCCGACCGACAGCATGGCGTACTAAGGACCCGTTAAGCAATAATTTCAGAAATCCCGATCTTATTGCTTAACGGGTCCTAAAGGGCATTATGACGTCATCTCCGTACAGCGTGCCAGGCAGCCTATACCGGCGAGATCATGCTCTTGACTCGGGCCATGGTAACTTCTCGCGAAACGTCACGCAAGCCGAGAATGAATCCTCGCGGCGCATACAAATGCCCGGCCCGGACCGGATGCGGTCCGCGGAAGGAGCATCGGGATGAGGGCGCGGCCTACTCCAGTTCCGGCAGTTCCAGCGGCACCGGGGGGGGCGCCGGCTTTTCGGGCGTGTTCCCGGGTACCGGTTCGGGCTCGGCGAGATCGATCTCGAGGCCGGTGACCGTGTTCTCCGGCAGCGCGCCCGTCTTCTTCTCGCCCGGCGCGGCGGCGGCGATGTTGCCGGCTTCGAAGTCGAACTGTTTCACCGGCGTGCGTTTCGAGGCGGTCCAGAGGAACTCCGGCGCGCCGTGCTTGCGCAGCGCCTGCAGCAGGCGGATGTTCTCCGAGGCGAGGCGGTACTTCTTCAGAAACGGCAGGATCGCGTCGGCGCCGGCGGGGTAGCGCGTTTCGAGCCGCTGGATCAGCGCATACCCGTCGACGAGCTTCACCGGCTTGCTGTACTCGCCCTTCTTCAGCGTGTCCAGGACCTGCAGAAACGTCGCCTCCGGCGGCACGCGGATCGGCGAGATGCGGCCCTTGGGCCCGGGGATGTAGTCGAGGCGGTACGCCTCCGGCGGGATCCCGTGCGCCACCGAGAGGTTGCGCGCGAGGTAGCCGAGCTTGCCTCCCAGCGCGGCGGTGGGGCAGCGCGACTCCTGGCGCGCGGCCTCGGCGAAGGAGGCGAACTCGCCCTGTCGCAGCCGCAGGTAGATGTTACGTGCGCGCTGGCGGGCGGCTTCTATGCCCTCGACCTGGGAGGGCTTATCCGGGTGCTGCGGGTCCAGCGGTTGCGGGAAGGGGCAGAAGATGTAGGCCGTCTGGACCAGGGCGAAGTCGTCGCGGCGGACCTGGAAATACTGGCGCAGCGACTCGGGCGTCAGCAGCGGCCCGAGCATGGCCTCGAGCAGCGCGGTATCGCGCCTGCCGGCCGGGTCGATGCCCATGCGCTTCGCTTCCGCGTGCAGCAGCGCGTCGTTGAGCACGCCGTCGAGCGTGGCCTGGACGACGTCGTCGCGGCCGTGGGCGAGGCAGTAGTCGACAACGTCGCCGGCGGCGAAGTGCTGCCCGCCGACCACCGCCACTACCGGCGACTGCAGCCCGCGCCATTGCGGCTGGTACCGCTCGCGCAGCATCTCCAGCACCGCCTTGATCTCGTTGGGCATGATTCTCTCGCCCGGCTTCATCCCGTGGCGGTAGCGGACGATGTTCTCGAGCATCATCTCCATCATCGCCGAGCGCGCCGCGTCCGAGTGCGTCAGGTTGCTGCGGGCCAGCAGCTCCTCGAGCACCTCGCGTCCGCCGACGGCGGCGGCGCTCTGGCGCATACGCTGCTGCAGTTGCGCCTCGCGCGGCCACGGCAGGCCCAGGTGTCGGCGGTCGAGGCGGATCATGACGTGATTGAGAAAGCCGCGGGGCAGTTCGTAGCGGTGGGGGCTGTTGCCGGCTTCCTCCAGGACGGCCGCGCGCAGATCCTCCGCCCGCACCTCGCCGTCGGCGAAACGGACCAGCACCGGCGGCAACTCGACCGGGATCAGCCCGGTCTTCTCCGCCGCCGCGGAGCCGAAAGAGAGACAGAGTATCACGAGGCAGAGCAGTACCGAAAGACAACGTCCCCGTTTCATGCGCGCTCCTCACGATAAGACGTGCGACGCGACCCGATCACGTCAACTTTTATCGGATACCAAGTGTACGGATTTGAACGGGGCAAGTCGAGAAACTTGTCAAGGGCGCGTGAGTTTTTGGTCAGGTGTGTGCCGGGCGGCAATCGCCTCGGGTTATTGCCGGTCCGTTCCGGACCTACTCGGTCTCCTCGAGGATCTTGAGCATCTCCTTGAGCGCCTGGGTCTCGATCTGGCGGACGCGTTCGCGGGTGATGGCTTTCTGCAGCTTGCTCGCGCCGATGGTCTCGAGGGTGAGTACGGTCGCCGAGCCGATGCCGTAGCGGTGGCGGATAATGGTCTGCGAGCGCTTGTCCAGGCATTGCAGCAGCAGCTCGATCTTCTCTTCCTCGTGGTCGGTGAACAAGGACGCCGGCTGGTAGTCCTTGCCCGCGCGGGCGAGCATCTCCTCGATGTTGCCCATGGTGTCGTCGGAGCCGCCGCGCGCGCCGACGAAGGCGGAGGAGGAGCCCGCGCCGATGGCCTTCTGGATGGCCTCGACCTTTTCGGGGCTGATGTCCATGTGCTCGGCGATCTCGTTGGCGCTGACGGTGCGCTCGAACTCCTGGCTCAGCTCGTTCGAGGCGCGGCGCCAGCGGTTGACCATGTCGACCATGTAGGCCGGAACGCGCACGTTCTTGACCTTGGCCGCGAGCGCGCGGCGGATTGCCTGCTTGATCCACCAGCTCGCGTAGGTGCTGAAGCGCTTGTCTTCTTCCGCGCGGAAGCGTTCCACCGCCTTCATCAGTCCGAAGTTGCCCTCGGCGATCAGATCCAGCAGCGGCAGGCCGCGGTTGGAGTAGCGTTTGGCGATGGAGACGACCAGACGCAGGTTGCTGCGGATCATGATCTCGCGCGCCTCCATATCGCTTTTGGCGATGCGGCGCGCCAGCGACTGCTCCTCTTTCTTCTTCAGCAAGGGATATTGGCTGATTTCGCGCAGATAGGCTTCGACATCGCTGTCGCTCATGCGTGTCCCCGGATCCTGATTTGACAGGAAGGTTTTGTCAAATCATAACACCTCCGGCGGACTCGGGGCAAAGAAAAAAAGCGGGAACGTCGGCCGTTCCCGCTAGTTCGTTCCGATGTTTGTCGCGCAGGCCTACTCGAAGAGCGAGAGCGCTTCGCCGTCGAAGTGGGTGTCGTACTTCTTCGCGGGCATGGCTTCCTTGAGCGCCTTGCTCGGGGTGAAGCGCGGCTTGACCGAGGCCTTGATCTTGATCGGTTCGCCCGTGGCCGGGTTGCGGCCCATGCGGGCCTTGCGCTGGGCCTTGACGAAGATGCCGAAATCCTTGATGTTGATTTTCTTGCCCTTGACCATGGCGGTGGCGATCTCGTCGAAGATGAAATCGACGATGGCCGAGCCCTGTTTCAGCTTGCAGCCGGTTTGCTCGACCAGAGCCTGTGCGAGCTGACGCTTGCGGATCACTTCTACTTTGCTTGCTGCCATGTGATACTCCCCTTTCAGTTTGGTAAAAAACTCATCGGGCTTCGATCCCCGGCGCAATCCCAATGATCCGCCGGTAATCAAGCCCCCCTGTTCTCGCGGATGTTTCAACTTTGAGCGAAAAGAATACGTTTGCGCCACGGCAAGTCAAGCGAATCTCAGCGGAAAAAAGTGAAAAAAAGCCCGGTTTTTCGGCTTATTCGGCTTGTCCATCCGCGCCGGAACGACAGTCATATTGTGAGAGCGAAATTCTTGTCTGGCGCGCGCGGATTTCCAAAAGCGCCAGGGGGATGACGTAAGCTCTTTTTTGAAAACGACTTGAGCGATATCCTCCCGGCCAGAAAATGGTTGTCACCCGTGCGCGGGCGTGTTAAAGTAATAAAGGATTTGCCCCGCTGGCGGGAAATACCTGGAGGATTGCCCTCGCCGGGTATGTCTGCCCGTTTGTTTATTTATTTTTCCGGAGGTGCTTCCTGATGCGACTGTTTGTGAAGAACTCGGCGGTCTGCTGCGTCCTGTTCGTGCTCGCGGGCATGTCTGGCGCGGCCCGCGCGCAGGAGAACGATAAACTCGACGCGGTGTTAGCGCAGATGCCCGCCTCGCCCGCGGAGTCGGTCTGGGCGGTCGGGCGCGAACTCGAGGCGCTCGGCGCGGAGGCCGTGCCGGTGTTGAAGACGCGGTTGGAAGGGGCCAACCCCGGCGAGGTCGTGGCGATCGGGTACGCGTTGCTGAAGCTCGGCGAGCAGAAGGACGGCACGCTGGCGCTGCAGAAGCTCGCGCGCGACACGCAGGCACCCATGGCGCGCCGGGTCGACGCGCTGGACGCATTGGGCAGCGAAGGCGGCAACTACGCCTCGATGCGGCTGCGGGAATTGCTGCGCGACGAAGCGCTCGCGGAGCGCGTGCGGCTGGCGGCGGCGAAGAACCTCTGGAAGCTGACCCACGGCGTCGAGGCGCTCGAGGCCATGACGGCGTTGATGGAGAAGGCTCGAGACCGTGCCGTCCGCGCCGAAGCGACGTTGGCGCTGGGCCGGTTCGGGCGTTTCGAGGAGGCCGAGGAGGGACTGACGAAGCTGGCGGCGTTGCCCGGCGACCGGGGCGACCAGGCGCGGGAACTCCTGGTCCTCAAGCGCCGCTTCGACGAGCGCATGAGCCGCGACAGTTTCGCCGCCGACCTTATCGGCGAGGTGGTGCAGAAGGTCCGCGAGCGCTACGCCCCCGACGAAACCGATCCCGACGAGGCCAAGCAGCTCGCGCCCAAACGTCTCGCCAGCGAGGCCGCGCGCGCGCTGGTGCGGTCCCTGGACGACTTCAACGACTACCTCGACGAAGAGGCCTACAGCCAGATGGTCCAGTCGATGTACTCGAAGTACGGCGGCATCGGCGCCTGGGTCGGCATGCGCGACGAGCGCTTCACCATCCTCACGCCGATGTACGACCAGCCGGCCTTCAAAGCGGGCTTGAAGAGCATGGACGTGGTCACCAAGATCGACGGCGTCGACATCGGGGGCATGGAGCTGAACAAGATCATCGGCATGCTCAAGGGCGAGCCCGGCACCGACGTCATCGTCACCGTTCTGCGGCGCAATTTCGACAAGCCGCGCGACTTCCGCGTTACGCGCAAGCGCATCGAGATCCCGATGATCGCCAAGCAGCAGCTTCCCGGCGACATCGGCTACATCCGCCTCAACGGCTTCCAGGACGACCCGCAGCGCAACCGGAGCACGAGCAAGACCATGCAGCGCGCGATCATCGACTTCAAGAAGAGCGGAATGAAGGGGCTGGTGCTGGATCTGCGGAACAACCCCGGCGGACTGCTCTCCGAGGCCGTGGAGGTCTGCGAGAAGTTCCTCCCGCGCGGCAAGCTCATCGTCTCGAGCAAGGGCAAGATCTTTCCGGAGCAGAACTACATCTCGCGCAACCTCGGCCAGCCGCTCTGGGGCGGACCGGTGGTGGTGCTGATCAACGAGGGCAGCGCCAGCGCCAGCGAGATCGTTTCCGGCGCGCTGCGCGATCACGAGCGCGCGACGCTGGTGGGGCAGCGGACGTTCGGCAAGGGGTCGGTCCAGCAGCTCATCCCGGTGGAGACCACCGGCGGCAATACCCGTCTCAAGCTGACCATCGCGAAGTACTATCTCCCCAACGGCGAATGCATCCACGGACGCGACCGCGGCATCGCCCCGCACGTCGAGATCGATGAGCCCGAGGTCGGCATGATTGAGCGCGACGCGCGTTGGAAGATCCACGACAACCGCGAGATCGAACTCTGGCTCGAGAAGCATTTCGAGAAGAACGAGCAGGCTTTCCGCGAGCTGCTCGAGTTCGACGAGTACGATCCGGCGAAGTATCCCGAGATCGAACAGTTGCGCGCGGAACTGCAGAAGAAGCATACCGAGGCCGAGATCAGCGAGGAGCTCGTGCGCAAGGAGCTGCGTTTCGCGCTGCGGACCTTCCTGCGCGACAAGTACGGCGAGGAGGACCACTCCGTCGACATTCAGGAGAGCGTTGTGCTGCAGCGCGCGCTCGTGGCCCTGGGCGAACAGATGGAGGGGGGGCTGCCGGACGTGCCGCTCTACAACGTCTTCCGCGACAAGTTCCAGAAGAAGGAACAGGTCGCAGCCAACGACAGAACAGAGGCGGAGAAAGAACCGGCCAAGCCGTAAACGCGGAGACGCCGAAGGGCGAACCGGTCGGTTACAGACGAGGCGGATCATGCGCGGCACGCTGCCCACCTTCGACGAGATACTCGACTACCTCTCGCAGTACACCAATTACGAGCGGGTGGGCGACTATCGCCCCGGCACGGGCGACTTCGGCACCGCCCGCATCGAGCGGCTGCTGCAGGCGCTGGACAACCCGCATACGGCCTACCCGGTGGTGCACGTCGCCGGCACCAAGGGCAAGGGCTCGGTCTCGCACCTGAGCGCGGCGGTGCTCAGTACCCTGGGACACAAGGTCGGCCTCTATACCAGCCCGCATGTCAGCAGTATCCGCGAGCGCATCGCCATCGACGGCGTGCCCGTCGCCGAGAGCCGGTGGTGCGAGGCCTTCTCCGAGGTGCGCCCCGTCATCGATCGCGTCAGCCAGGAGATGGAGGAGAAGCCCACCTGGTTCGAGATCCTCACCGCCATGGCCTTCGTCGTCTTCGCCCGCGCGCGGGTGGACGCGGCCGTCGTCGAGGTCGGCCTCGGCGGGCGGCTCGACGCGACCAACGTACACGACCTGCCGGTGGTGGTGAGCGCCATTACTCCCATCAGCAAGGACCATACCCGCCAGCTCGGCGAGGACCTCCTGACCATCGCCCGCGAGAAGGCCGGCATTCTGCGCCGCGGCACGACGCTGGTCCTGGGCGTGCAGGAGAAGAACGTCCGCGGTTTTCTCTGGCAGCGCGCGATGGAGTACGACTGCCCGGTCTACGAGATCGGCGTCGACGTGACGGTCTCGGCGCCGGCGGCGCAGAACACCGCGCCGGAGGCGCCGCAGCGGTTGGAGTTCAGTACCTGGAATCGCAGCTACGAGGACGTACCGCTGCCGCTTCTGGGCGCGCACCAGCGCGAGAACGCCGCCATGGCGCTCGCCATCGCCGAGGTGTTCCAGGAGCATTTCGCCGAGCATCCCATCAAAACCTCGGTCCTGCGCTTGGCCTGGCGCGATATCAGCCTTCCGGGACGGATCGAACTGGTCGACCGCAAGCCGTGGATCGTCCTCGACGGCGCGCACAACGCCGCCAGCGCGTGGGCGCTGGCCGAGACGCTGCGCGCGCGCTTCGACGTGCCGCGGTTGGTGCTGGTCTTCGGCGCCAACGCCGACAAGGAACTGGAGCTGATGCTGCGGATCCTCGCGCCCCTCTGCGACGAGCTGATCCTGACGACGACCACCAGCCCGCGTTCGATGGACCCGGATGCGGTGGCCGCAAGCCTGGAGACGGACGAGGACGCCCCCGACGTGAGCGTCGAGGCCGATCCGGTCGCGGCGCTGGCGCAGGCCCGGAAGCTCGCCGGCGAGGACGGCCTGGTCGTGGCCACCGGCAGCCTGTACCTGGCCGGAACGCTGCGAAGCGCCTGTTTGCCGCACGCATAACGGTGATTCGGAGGAATGTGCTCCTTGCTTCGGGCAGGGCGGTTCGCTATGATTATACGGGCCTGGAGAACGGTTTTCTTGCTTCTCTTCGGGCATAAAATGTAGAAAAAAGCCGGGCCTTGGTTCTCAGAAGCACCTAAGTTAAACAATATCAGCGCCTTATGAATAATTCTCGGATGTTGTAATTTTATAAACGCGGCTAAAGACTGCGGCGGTTCCTCCGATAACACAATTGTGGTAGTAGGAGCCGAAGCGAACGGGACATTACGGAAGATGCCCGCGCTAGGCGTTAGGATGGTAGATCATGAAGATCGGTGGATTCGGCGAACTTGAAAATCTCCGCAAGGCGATCCAGAAGGACGATAAGGCGGCCGAGAAGAAAGAGGCTCCCGCCAAGTCGGCCGGCGGAACGTCTTCGGTCGCCCGAGGCGATGACGCCGCCGAGATCTCTCCCGAAGCGCGCAAGATGGCCCAGAAGAAGCGGATGCTCTACAAGCTCGACAAGGTGCCGGACATCCGCAGGGCCAAACTCGAGCGCATCATCAGGGAGATCAACGACGGACGGCTGATGACCCCCGAGGTGGTCAAGGAAAGCATCGCGGAGATGGTCAAGGGCATCATCGTCTGACAGACGGCGCACTCAGGAACGAGAAGTGCAATAACTTACACAGGCGACTCCTGCGCGGGGCCGCCTGTTTTCTTTTCTAGTAGATTCCTCCGAATTAAGTAAACTGTCCCCGGAACTGCCCCCGGAACTGCCCGCCCGGAACTGCCGCGAATTAAGTAAACTGTCCCCGGAACTGCCCGCCCGGAACTGCCCGGCCCCGGAACTGCCTGGGCACTTCCGCAATGTTCAGCGGAGCAGTCTTCTCACGAGAAGATCTTCCAAGTCCCGACGCCCGTCAAGAACCGCAAGAACGTGTACTGCCTTGCCTGCGACTTGGTAGATGATGCGATACGGCTTCCAGTGGACCTCGCGATATTCCATGACCTGTACCCGTTCGAGCTCTGTCGGAACATGACCGCGCTCGGGCAAGGTTTCGAGTTGAAGGCAAGTGGCTTCAAGGTTGTCCAGAACATGGTCGGCAGAAGCCGTGTCATCATGGCCAGCGATCCATTCGTAAATCGCCAGAAGATCAGCTTCCGCATATTTCGTAATGCGTACCTTGAATTTCATCAGTCGTCCGCCCGACTGCGCTTTGCCTTTTTACGCACATCGGCAAAGGCCTTGCGCAGGGGTTTGGATTCGCCTTGGGCCACCGCCTCTTTCCCGAGAGCGACGATCCGGAGCATGGCCAGGCTGTCCTGGAGGTCTTCGTAATCGCGCAGGCTTTGAATGACGGCCCTGGCTTCTCCGTTCTGGGTGATCACGACGGGCTGATGGGTTAAAGAAACGCTTTTGACGAGTTCGGCGGCATGCGCTTTCACATAGCTGATAGGTTTTACGGCGTCGCTCATCTTCATGGGGAGACTCCTCAGCGGACCGTTTATGGACCGAATTAAGTTTACCTTATCGCGTTGCGGGTTCAAGGGAAAACCGGCTCATCCGACTAAAGCGTACTTGAATTGGAATCCGTTGTTATGAAAAGGGTTGCCCGAATCCCCCATCCCCGCCGGAGCCGCCCGTCGGTAGTCGTTCTCCAGCCCCGTCCGGCGCAGGCTCTCAAGGAGGAACTCCGAAGGAGGCAAATCCTTGACAGGCAAGGCGGATGGGGTACATCCACCAAAAGACGGGCGGCCGGGCTGGGTTGGGCGGCCATCCCTGCTGGTGAGCCTTGAGGCAACTCCTTTATGCTAAAGGACTTCTTGTACTGAAAACCGCAGCAAAGAGAAACGTCCGCTTCCGCCGGAAGAGCCGTAAGTTTTCCCTGAAGCGCGAGCAGCACGTCCGTGTTCAGCATCCGCGTAACCCCTTTGAAGATTCCGTGGTTCCGCTTAACTGAACCGTATTGGGCCTAAACCCGGGCAAAAAATTCAAACGCTCCCGGCAGGTGGCTATCCTCAAGCATGAGGCGAAGTTGTAATGATGGAGGCGAATTCCTGTAACGATATGCGCTGCTGTACGTTAAATCATTAATAATGGTTTTGTCATGCCGTTTTCGGGGGCGAATACATGATGCTGGTTTGCAGGCACTTCGTAGTTGCCGCTTATCTTGCAGTCGGTTTTGCTTTGCTCGCTCCTGCCGCCGGCGCGGAGGAGAAGGAGCCGGCCGCAGAGCAGTACCGCCTCGCGCTTGGCCTGCTGCTGAATCAGCGGGTTTCGCTGCCGAAAGAGGCCGAGGCCGAGTTCCGGGCTTTTCTTGAAACATATCCGAAAGACGAGCGAGCGCCACTGGCGCGGTACTGGCTCGGCGAATGCCTGGTCCGGCAAGAGAGATTCGCCGACGCTCGCGCGCAATACCGGATCGTCGCCGGGAAACACGGTGACTGCGAGCGCCACGCCGAAGCGCTGTTCCGCCTTGGGGAGATGTCGCAGCGCCTCGGCGAACCCGACGAGGCGGTCGATGCATACGCGCGTTTCCAGAAACGCTATGGCGAGCATGAACTGGCGGACAAGGCGCGGCAGAAAGAAACGGCCGCTCGTGTCACCCGCTTGCGCGCACGGCTGGAAACGAAGCCGGAAGAGGCAATCGCACTCGCACGGGCCGAGTCTTCGCGCGGCGATGCCGCCGGGGAGGAGGCGCTTTTCATTCTCGGGATGCTGTTATTCAACGACGGCGATCCAGAGGGTGCGGCCGGAGCGTACGAAGACCTTCTAAAACGTTTCCCGAAATCGCAAAGCGCGGAAGAGGCGCATTTCAATGCCGCCAACGCCTATATCCGCCTCGAGAAAGACGCTCAGGCGCTGAAACATCTCGATCAGGTGAAGGCGTACAAACCGGACCGGACGCTCTACCTGCGCGGCGCTATTCTGTCGCGCCAGGGGAAGAAGAAGGAAGCGATGCAGGCGTTCGGTCTGGTGGTCAAGAAGCATCGACAGAGCGAATACCGTCTGCACAGCCTCTTTGAACTCGGACGTCTCGGTGACGGGAAGGCTTGGCAGACACTGATCAAGGAAGCGCCGCAGAGCGATCTGAGCGACGACGCGCGCCTGCTGCAGGCTACGGGCCTGCTGGAAGCCGGGCAACCCGCCAAGGCGCTGGAGACGCTACGGCCAATCGGCGCGCAGTCGCCGCGGCGGAGCGAAGCGGATTCTCTCGCCGCCAACTCCCATTACCGGCTGGGACTGGCGCACGAGAAGGTAAAGAAGTTCAAGCCTGCCGCAGAGGCCTACGAGACAATCCTCGCCTCGTATCCGAAGGACGCGGTCGCGCCGTATGCCATGCTGCGGCTGGGCGCACTGCGCATCGAAGGCGAGCGCGGCAAGGCGCGGGCCCTGCTGCAGCGGTTGCTGCAGGAGCATCCGGGGTTCGAAGACCGCGCTCAGGCCGAATCGCTGATCGTCTTCGCGCGCAATGAAGAGGCTTGGGATCTGTACGAAGCGAAGCGGTATGCCGAGGCCGCTCCGGTATTTTCGGCGCTGCGGGAGAACGCTGAGTACGGCGCCGACGCGGCCTACATGGCCGGACTTGCCTACTGGAAGGCCGGCGATGCCGAGAAAGCAGAAGCCGCGCTGACGCAATTCCTGAAGAAGCATCCGAAGAATCAATACGCGCTCGATGCGGGCTGGACGCTCGGCGAGGCGCTGGCGCAGCGGGGCAAATGGCAGGCGGCTGCGGACCACTATCTGCAATTGGCGCAACGCCTGGAAAAGGATAAAGCCCGACAAGCCGAGGCATTGCTGAAGGCGGGAATGGCGCTGTACCAATTGAACCACCTGCCGCGCGCGAAGCAGACGCTGACGCGTGCGATCGAGAACGGAGCGCCGTACGTCAAGGCGCGCGCGACGTTCATCCTCGGCGAGATCGCCTTCAATCAGAAACAGTACGAAGTCGCCAAACAGTATTTCCTCAAGGTCACGGTTCTCTATGAGCACGAAGACCTGACGCCCGCGGCGATGCTCGAGACGGCCAAATGCATGCAGCATCTCGACGAGGAGAAG
This sequence comes from uncultured Planctomycetaceae bacterium, assembly GCA_964457365.1. GTDB lineage: Bacteria > Planctomycetota > SZUA-567 > SZUA-567 > SZUA-567 > CAYWFP01. The sequence continues at coordinate 62,800 of CAYWFP010000002.1, forward strand.
AAGGCCGAACGCCTGCTGCAGGCGATCCTCAAAGATTTTGGCAAATCTGCCTATGCCGCAACGGCCAGGCAACTGCTGCAGAAGAAATGAGAGGAGACGCATGCGCCGATTCGGAATCCTTTTTGCCATGGCTCTGCTGCTCTGTGTGGCGTCGATCTTCGGTGGAGAAGGGACGAAGGAACTCGAAGAGATCACCACTTGGGAGCTGATCCGCAAGGGCGGGTGGTTGATGGTGCCTATCGGCCTCTGCAGCCTGATCGCACTCGCTTACGCATTCGAGAGGTTCATCAACCTGCGGCTGCGCGTGATCATGCCTCCGCGACTGGTCGCCGCGCTTGAAGAGCGGTTGGAGAGCCAGCGTTACGGTGAAGCGAAGAAGCTTTGCCGCGAGGACGACAGCCCCTTCGGCAGGATCATGCTCGCGGGACTGCGCGAGTTGGACGAGGACTGGAGCCGGGTGGAGAACGCCATCGTCGAGGCCGGCGCGCGGGAGGTGGCGGTCTTCCGCCAGAACGTCCGGCCGCTACGGATCGTCAGCGAGATCGCGCCGCTTTTGGGACTCCTGGGAACCGTTCAGGGAATGATGGGCGCGTTCCAGAAGGTCAGCGCCAGCGCCGGACAACTCGGCAAAACCGAGATGTTCGCCGGAGATATCTTCCTTGCGCTGAGCACTACCGCCGCGGGATTGACCGTGGCCATCCCGGCGCTTTTTCTGTATTACGTCTTTGTCGGACGCATCGACAAGATCATCCTGCGCCTCGACACGGTTTCCGAAAATCTACTCGAGCGCATCCGTGATGCGCGCAAAAAAGCGGTCAAGGCCAACGCGGCCGGAAAGACGTCGGGGAAAGGCGGTAAGCAGGCATGAGTCTCGTGACGCGATGCGAAGACCCCGAACAGACCGGCGGTATCAACCTTACGCCGCTGGTTGACATGCTCTTTCTGCTGATCATTTTCTTCATCGTAACCAGCGCCTTCGTCGAGGAGGAGAAGATTCTGGAGGTGGAACTCGCCAAGTCGCGGCACGCCGAAGCCCTCACTGCGCCGCAGAGTCCGATCGTGATCAATATCACCAAGGAGGGAGATATATTCCTCGGCAGCCGCCCGGTGAGCCTGGATGAACTGCACCAACGACTGCGGGATGCCTACACGGATCAGAAGGGGAGACAGGTTCAGATCCGCGCCGACCAGGCGGTGGCGTATCAACATGTGGTTGGCGTTCACGGGATCGTCAATGCGGTCGGTTTCCGCCGTGTCGATTACAAGTGCCTTTCAAGCGAAAGGTAAAGCATGCGCCGCGTCCGCGCGCTGTTTCTGCTTGCGCTTCTTCTGGCGGTCGCTTTCTCCGCCTGGGCGTTGCTGCGCCCGCGCCACCGGACCGTCTGGCAGGCGCAGGCGCCGCTTCCGGCCACGGTGAACACCCCCCGGCACGAGGAATGCGAGCCCAATATCTCGCCCGACGGGCGCTTTCTTCTCTTTACCCGCGGCAGCGCCGGCCACAACACCGACCTGTATGTCTCTGCGCGCGGCGAAGACGGCGAGATCGGGCCCGCAAAACCGCTGACCGGGGTCAATACGGAATACGACGAGATCGACGGCATGCTTGGCCGCGACGGATATCTGTACTTCTATTCCGACCGTCCGGGCGGTTTCGGCGGGTACGATCTATATCGTGCGCGTCATAATCCCGACAGGAGCTACGCCGAACCGGTGAACCTCGGCGGTGCCGTAAACTCGCCGCACAACGATTACGACCCGTGCTTAAGCCCAGACGGGCGCTTTCTTTATTTCTCCTCCAACCGCCACAGCAACGGTTCGGAAGAGGATTACGACCTTTACGTCAGCCTTGTCGAGGACGGGGAGTGGCATGCCCCGCGCGCGCTGAGGGGGATCAACACCAAGGCGAACGAATGGGAGCCGATGCTCTCTCCGGACGGGCGGACGCTCTACTTTACCTCCAACCGCCGGCGCGAGACCGAGGCGGGCGTGCGCGACGACTTCGATCTCTACGCGGCGCGGTTCGACTCCGACGCCGGCTGGACCGATCCGCGGAACCTCGGCGAGGCGATCAACACCCCGCACGACGAGTTCGATCCCTGCGTCACCCCGGAGGACGAGGCGCTGCTCTACGTGCGCGGTGAGCGCGAGGCGGAGGCATACCGCGTCGATATCTGGAACGGGCGGCAGAAGCGCGTTTCCCTCCCGCCGCTGGTCGCGGTAGAGGGCTTTCCCGCCAAGGCGCTGATGCTGCTGGCGGTTTTCCTGGTTGGAGGACTGTTTCTATGGTTGTTGGTGGAATACTGGTCCCGCCTCTCGACGCTGCACAAGTGTATGCTCGGCAGCGTTGCCGCCCACTGCGTCGCCGGCTGGCTTTTCACCATGCTGACCCTTTCTTCGGAATTCGACGCGTTGCAGGACCGCGAAGCCGCGTTCACCGTATACACCGATACGGCCGAGACCGTCGAGCAGGAAACATTCATGGCGGCGCTTTTCAAGGACGAACGGGCCTTCAATCCGGCGAAGGCCCGCAGGCCGAAGATGGCCGAGGTGGAGCGGCCGTCGCCGCCAAAGCCGTCTCCGAGAAGTGAGTTGCCGCCGATGCCCGCGGTCGAACTTGCAAAAGCGGCGCCCGAACCGGTCGAACTGCAAGCCATGGAGGTGTTCGGACGTCCCATTCCCATGCCGGTGGAGGAGCAGCGTTCGAGTACCGCTTCTGCTGAACGCGCACGCATGGAAACGCCAGCGTTGCAAGCGTTGACGCCCGCCGTATCCGCCGCTGCGCCGGCTGCCGCCTTGCCGGCAATATCGAAAATCCGCGCGGAGCGCGCGGCGGATTCATCTCCTCCGGTTGTCACCGCGATGCCAGCGGTCGCGCATGAGGCCGCAACGCCGGTTCGCGAAACGGGCGAAGCCATGGCGCGTGCGGTTGTCGAAAGGCCGTCTCTTTCAGATGCAAAGAGCATGCAGGCCGCGCCTGCACCAGCGCCCACGGTGCTTGGCCATGAACGTTCCGCGTCTCTGGTTGCTTCGGCGAAGCAGATCGAACACGCTGGAGAGCGGCGACACGAAGAGAGCGCGGTGATGGAACTTCACGGGGATACGCCCGCGATAATTGCCGTGCGTACGGCGGAGACAGCCACGGAAGCACGCCGCATCCCTACCCGTCCTTTGGGAAAGCCGGGCGCAGGTATTTTGCCAAGTTCACGGTCGCCGCGGTCGCGGTCCTTGAATGTTTCTGCAATATCCAAGCTTGGAACAATCGAGCATGACCGCTCCGGTCCGGAAGCCGAGGCGCAGGAGGTGGTCGACTTGACCTCGATGCCTGAACTTGCCGACCGGGCTGATAAGCCGCATCGAAACGAATCAGCACAGCCCTCGCGTGCGCCCGTGCGAAGCCGCCGCAAGCCTCCAGCGCTGGTTCTGGGCGAGACGCCGGCGCCGAAGCCGATCGATTCCGGTGGCGTTCGTCTGCAGCGGAAGTTGCCGCGGGAGCGAAGCCGTCCCCGGCATGAACCGGAGAAGTCCTTGCGTATCCGCTGGGGCAGGCCGAAGAATCTGGGGCCATTGGTGAATACCGCAGGGGAGGACTACGAGCCGAACCTCTCGCCCGACGGGGAGACGCTCTTCCTCACGCGCGGCAGCGCTGGCGGCGGCGCGGACATCATGCGGAGCAGCAAGCGGAACGGGAAATGGAGTGATCCCGAGCCGGTGGATGCCTGGAACTCCGCCAGCGATGAGATCGACGCCGCGCTGAATCGGGAAGGTGACAATGCCGCGTTTTACAGCAACCGCCCCGGCGGACACGGAGGCTATGATATTTATATCAGCCTTCGGACCGAAGGCGATTGGTCGACACCGGTGAACGCCGGCAACCTTAATTCGACGTCGAACGAGTACGACCCGCACTGGAGCCCCGACGGCCGCTATCTTTTCTTCTCCAGTAACCGCTGGTCGCGGAGCGAGGAGGATTACGACCTCTGCTATTGCGAAATTCTCGAAGACGGTTCGTTCGGACCGGTGCAACGATTGCCGTTCAATTCGAACTTGAATGAATGGGAGCCGGCGCTCTCCCGGGACGGCTGGAGTTTGTACTTCACCTCCAATCGCCCCGGTGGAGAAGGTGGATACGACATCTGGGTCAGCCGTTTGCAGGACGGCGTCTGGCAACCGCCGGAGAATCTCGGTCCGGGCGTCAACACGGAGCGGGACGAATTGGACCCGGCGGTCGATAACAGCGGCACGAAACTGTACTACGCGACCAACCGCGACGGCGGCAAAGGCAGTTTCGATATCTGGTCCGCCAGCCGAGTGCTGGAGGAGTAGGTCTTCGATAAAGGCATGTGTCGGGGGAGGGTTTTGAATCCACGGTCAGGCAGTTCCCGACACCCCTCTGATACCCAAGAAAAAGGGCCGGAGCGCGCCCTTTTCCCGACGCCCGTGGGCGTCACTTCGGTCAGCGCCGGATATTCCCGGCGACGACGCCGCTGGCGAGCATGGCGGCAAAGAGGCCGATTCCGAGAAGAAACGAGCCGGTGGCGATCCCGCCGATGACGCCGATGATCAGCGCGCCGTTCATGTAGGCCGAGTTCAGTTTTCCCTTGGCGCCCATGTTCCACTCTCCTGCTGTTGAAGTCGCGCCGGTCGTTTCTGTGGCGGCGGCCCCGCCCGTACGTGCGCGGCGGCGGCTCCCGGTCGTAGTCGTGGATCGGGGGAGGGATTTGAACCTGCGGCCTCCGGGTTATGAGGACTAAAGCTATTCCTTTTGTATCAAGAGGTTGCGCGATTGGTGTGACATGGAAACATGTCAGAAATGCGGGGTGCCTTGCAGAATATCACGCCTCAGTATACTGCCTGCCCGGTTTGAAAACCGCTACTCCTTATGCCGCCTGCCGCGTCCCGTTCTGGCGGGGTGGAAAAAGGATGTCGCGTCCGCAGTGCCCAGCTTTTCAGCCCGTTTTTCACGCAAGGACACTGCCATGTCGGTCGCCTTTCAGGCTCTGCTGCTCCTCCTTTCCCGTCACCTGCATCGTCAGTTAATCGCCGAGAACCAGTTCCTCAAGGTCGAGAACGAGATTCTGCGGAAGAAATGCGGTCAGAAGATCATACTCGACAGGGCCGACCGCCCAAGGCTGATGAAGTTCGGGAGGGCGCTGGGCCGATCCGAAGGCTTGTAGTCCGGCTGTTGGCAAGGTCAGGCGCATGTCGATGCTGGGCGGGCTGCTGAGTCATTACAATCGGGAATGCGGGGTGGCGGACAGACGAAGGCATTTTAAGCCAATCCCCAATAACTACTTATGAATTCCATAATAATCCGGAAAAGCCGCTTGCAATATGGCCCTGGCTGTGTAATATGAATACGTCGTAAACATATCGCACGGGGTGCGTCATGATCAAGCGGTTTCTGTCAGCCCAGCTTCGGAAAGCCGCCAAGCGGTATCCGGTACTGTCGGTGACCGGCCCCCGCCAGTCCGGCAAGACCACGCTGGTCAAGGCAACCTTTCCGGAACACGCCTACGTGTCGCTTGAAGCTCCAGACCATCGCGAGTTCGCCCTGAACGATCCCCGGGGATTTCTCGGCCGGTTCAAGGATGGAGTGATTCTCGATGAGGTGCAGCGAGCGCCTGACCTCTTCTCTTACATCCAGGGAATCGTGGATGAGCACGACCGGCCTGGGGAGTTCGTTGTGACAGGATCGCAGAACTTCCTGCTGAACGACAAGGTCTCGCAGTCTCTGGCGGGGCGTGCCGCTATCCTGCATCTGCTCCCGTTTTCCCTGGGCGAATTGCTTGGGAGGCCTCATCGGTCATTGGAGATGTTGTTGAATCCTGCACGAGGAAAGGCTCCGGCGCCTGGCTTGTGGGAGACGCTCTTCACCGGCTTTTACCCCCGCATCCACGACAAGAATATGCCCCCTCGCGATTGGCTCGGGGACTACATGCAGACCTATGTCGAACGGGACGTGCGGATGCTGGTCAATGTGGGCGACCTGGAGACGTTCGGTCGCTTCATGCGTCTCTGTGCGGGACGGAATGGTCAGCTTCTGGATTATGTCGCTCTTGGTAACGACGCTGGCGTCAGTCATGCCACGGCCAGACGCTGGCTGTCGGTTTTGGAAGCGAGTTTTCTCGTGAAGCTGCTCCGACCCCATCACGCCAACTTCAGCAAGCGCCTCATCAAGTCGCCCAAGTTGTATTTCCTCGACACCGGACTTCTCTGCTATCTGCTGGGGATTCGTTCGTCGGAGGAGTTGGAGGTGCACTCCATGCGCGGTGCCCTGTTCGAAGCGTTCGTGGTGGCTGAACTGATGAAGAGCTATATCCATGTCGGGGAAGTGCCGCCAGTCTATTTCTGGCGCGATTCCCATGGTAACGAGGTGGACGTGCTTATCGAAAACGGCTCGAAGCCGATCCCCATCGAGATCAAGTCCGGCAAGACCATCGCTGGCGAGGCGTTCTCCCGCATGGAGAAATGGCGCTCTCTGGCCGGTGATATTGTCGCCGACGCCATCCTGATCTACGGCGGGGACGATGCGTATAGGCGAGGCCAAGTGACCGCTCAGCCGTGGTGGGCGATTTGAGGAAGGCTTGCGAAAGACAGGGAGAGTCAGCGATTATGGTTTGATGCAGATTTAAAATACTAAATGCACGGAGGGTGGCAGTATAAAATAACACAAAAAGAGTTCTATATTCCTTTATCAAAGATTAAATTGCAGGATATCCAGATAGAAATTATTCGGAATAAATTCGACCTAACTGAATTCAATGGAGAAAGAATAATGCTATATACTGGGTTTCGATAAAGCGGAGCAAAAAAGAAGAGCTTGACATGCATGTTGTAGGATTGGTGACTGAGGAAGGGATTTGGGGGCATGTTTACATATTGCCTGGAGCGATCAACCGTATGATGTCGGCTTTTTCACTCTGAAGCCGAAAACGGAATCGATCCAGAAGACCTCTCAAGAAGAAATTGAAGAGAAGTCGTCCGATTCATCCGAGTAACCGCGCGCCCCCCGCGCGCGGACCGGGGCCGCCGGACGCAACGTCTTGACAATCCCGCCCGCCTCGGCTAGGGTGCGCGTCTTCGGCATGCCTGTCGCCGGCCTTGTCCGCCAACTCCGGGGGAGCGTGATGAACGAGAAGTGGGTACTGCGCGAGAGCGTTTTCGCCATCGAGACCAACCGGGCCTACGAAGGGCTCTTCACCCTCGGCAACGGATATCTGCACACCCGCGGCTCGCTGGAGGAGCATCTTGCCGACGCGCCGCAGAACCACGAGTACCTGCGCCTGCCGGCCAACGTCACCGCCGAGAAGTTTCCCGCCACCAAGGAGAAGTGGTGCGCCTTCCTCCCCGGCGTCACCGGGCCGCACCCGACGATGCGCCAGGAAATGGTCAACCTGCCGCACTTCCTGTGGCTGGCGCCGTGGGTCGAGGGCGAGAAGCTGGACATGGAGTCGAGCCGGGTCGAAGGCGGTGGCCGGGCGCTGGACATGAAGACCGCGACGCTGCGCCGGAAGCTGACGTGGACGACCCGCGCGGGCGCGCGAATCGCGATCAGGTATGAAACTTTCCTCCATGCCCAGCGGCGTCACCTGGCGTTGCAGCGCATGACATTGAGCAGCGACCGGGAGGTCACGGTGACGCTGCGCGCGGGCTTCGACAGCGACGTGCGCACCAGCGGGTACGACCACCTTGCCGAGCGCGCGTTGAGCCCCGAGGGCGGGAACGGCCTGCGCTGCGAGGTGGCGACCAACGGCGGCGAGACCGTCAGCATGGCCAGCCGCCTGTCGAGCTCGACGGAGACCGCGTGGCGCTACGAGGACGAGGAGCGCCGCGGCTGCCTCGCCGGGGAGATCGTCCTGAAGCCGGGCGAGACGGCGACGGTGGAGAAGCGGACGGCGGTGGCCTCGTCGCACGATCTGGACCAGGCGGACGTGCTGCAGGTCCTCGACGACGCGGCGCCGGCCGGTTTCGACGTGCTGCACGCCGACCATGCCCGGGCCTGGGCCGCGCGCTGGGAGCGCGCCGACGTGGCCATCGACGGCGACGACGAGACGCAGATGGCGCTGCGGGCCTCGATCTATCACCTCCTGCGCAGCCACGTCCCCGACGATCCGCGCGTGACCATCGACGCCAAGGCCTGCGCGGGAGACGCCTATTTCGGGCGCTACTTCTGGGACACCGAGATGTACATGCTGCCGTTCTATCTCTACACCGCCCCCGCGCGCGCGCGGACCTTCGTCGATTTCCGCGTCGGGACGCTCGGCGGAGCGCGCAAGAACGCCGAACGCATGGGCTACAACGGCGCGAAGTACGCGTGGGAGTCGGGCCTGAGCGGGGAGGAATGCTGTGCGGCCTGGCAGTACGCCGACCACGAGGTTCACGTCACCGCCGACGTGGTCTACGGGCTGGCCCATTACGCCGCCGCGGCCGAGCCGGAGTACCTGCGCGGACCGGCCGCCGAGGTGCTCGCCGAGACCGGACGCTACTGGCTCGACCGCGTGGACGTGCGCCAGGGCGAGGACTATCCGAGCCTGCTGGGGGTGATGGGCCCGGACGAATACAGCCCGATCTGCGCCAACAACGCCTATACCAACAGCCTGGTCAAGTTCGCGCTCGAGATCGCCGCGCGCCACGCCGACGCCGGCGGCGCCAGCGAGGAGGAGTGCGGTCTCTTCCGCGAGATCGCCGCGGGCCTGCGCATCGTCCACAGCGCCAAGGATCCGGAGCTGGTGCTGCAGTGCGAGGAGTTCGATTCGTACGCCGAGCCGCAGTTCGATCGCTACTGGCCCGACCGCAAGGGCTGCTACGCCGCAGCGGTGAGTCAGGAGCGACTGTATCGGGAGAAGTGCTGCAAGCAGGCGGACGTGCTGATGCTGATGATGCTCTTCCCCGACGCCTTCACCGACGCGCAGGTGGAGAAGGCGTGGCACTATTACCTGCCGTACACCACGCACGACAGCTCGCTCTCGGTCGGTATCCACGCCATCGTGGCGCTGCGGCTGGGGCGGGAGCGCGAGGCGTGGACGCTGTTTCAGAAAGGACTGTACAAGGACGTCGACGTCACCGGCGGCGGCGCGGAAGAGGGCATCCACATCGCCGGCTGCGCCTGTAACTGGATGGTCGTCACCCTCGGCTTCGCGGGATTGCGCACGGCGCTGCAGGCGCAGACGCTGACGCTGGAGCCGAAGCTGCCCGCGCAGTGGTCGCGCCTGACGTTCCCGCTGGTGTGGCGGGGCGTGCCGCTGCGCGTGGAACTCACGCGGGGCGTATGCAAGCTGACCAACGAAGGCGAACGAAATCTCGAGGCGGTCGTCGCCGGCCAGACGGTTTCTGTCGAGCCGGGTGCGGAAACAGTCGTCACCCTCTGAGTCTGCGGGAGATACCATGCCGATCCGCGGTGTCATATTCGATCTGGACGGGGTGCTGGTCACCACCGACGAATTGCATTACCGCGCCTGGGCGCGCCTGGCGGAGGAGGAGGGCATCCCCTTCAGTCGGGAGATCAACGTCCGCCAGCGCGGCATCGGGCGGATGGAGAGCCTGGATGTGCTTCTCGAGCAGAGCCCGAAGACCTACACCGACGAGGAGAAGGCGGCGCTGGCCGAACGCAAGAATAACTACTACCGCGAACAGCTCGAGACGCTGACGCCGAACGACGCGCTGCCGGGCGCGCGTGCGATCTGCCGGGCGCTGCGCGAGCGCGGCATCAAGATCGCCGTCGGCTCGGCCAGCCGCAACACGCCGAAGATCATGGCGAAAGTCGACCTGGAGAAGGAGGTCGACGCCGTGGCCGACGGCAACCAGGTTAGCAGCTCAAAGCCCTATCCGAAGGTCTTCCTACTAGCGGCGAAGCAGCTGGGATTGCCGCCGACGGAGTGTCTCGTCGTCGAGGACGCGACCGCCGGCATCGAGGCCGGGCGGCGGGGCGGCATGCACGTCTTCGCCATCGGACCGGCCGAGAGGCACCCCGACGTTCCGCACCGCCGCGACGATCTGACCACGATCGGCGTCGACGACCTGCTGAACGTGGCGCCGTAAGCGATTTTTCCCGCAACGATTTTTCCCTCCCCGGGCGAATAATCGGTTGTATTGCGCCGTTTCGGTGGCATAATACAGGTGAGGTAACCGAGTACCATACCGCCGATGACCCTTTCCGGAGGCGACTTATGATGCTGAGATGGCTGGCGACGTGTGCGATTCTGCTCCTGACGGCGGCGACGCCGCGGGCGGGCGAGCGCGAAACCATCGATTTCCCGCCGCGGGTGCAGAAGCTGCCGCGCAAGGTCTACGCCCATTACATGGGCTGTTTTCCCATCGGCACCAAAGCCACCGCTCACGTGCGCAAGAACATGCACGATACCATGGATCCGCATAGCAAGGACCTGGTCAAGCGCTACGGCGGACAGATCCGCAATTACCCGCTGATTCCGCCGGACATGTTTCTCAACCTCGAGGAGAGCGCCGACCTGGAGCTCAGACGCGCGGTGCGCATGGGGCTAGACGGCTTCGCCATCGACGCCTGGGCCGGTGGGGAAGACGCCAAGGAATTCCTGGACGTCCTGTTCAAAGTCGCCGAGGAGAAAGACTATCCCGTGGAATTGACTATCTGCTGCGACGCCAATTGCGGCGGTGGCGGCTGGAATACGGTGCCGACGGTCAAGTGGCTGCTGGACCGGCACGGCGAGAGCCCGAAGCTGGCGCGGCGCGACGGCAAGCCGCTGCTCTTCGGCTACCAGTCGGTCTGGGGCTGGCACGTCTATCTGCTGAGCCAGCTGCGTAAGGGCCTGAGCGAAGATGAGGTCAAAGCGCGGATGAACGAACTGCGCACGAGCCCGGAGGGGTGGGAGCAGGTCGGCTCGGCGTACAAGTCGTTCGAGGAGCAGATCGGCCGGCCGATCTATTGGCATTTCGGTATCGGCGCGTTCTTCTTCAACGTAGAGCCGAAGATGAGCAAGGATGAGATGCTCGAGGCCCTGCCGTATATAGCCCGGAGCGGTATCCCGGCGATCGGCAGCTTCACCAACGGCGACGTGCCCAAAGGCGCGGCCGAGGCGATCAACAAGGCCGGCGCGGAGTGGTGCCAGCCAATCATGTATCAGTACGAGAACATCCACAGCCGCTTCTGGTACGGCGGGCCGGAGTGGCTGCGCGGCGTCTGGGGCGGGGCGATCCGAAACAGCAAACTGCTGCAGATCACCACCTGGAACGACTACAACGAGAACACCGTGCACGCGCCGGCGTACAACACGCGCTACACCATCTACGACCTGACCCGCCATTACATCCAGTGGTGGAAGAGCGGCGCCGAGCCGACCTGCGAGCGCGACAGGATCTACCTCTTCCACAAGAAGTACGGCCCCGAGGCCAGGGTCTATCCCTTCCAGGCGTAACGCAAGCCGTGGCGCTCGATCAAGGTGCATACGATCCTGACCGAGCCGGGGACGCTGCGTCTGGTCGGGCGCAAGGACAAGGACGGCAAGCCCGCGCAGTGGGAGGCGCCGGCCGGGTTCCACCGCTGGAGCGGCGCGCCTTTCACGCCGGGGCCGGTGGTGGTGGAACTGCTGCGCGGCGGCAAGGTGGTGCAGAAGCTGGAAAGTCCCGAGCCGATCACCGACAAGCCGTTCCGGCACGACACCGGCATCGTCGGTATCTCCACGGAATTCATGCATCACTGGGAGGCGGACTTCGGCAAGGACGTTAAGCCGTTCTACTACAGCGAATACTCCGACATGGACGACGACGGCCTGCCCAACTGGTTCGAGATGCTCTGGTTCGGCAAATTCGGCGACTGGTCGACCGCGACCAAGGCCGATCCGAACGACGATCCGGACGAGGACGGCAAGACAAACCTGGAGGAGTGGCGCGAGCAGACCAATCCGACGCTGCCGCCGCGCGACATGATGAAGGTGGACCTGCTGGAGGGCGGCGACGGCGAGGACGGGCTGGAGCTGGACCTGGAGTAGCCGCCTATCGAGCGCAGCGGTAATCGCGGGGCGAGACGCCGGCGTGACGGCGGAAGAGCTTGCCGAAGTAGACCGGATCGGGAAAGCCCACGCGCGCGCCGATCTCCTTCACGCTCAGTTCCGTATCGCGCAGCAGGCGTTGCGCGCGGCCGAGACGGCCGGCGTTGATATACTGCAGCGGCGGCACGCCGAAGGCGTTGCGGAAGAGGCGGCAGAGGTGGGCGTAGCTGTAGCCGAACCGCTGCAGCGCCTGCGCCAGCGGCGGCGTGGGCGTATCGCCCGCGGCGATGCGGTCGAGGTATTCGCGCACGCGCAGGACCAGCCGTTCTTCGCCCGGAGCCTGCGCGCGCGGATCGGACGGATCCAGCAGTTCCAGCAGCAGTTCCAGCAGCAGTCCCCGACCGAGCAGGCGCTGATGCGGCGTGCCGCGCTGGGCGGCGCTCAACCGTTCGGCCAGGTCGAAGACCCGCGCGGGTGCGCGGATAGTGCCGTGCAGCAGTTCCGCCGGGACGTACGGCGGCGCGTGGTGGCAGAGCGCCAGATCCGGCGTGGCGGGAAAGACCGTGCAGACGGGGCGCTCGCGCTCGTCTTTCTGCCAGGTCCAGTCGAAGTGGACCCAGTACCGGTGGCCCGCGCTCTTGCCGATGCGCCAGGTGGCGTGCCAGCGGCCGGGGGGGATGATCAGGAAGCTGTCGGCGTCGAGGTCGTACCCCGCGTCCTCGATCTCCACGCGGAAACGTCCGCGTCGGATCAGAACCAGTTCATGATCGTAGATGACACGGAACGGCTCGTGCCAGCCGGCGGGCACCTTGGCGTGCCCGGTATGGGCGACTACCCGGTCGCGGGACCCGGTCGGCCGGGCCACCGGGGATATGCGTTGCAGCCACTCCATCACGTTCTCCGGTGCCGCGCGGACGGGTTTATCGCTCCGCAGGCGTGCGTTTGCTTGACCCGACCGCGTTCCATACACTATAATCGATTGGGTAGCCGATTGCCAGAAGCGGCCGACGAGGGGAGCGGGGTGGCCAAGAAGCGCGTGCGGGAACGAAGAACCAACGGCAACGTGACGCTCAAGGATATCGCCGCGCGTTGCGAGGTCACGCCGGCGACGGTGAGCCGGGCGCTCAGGATCGACGACCGGCACAGCCCGGAGTTGACCGCGAAGATCCGCCGCGTCGCCCGCGAGATGGGTTACAACCCCGAGCGGCAGGACATCGCCCGCCGTCTCTCGCTCAGCCAGTACGGCAAGACCCCGGTCAACAACATTGTCGCCGCCGTCTTTCCGCCGCTCTTCTACCAGACGCCGTATTTCCTCCGCGTCTTCACCGGTCTGCTGGAGGCGTTCTCGCAGCGGCGGGTGGCGTTATTGACGGTCTACATGAACTCGATGGAGGATGCGACCGCGCCGACGGTATTCCAGCGCGGCGGCGTCGACGCGGTCATCGGCGTGCCCGACTTCACCCGCCTGGTCAACGAATTGCACGAGGAGCCGGGATTCCGCGACCGGCCGATCGTCTCGCTCTTCGAACCGTGCGCCGACACGGCTCTCGTCGCGCCGGATATGCAGGCGGGAATGCTGGAAGTCGGCCGGCACCTGATCGGTCTGGGGCACCGCACCATCGGCTATCTGCGCAAAAACACCCGGCCGGAGATGCAGTTCAGCAAGCACGACCTGCAGATGCGCGGCCTCCAGGACGCATTGAGCGAAGCGGGTCTGGATCCGCAGAAGCACCTGCGCATGATCTATGCCAGCGAAACGCTGTGGGAGCTTTCGTTCAGCGTCCGCATCAACAAGGATCCCGAGCACGCCGACTGGCTGCGCGCGCCGGAGGATCCGCACACGCTCGCGCAGATCGAGGCCAGTCCCGACATCACCGCGCTGGTGGCGCCGAACGACACCATGGCGCGGCTGCTGCAGCGGATGCTCTCGCGGAAGGGGATGGCGGTGCCGCGGGAGATGACGCTGGTCGGCTGCGATAACCTGACGCTGCTGCCGGACGCAGACGAGCCGCCCTTGACGACGCTGGCGGTGCCGCTGCACGAGATCGGCCTGCGCGCCGCCGTGGCGACGTGGGAGGCGGTGACGGCCGGGCGCTGGACGGGAAAGAAGCTCGAGTTGCTGCCGGTCGAGTTCGTCCCGGGCGCGACGACGGCCAAACCCCGCCCGACCTCCGCGAAAGCCTGAAGCCGACGGGAACCCCATGCCATCCATCCCGTTCGCCGCCGCATCGTTCCGTGATTCCCATACCGTTTACGCCGGGCGCCGCCGTGGGAGGGGCGCCCGTTTTTCGTTACCAGTAAGGAGACATCGATGTCGCAAGAAGAGACGCTGACGCTGAAGGCCGGCTCGTCCACGCTCCGCCTCTCGGCTGCCGGCGGACTGTCGTTCATGCACCGGGGCCGGCAGTTCTGGCAGACCCCGGGGCCGCTGGCGATCCTCCATTACTACGACCGGCAGCATCCGCGCGCGCAGGCGGTGGCTGTGCCGTGGCACGAGACGCACGCCTTCGGCACGCCCGGGACGCTCTCGATGGCGGCCAAGAGCGAGATCGCGTTCGAGCGACTCGACGAGGGACGCGCACGTGTGGCGGCGCAGTTCAAGTCGCTCTCGGTACGCGTCGTCTTCGAGATCGCCCTGCGCGAAGACGGCGAGGGCTTTCGGGTCGTCATTCCCGAGGGCGGGATCGTGGAGGACCACGCCGACCTTTACCGCATTCTCGCGCTGGAGGTGCTGCCGGAGTTCGGCGCTGCGCGCACCGGCGAGCAGGGCTACCTGACGCTGCCGAACTGGTTCGGTTGCCGGACGTTCTACGACAAGGATGTCGCGCGCGAGGTGGTGCAGTCGATCTACAGCTCCAACGACGAGTGGGAGCACGACTGCAACATGCCCGTCTGGGGCATCACCCGCGCGCAGGGGACGCTGGCGGGGCTGGTGGCCAAGGGCGACTTCGACGCGGAGCTGGTCTGCCGCCAGCACTGGGAGAAAGTCCGCCACAACAGCATCCATCCGCGGCTGATTTACCGCTGGCAGCAGCAGGAGGAGCGTCTCGCCGGCGACCGGGAGGTGCGCTACCGTTTCGCCCCGGCCGATTACGACGGCGGCGAGGGGTACGTGCTCGTGGGCAAGCTGGCGCGCGAGTTCTACCGGCAGGACCGCGGCCTCAAGACGTGGAAGGAGAAACGCGTCGAGGCCACGCGCGACTACGCCGAACGCTTCTTCCTCAAGGTCTTCATGGCCTACAAGGATCCGCATCCGGAAGGCACCGGCGAGTATCATGCCACTTGCACCTTCGACGAGGCGCGCGAGATCCTGACGGCGCTGAAGGAACGCGGGGTCGGGAAGCTGACGGCGACGGTGGTCGGCTGGGGCCAGGACGGCCACGACGGCATGCCGCCGACACGTTTCCCCGTCGACGAGCGCCTCGGCGGCGAGGCGAAGATGAAGGAACTGAACGCCTGGTGCAGGGAGAACGGCATCGTCCTGGCCGTGCACGATTCCTACGGCGCCAGCTACTCCTGCTCGCCCGAGCACGACATCGCCAACCTGGTGCGGCATCGCAGCGGCGAGTACTGGGCCAGCGTCATCTGGAGCGGCGGTCACGCGCACGTCATGTGCCCGGCGGTCTGGCTCGACAGGCACGCCCGGCGCGACATGCCCGCGGTGGCCGCGCTGGGCATCCACGGGCACCATCACATCGACGCGGTCGGCTCCTTCATGACCTGCTTCTCCGAGGAGCATCCGCTGCCCAAGCGCGCCGACTACTGCGCGCAGGTGCACAAGATGTTCGAGATCGCCATCGAGAACCTCGGCTCGGTCAGCACCGAGTTGCCCTTCGGGCCCTACTTCGATGTCGTCGACGGTTTCTTCCACTCCTACATCCGGCCGTACAAATGGCACCTGGCCTCGTCCATTGGACGCTACTTCTACGACGAGAGCGTCCCGCTGCTGAACGTGGTTCTGCACGGCTGCATCAACCTCGGCATGCATATGCCCGGTGACGAGCTCGGCCTGCTGCGCATGATCGACTTCGGCAATACGCCGCAGTTCGAGGTGGCCGCGCGCAAGACCGGACCCTTCGGCGTGCCGGCGTATCACGAGCACGTGGACCGCATCGCCGAGATGTACCACCTCTTCTACGGCGAGAACGGTATCGCGCGAAAATTGCTGCACCAGACGGTGGAGGCGCGGCGCGAGATCCTGCCCGGCGTGCACGAGACCGTCTACTGCGGGGGCACCCGCGTGCAGGTCAACCTGACCGACGAGGCGTGGGAGGACCTGCCGGCGCGGAGCTATCGCATTCTCGAAGCGTGAAGCGAAACGGCGAGAGATATTCGAGCCCGGCGGCCGCGCGCCGCCGGGCTTTTTCTATTCATTTAATAATGCGCGCGGCGTTCGGGCAGCGGATCGGCGGTGAAGGCCAGCGGTCGTACGAGGCGGTCGAGATTCGGGGTGTGCACGAACGGGTTGCCGGTGCAGCCGAGGGTGTCGTAGCGCTGCTGGTCGGTGGTGATCCAGAGAATGTCGGGGAGCATATGGCGTCCTTCTCGATAGCGGTTCTTCGTATTCTATATGGTCTTCGGGCATATGCGCAAGCGCGAACGGGACGGGCTGGCCCCGCAGGAATCGTCTAGCGATTGCTGGCATTCGCCGCGGCGGCGCGTATACTCGAATCACATAGTCGCTAACGCCTTCGGGGTCTGGCCGATTTTGGCAAAGGAGAGCAGCGTGAGTGCCGACGATTCCGGAAAGGACGAGGCCGGCAAGGCGCCGTCGGCGGAGAAGCCGGACGGGAAGGCGGAAGAGAACGTCGCGGAGAAAGCGGTGCCGAAGAAGGCCGCGCCCAGCTCCATCGCCGGCAGGAAAGTGCTGGTGGTGGACGATCACAACGCCATCCGCAAGAGCCTCGGCATGATCATGGAGAAGCTGGGGGCCATGGTCGAGGCCTGCGGCACCGCGGAGGAGGCGATGGGCAAGATGTTCGACGCCCATGCCGAGGGAGAATTGTACGAGCTGGTCTTCCTGGACCTGATGCTTCCGGACATGCCAGGCTGGGAGGTGCTCTCGGCGTTGCGCGGCGATCCGTCGCTGCGCGAGACGCGCGTGGTCATCGTCAGCGCGCGCAACACCAAAGAGGATCTGCTGCGCTGCGGTAAACTCGGCATCAGCGCCTACGTACTCAAGCCGTTCAACTTCGCCCGCATCCGCGAGGTGGCCGAGAAGGCGCTGGCCAACCCCGCCGTACCCGACGCGGCCAAGGGGGCGGGCAAGGGGCTCTCGCCCGAGGAGGCGAAATTACTGCGGCGCATCGTCGTCGAGACGGTTGAGAGCGAAGGCCACGGTTCAATCGCGGACAACCCCGTGGCCAAGGCGGTGGTGGACTTTCTCGACGAACGGTGCGGACGGCCTGCCTGAGCTTTTTCGCTTGTCGCGCGAGCGGCGTATGGGCTGTTTGTCCGGATTGATTATTGCCTCTTGTCGTGTTTTTTTCGGCAACTCTGGTTGGCGTTTGCCCTTTTTCGCGTTATGCTGGAATTGCCGGATACCGTATGCGGCACAATCATCGGAGGCCGTCGGCAAAGATCCCGTGATGAACGCATTGAGCAGAGCCGTATGGGGTAATAAGCGCAAAGCCGCGTCTTGCCACGACTGCGGCAGCACCGACACGGTCTTCGCGCACCTGTACCGCTTCCGCTGGTTCCGCAAGTTGCGCAGGCGGGTCAAGATCCGCTGCCGGGCCTGCCGGCGCTCCTGGTACTGCGTCTATCCGTAAGCGCCGTCACTCCTCGTCGTCCCACGGCACGTCCTCGCGTTCGTACTCGTCCTCGCGCAGGCCCGCGAGGGTGCCCTGAACGCCGCCGCCGGTGCCGCCGAACCGCGCCTGGAACTCCTCCATGGTCATGAGGATCTCGCGCGCTTTCCCTTCGCGGAAGGGTCCGAGCACGCCGGCTTCGGCGAGCTGATCGATCATGCGGCTGGAGCGGCCGTAGCCGATGCCGAGCTTGCGCTGCAGCAGCGAGACCGACCCGCGACCGCTCTCAAGGATGGCGCAGCCGCCGTCATAGAAGAGATCGTCGTAGTCGCTGATGTCGTCGTCGGCCTTGGCTCCGCCGATGACCGGCCCTTCGAGATCCTCGTGGAACTCCGGCGCGAGCTGCTCCTTGCAGAAGTCGACCACGCGGTCGAGTTCCTCGTCGGAGACGTAAACGCCTTGGGAGCGGATCATCTTGCTCACCCCCGGCGGCAGGTAGAGCATATCGCCGCGGCCGAGCAGCGTCTCGGCGCCGTTGGCGTCGAGGATGGTGCGGCTGTCGACGCGGCTGGTGACCTGGAAGGCGATGCGGCAGGGCATGTTGGCCTTGATCAAGCCGGTGATGACGTCGACCGACGGGCGCTGTGTGGCGAGGATCAGGTGGATGCCGACCGCGCGGCTCTTGGCCGCCAGGCGCGTGATATGCTGCTCGACATCCTTGCCGGCGACCATCATCAAGTCGGCCAGTTCGTCGATGATGATAACGATAAAGGGCAGGTGCCCCGGCGCTTCCTCGGCCTCCTCGGGGCCGTAGTTCTCGGCGATGAGTTGCCGGATGGTCTCCTCCGCCATGGCGTTGTACTTGACGATGTTGTTGACGTTGACCTTGGAGAGCTGCTCGTAACGCTTGTCCATCTCCTGGGTGGCCCACTCGAGCACGTTGACCGCGCGTTTCATGTCGGTGATGACCGGGCTCATCAGGTGGGGGATGGTCTTGAAGCGCGAGAGCTCCACCACCTTCGGATCAACCATGATGAGCTTGCATTCCCATGGCTTGCAGCACATGAGAAAGGACATGATGATGGAGTTGATGCAGACGGACTTGCCGCTGCCGGTGGCGCCGGCGATCAGCAGGTGCGGCATCGTCGTCAGGTCGGCCACGATCGGCGCGCCGGAGACGTCCTTGGCCAGGCAGAGCGGCAGGCGTTGCCGCCGGTCGTCGCGGTCGACGTCTTCGATAACCTCGCGCAAATAGACCATCTCCTGCTCGATGTTGGGGATCTCGATACCGATGGTGTCCTTGCCCGGGATCGGCGCGACGATACGGATGCTCGGCGCCTTGAGCGAGAGCGAGAGGTTGTCCGCCAGGCCGACGACCTTGGAGAGCTTGATTCCCGGCGCGAGCGTCATCTCGAACTGAGTCACCCGCGGTCCGCGCTCGATCCGGACCACCTCGCCTTTAATCTTGAAGTCCTGCAGCGTCGCCTCCAGGATGCGCGCGCGCTTCTTGAGGATGTCCGCGGAGCCGCCGCCGACATCGGTCGGTTCGTCCAGCAGCGGCAGCGGCGGCAACTGGTAATCGGTCATCTCTGCGACGCGCTTGGGCTTGGCGTTGCCGCGTTTGCGGGGTTTGAGGCGGTGCTTGGGCGGTTCGTCGTAGATCATCACCTCGATTTCGCGTTCCTCCGGCTCCTCCTCGATCACCGCCGCCTCGACCTCGTACTCCGCGTCGTCGTCGGCGATGCCGCACTCGTCCGCGTCCGGCGCCTCGTCTGGGAACGGTTCGGGGGGCGTCTGCGGGCGGACCAGCACCAGCGCCCGGTCGGCGCGCGTAACCAGCGCCGCGGCCAGTTGCGGACCGACGCGTTCGCGCAATACCGCGCCGCCGCGTTGTAATCCCGCGCCGACGACGCGCCCGCCGCGCAGGCCGTGGATGCCGCACCAGCGCAAGGCGAAGCCAATGACGTCGAAGACCTCGGTGCCGAATGCCAGCACCAGACCGACGAGAGCGAAGACCAGCCCGGCGAGGATCAGCCCGACGCGGCCGAAGTAGAGCATCGCCGGCGGGGCGAGCTTATGCGCCAGCAATCCGCCCGCGAGCAGGGCATCGCTGGCGGTCAGCGCCGGGACGAGCAGGCTGGCGGTGGCGGTGAGGAGCAGGCCTCCTAGAACCCGTGGCCAGGTATTCAGGATTTCCTGTCGCTTCATGATCAGCGCGCCCCAGGCGAAGAGCAGCGCCATCAGCAAATAGCTCCCGGCGCGGCCGAGCGTCAGCAGCATGCCGAAGGCCGCCCACGAGCCGAGCAGCCCCGTGGCGCAGTGGCGCGCGGCGCGGGTCGGGTCGAGGCGGATATCGGCGGTGAGGAACGAGAGCATCAGGAAGACCGCCAGGCCGGCAAGCAGCATGCCCAGGAAGATCAGCGGCAGGCGGCAGGACCGGCCTTCGGACGGGGACGTCTCGGGTGGTTTCGTCTTTCGTGCCATGAAAATCTCCGTATCACTTCCCCAGGAAGCCGAATCCGATCAGGCTCGCGAGGCCGACCAGCGCCAGGTAGGCGGCGAACCAGCTCAAGCGTCTCCCGCGCACCGCCGCGATGAGAATGCGCAGGGCGAAGAAGCCGCTCACGAGCGCGGCGGTGAAGCCCAGAAGCAGCGGCCCGAACGGTATGGCCAGCAACGCTTCGTGATCCTTCACCGCCGTCAGAATCGCCGCGCCACCGACGGCCGGCACCATCAGCAGAAAGCTGAACTTGATCGCGTCGTCCTTCTCCAGGCCGCAGAGCAGGCCGCCGGCGATGGTCCAGCCGCTGCGGCTGATTCCCGGCGTCAGCGCCAGCGCTTGCGCCAGACCGACAATCAGGCTGCCGCCCAATCCCAGCCGCCTGAGCAGAATGGCCTTCGGGGCGATCCGCTCGGCGGCGACCAGCACCCCCGCGGTCAACAGCAGCGCCGCGGAGACCGCCAACGGCGCGTGGCGAAGGTTGTCGAAGCAGTCCTTCAGCAACAATCCGCAGAACGCCGCCGGGATCGAACCGATGACAAGGTACCCGACGACGATCGGGTCGCGCCGCCAGAAGTCCAGAAAATCCTTCCAGAACGCCTGGACGACAACCAGCAGCGTCGCCACGTGGACCGTCACGTCGAACGCCAGCGGCAACGCGCCGCCGAGGCCGAGACGTTCGGCCAGCGCCAGATGGCCGCTGCTGGAGATCGGCAGGAACTCCGAGAGCCCCTGCACCAGCCCCAGTAGCGCGGCGGCCAGATAACTCAGGTCAGCCGATCCCACTGGAGCCGAATCCTCCCTCGCCGCGGGCGGTCTCGTCGAGCGCATCCACGACCTCGACGCGGGGGTGGACGACCTGTTGGACGACCAGTTGCGCGATCCGGGCGTGGCGCTCGATGGTGAACGGCTCCTGGCCGACATTGCCGAGGATGACGCCCACCGGTCCGCGGTAATCCGCATCGATGGTGCCGGGGCTGTTGGTCACGGTGATGCCGTGCTTGAGCGCCAGCCCCGAGCGCGGCCGCACCTGCACCTCATAGCCCTTGGGCACCGCAAGGCGCAGCCCGGCGGGGATGAGGCGGATCTCGCCCGGCTGCAACGTGATCGGTTCGGTGACGGCTGCGCGGACGTCCATGCCGCTGGCGCCCGCGCTCTGGTAATGCGGCAACTCGATGTCGCGCGCGTCCGCTTCGCGCAGGATCTGCAGCGTGATCGCTTCCATTGCTCTCCCCGAATGCGGGTTCATGTGCAGACAACTTATTGTATTTATCGACCGTTTCGCCAGGAAGCATGGAGTGAAATGCGGCGCTTTACGGGGGTATTACGCGACATGCGGAAAAAAAAGGGTCTTCAGCGGACTAGGCCGGCTGCAGGAGTTCGGCGAGCAGGCGTTGCGCCAGATCCTTTTTTTCGATGGATCCGAACGTTTCGCGCGATCTGTCGGCGCGCAGCAGCGTGGCCTGGATGGTTTCGGCGCCGAAGCTGGACGGGGTGTTGACGACAATGGCGTCGAGTTGCTTGCGGTTCATCTTCTCCCGACTCGCGCCCAGGTCCATGCCCGGCTGCAGGGCGAAGCCGAGTATGCGTTTCTTCGGCCGCTCGATATGATCGGCCAGCGTCGCGAGGATATCGTGGGTGCGGCGCAGGCGCAGGACCAGTTCGCTTTCGCCTTTCTCGATCTTGCCGCGGACCGGATCGGCCGGGGTGTAGTCGGCCACCGCCGCGGCCATGGCCAGCGCCTCGCACCAAGCGAAGGCGGTGCTCACCGCCTCGAACATGTCTTCGGCCGAACGCACCCGCACGGTCGCGACGCCCGCCGGCGGCGGCAGGGGCGTGGGGCCGAGCACCAGCAGCGTCGCCCAGCCGCGTGCGTGCGCGGCCGCCGCGAGTTCGATGCCCATGCGCCCGCTCGAGCGGTTGGTGAGGAAGCGGACGGCGTCGATGTCTTCGCAGGTCGGTCCGGCGGTGACCAGCAGCCGCCGTCGCTCGTGCGGAAAGTGCTGCAGCGAATCGAGCGCCTGCAGCGCGGCGTCGCGAACGGTCGGCGGCATCGGCTCGTCCTCAGCGGAAGGCGTGGGGGTGCCGCTCTTTCAGTTTCGGCACCGCCCAACCGCGGCCGGTCTCTTCCAGCCGCTTGCAGTAATCTGGCAATTTCCCCAACGGGGCGTGGCAGGGGCCGCCCTCGCGGATCACCGTCCACAGCGGATCCACCGCGTCGGGCATCTTCGCCATCATGCCGTCGTGCCACTCGTTGAGGCGATAGACCGCCTCGCGGCAGAGGTCGGGGCGCTCGGTGGCGAGATCGACCTGCTCGTGCGGATCCTCCGCGAGGTTGTAGAGCATCTCGCGCGGGAAGAGGTGGAACCCGTCGTGATACGTGCGGATGTAGATATAGTCGTCCCAGCGGACCGAACGCTGGCAGACGTGCGCGCACTGGCTCAGCACCAGACTCTCCTTGCCTGCGGCCGCGCCCGCGCGCACCGTCGGCGCGAAGCTCTCGCCGTCCCAGCAGGCCTCGGGGCCTTCGCCGACCCAGGCGGGCATCTCCACCTCCAGCAGATCCCGCAGCGTCGGCGCCAGGTCGAGGTTGTGGTGCAGTTCCTTGTCCACGTGGCCCTGCCGGCCGCCGGGCCAGCGGACGATCATCGGGATGCGGCAGGTGATCTGATCGGCGGTGGCGTGCTCGGCGTAGATGCCCAGCTCGCCCTGGTTCTCGCCGTGGTCGGCGCTGATGATGATGGCCAGGTCGTCCATGACGCCGGCATTCTCGAAGGCGGCGAAGAGCTGTCCGATGTGCTGGTCCATGTAGGCGATGCCGCAGTCGTAGCCGTCGAAGTGCTTGCGCAGATCGTTCATGTCGTCGATGCGCCCCACCGCGCGCGGGAAGCAATCGGGGACGCGGTCGTCGTACATGCTGATCTCGTTGCAGGAGTGCGGACCGCAGTGCCGTTTGTGTTGCTCGAGCACCTCTTCGGTGATCCACGGCGCCACCGGGTCGTTCTCGAAGGGATTGCCGAAATCGGCCGGCGCGCGGAAGATCGTGTGCGGATCCCAATAATTGATATGCAGGTACCAGTCGTCATTCGACGCGTTGCGACGGATCCAGTCCAGCGCCAGCGGGGTGACGTCCTCGGCGGACTCCATGCCGCCCTTGCCGGTGTTGTGCATCTCGTTGAAGCCGGCGTAGTACTGCCAGGCCGAGTGGCGCTCGCCGAAGGGGCTGATCAGCGCGGTATGCATGCCCCGGCGGCGGAAGACCGACGGCAGGCTCGCCTGGTCCAGCGGATCGCGAAAACCGCGCCGGGCGCCCTCGAGGCGCAGGTTCGCGGCGGTGCCGCCGTGGTTGACCACGCCGCTGTGAATGCCGAAGCGTCCGGTCATCATCGCCGTGCGGCTCGGCAGGCACGGCGCGTCGGAGCAGTAGTAGTTGTCGAAGCGGATGCCCTCGCGCGCGATGCGGTCGATATTCGGCGAGGTGTTCCGGTGATAACCGTAGCAGCCGAGGTGGTCGGGGCGGAGGGTGTCGAGATCGAGGTAGAGGATGCGCATTACGGGTCCTTTCGAGTTAGCCGGGGATCCAGAGACGCTTGGCCTGGATGATAATGGAATCCTCCGGCAGCGCAACCGCTACGCCGAATTTTGTGAAAAACGCCAGTCCGTCGTACGCGCTCAGATATCGATATTCGGTGAAGAAAAAGCCGCCCTCGGTAAAGACGACCAGGGGGCGGTCTGGAGACCGAGAATCGTCTCGAACTCGTCCGGTTCCACCTGAACGACCACCCCCATGGCGCGAAGGGCTCGGATACGCGCGGCAGCGGCGCATATTACGGCACTCATCGTCGACTCCCTGGTTACCGCCGCAGGTAGGAGAGCGCCTTCGGCAGCGGGATATTGTTGCCGAAGCGGTCCTCACCATACCCGTGCCGGGCCAGTGTCTCGATGTCCTTCAGCACGCGCTTGTCGCCGATGAAGACGACCTCGATGTCGCTCTCGATATCGATCTTGCCGGTGGCCAGCAGGCGCGCGATCTCGTCGAGGGCGAACTGCGCGAGACTGTCGCCCTGGTTCGGTTGCAAGTCCTCGAGTTCGAGCGGCCGCTGGTAGATGACGATCTTCTCGTCGTTGGCGAGGTGATTGACCACGTCCTGGACGGCCGCGTGGAGGTCGGCCGCGAGTTCCTTGCGGTGGGCGATGGGGAGTTGGCTGATCTCCTCGGCGAGGCAGCGGCGCTTCTCGGCGTTGACGAACTCGTTGGCGCGGAACAGGTCAAGCGGAAATGACGCGTCGTAGACCTCGCCGCCGAGGTCCATCTTCACCTCGCTGCCGTAATGGTGGCAGATCTTGGCGACCAGCGTCGAGGGGCGGACGTGGAAGCCGCGATACTTCGGCACCGGGACGGTGATCTGCCCGATCTCGGCGTAGCGGCGCAGCATCTGCTGACAGAGCGCCACCGCGCCGTCGAGGTAGCGGCTGGCGTTGCCGATGGGGTACTCCACGAGCAGATCCAGCAGCAGACGCGGTTCGACGATGGGTTTGCTGAAGGCGTGCGTGTCGTCGGCATTGGCGCGCAGGTGTCGCTCGTAGTAGTGGGTCAGTTCCGTGGCCACTTCCAGCAGGTGGAAGATGATCGAGATATGCCCGCGCAGGTAGAGCAGGTCCGTGTCCAGCGACTCGGTCTCGGTGTCGCTGACGTAGGTGTCGTAGAGCGCCTGCATGCTGTGGAACTTGTGCTCCAGCAGGCGGATGGTTTCTTCGTTCAACGGGTCGGGGATGCAGCCGCCGTAATCGTCGGGCTTGAGCTTGTTGAAGATATGCAGGATCTCCGACTCGGAAGCGAGGTTCAGGAATTCCGTCGCCAGGTGGGCGATGATCTCGTCGGCCTGACCGGCTTCGCGGCGGGGGCGGTCGTCGGGGAGGCGCCCCTTGGGGAGGGTCTCGTCGAATTTCTCTTCCGCCGGCGCCGGCAGCGTCAGGCCGCACTCGACGGACTTGCGCGCGAGTTGCGCGGCCACCGCGCGCAGGATGTCGCTGGTGAAGGCGAGCGCCTCCTTGGTGTCCCGGCGGATGTCGCCCTCGCTCTCGAGCAGGCGGTACATCGGCAGCCAGTGGCGGATGTGGCGCAGCGAATAGCCCACGCGCGAGAAGAGCTTCGCCGCCGAGAGCAGGTGGCGGAAGGGGTACCAGACGGCGTTGTTGCGCGCGCCGTAAGCGTCGAAGAGCTCCAGCAGGATCGAGGCGTGGGAGTTGATCTCTCCCAGCAAGGGGCGGGTCAGCCCGCCGCCGCCGAGGGGGGTGCGCGCCAGGTACTGCGCCAGCGCCAGCAGGCGCTCCACCCGCGGTGCGACGATCTCGACGAAATCCTTCTGCTGCAGGATCTCCGTGGGCGCAAAGATAGCGGTCGTCGAGTTCGATGGCTGCGAATTCATGCGGCGCCTTGCATAAAACGATGCCCGGCGGCATTATCGAACGGATCGGCGGCGCTGGCAAGCAAGAATCCGTGCCGCGAAAGATTTTCTTCCGCCGCCGGTCGATACGCCTGGCGACGATGGTCTAGTGACCCGATCGCGAACGCGGGCTACTTGCCGACGACCTTGTCGGACTCGTAGTAGACGAGCTTGTACTTGGCGATCGTCGGGTAGAGCACCCGCGGCACGTCGAGGGTGCCGAAGCCGCTTTCGTCTCCTCCGGCTTCGATGCCCTTGTCGGCGAAGGAGCCGCCCTTGTGCGCGGCGACGAGATTGTCGTCCTTGTCGAGCAGGATCAGGTGATACCGGACATGCATCGTCGTGGCGGTCTTGTTGACCATCTTCGAATCGACCTTGAGCCAGATCGATTTCTTCCCGCTGTTGCCGTCGAAGTATTCGCTCTCGCCGATGGTCAGCGTCGCCGGAAGCTTTTTGCCGACGGCGATCTCGACCTTCTCGCCCGGCGCGATGGTCAGACTGCCGCTCTTGTGCGCGACCGTGCTCGCCGCGCGCGCGCTCGCCGTGCCGGCGAGGACGAGGACGAACAGCGTGATCAACGTCTTCATGGTATTCTCCCATGCCTGTGTTTGAGGCGATTCAATTGATATCGTTATGCGATTCGTAGAGGGCGATCTTGTACGCGGTCACCTTCCGGAACATCTCGTGCGGCAGTTCGATCAGGCAACTGCCGTAGTGCGTCTCGCCCTCCGGGTCGACATCGGAGCCCTGGCTGATGGCCCCGACGACGTTGTCGTCCTCGTCCAGGAAGGCGACGTGGTAGGTCACCCAGAGCGGCTTCTTCGTCGGGTTGCCGACCTTGATGTTGGCGTTGATGATTCGCTTGTCGAAGAAGTCGTCGATATACATCTTCGCGGTGCACTTGCTGATCTCGCCCAGTTCGACCTTGAAGACGTCGTCGTCGAAGGCGCTCGATTCCTTCAGCGTGATCGGCCCGGATTTATGCACCACCGTGATGTCATCGACGGAAGTGGCGTGTTCGGCCGTGTTGGCCTCGGCGGGTCGAACGTCCGCCTGGTCGCCGAGTTCCTCCTCCATCTCTCTGGCGAGTTC
Source organism: uncultured Planctomycetaceae bacterium (assembly GCA_964457365.1). Taxonomy (GTDB): domain Bacteria; phylum Planctomycetota; class SZUA-567; order SZUA-567; family SZUA-567; genus CAYWFP01. The sequence goes on from CAYWFP010000002.1 coordinate 89,552, forward strand.
CTCGGAGGCCCGTTGGAACTCCGCGTGCATGTGCTTGCTCATCGCGCCCATGGTGGCCGCCGTGGTCATGTCGGTCAGGAACGGCGCGGCGACGGCGGCGAGGCAGGACGCGGCGATGCCGACGATCGGCAGCGTCGGGCCGGAGGTCTTCTTGTTCAACGCCACAACCAGTCCGGCGATGCCGAGGCCGAAGGCGGCGGTGGCGAAGAACCAGGCGAACAGAAATCCGATGCCCGGGACCAGGGCGACCAGAAGCGCCAGACCGCAGACCGCCAGCGCCACGATGCCCAGGACACTCTTGCCCGGCGCGTGCCGGGAACGGGCGCGGCGGGGCGCGGCGGCTTCGTTGTTGTCATCGGCAGGCGAGGGCGTCTCTCCCGGTGGATGCTGGAGATGGAACATGTCCTTCTTTTTGCACTTCGGGCAGGTCGCCGGCTTCTCGAAGACTTTCGCCGCGGCCTTGACGCGCGCGCCGCAGTGCGGACAGAAGCGCGCCACCTTCTCCTCGGTCATGATCCATCTCCTTTCGGGATTACGGTTGCGGTAGCGTATACTCGATAACTTGCCGTTCGGCCGCTTTGATGGCGCGCGCCAACTCGACATAGTCGTCCCACTCGGCGCGGGCGATGCGGCGGGGCGTGAACTGGTAGCTGCGGCGCAGGATCAGTCTGTCCTTCTCGCGGTCGACAAGCAGTTGGTACGTTCCCAGCGCCGAGCGGAGGCGGATTTCTTCGGGTACGTGGCTGAACGTCGCGCCCGCGGGCAGGACAAAGGCGACGACGTCGTCGCCGACGACGTACCGGTCGCGGTGATAGGCGGTCTCCCGCCGCTCGGGCGGTTTGTCGGTCGGCAGCAGCGCCAGTGGCGTCAGGCACAGCGGCAGCGCGCGCGCTCCGTCGACGAACGGCTGCACCAGCGTCGGGCTTTCGGCGGTATAGCCCACGCGGTAGGGCGTGCCGCTCGTCTCCAACTTCGGATGCTGCAGCGTTTCGGTAACGACTCCCGGCAGGCTCTGCACGAGGTGGTCCTCGAGCGCGTGCAGACGCTGCACCTCGGTCTGGTCGGCGCGCTCCTCCTTCAGCGTCATCCCCGCGTCGCCGCGGACCACGCGCTCGCCTTCGATTCGTACGGCTTCGTTCGCGGCTGGCAGCGTCAGCGTACGCGCTTCGCTGACGGCGAAGGTCTCCGGCGACGCCGTCGGCAGAGTCTTGAACTCCGCGCGGTCGCGTCCCACGAGGAAGGCCGTGCTGCCGGTGAGGTCGGCCGACTGTGTGCGGATGTTGCCGAAACGGTGGCGCGGATCCAGCCAGAGCAAGTCGCCGTTCTCCAGCGGCACCATGACCAGGCGCAGGTGGAAGTGGCGCACCTGCGGCATCTCCCAGTTGGGCTCGAAGAGGATGCTGGCCGGCGACCGCGCGGCGACGTAGACCGGCTCGAACCCGGCCGCGTTCAAAAGCGCCAGCAGCAGCAGGTTCCGGTCGCCCGTGCCGTTCTCCAGCACCTGCGAGGCCGGCCGGTTGCTGTCGGTGTGCTCGATCTGGCGGCAAACGAAGCGGAAGATCTTGTCGACCTTCAGTGACGGGGGTGGCAACACGGTCGTCTCGTCGAATTCTGCCAGCAGTTCTTGCGCGCGTTCGCGAATCGAACGGGTGACGATCGTGCGGCCGAGGTACTCGTTCATCAGCAGGCGGTTGACGTCCTCCCACGTGCGCGTGCCGCTGATCTCGACGAACGGGAGACGCTCGTCGATGTGCGGCGTGCCTTCCTCGTGTAATGCGCGGGGCATGTTGCGCGCGGTCCAGATGAGGATGCGATGGGTTTCGGTCTCCTTCTCGGTGAAGCGGATGTCGCCCTCGATGTTGTGTGCTTTGTACGAGAAGGGCATGGCCTTGGGAATGCGCAGGATATACTGCGAGAGAATAAACGCCTCTTCGGTGTCGGGGCTGCGGAAATACCACTTGGGAAAGCGGACGCTGTTGTCGTATCCGGCCGCGCGCTCCTCGAGGTACGCGTACTCCACAGCCGTCCCCGGAGAGAGCGCCGGCATGGTCAGCGTCGGCTGATCCGCCAGGCGCACCGGTTCGAGGGTCTTGCCTTCCGCGGGGAGGATGGTGCGCGCCTCGAGGAGCTCGCCGACGATATGCACCTGCCGCGCGTCTTCGATGCCGTGTTCACTGAGGATATACTGCAACTCGTGCGTGAAGTTCGAGACGGAGCCGTCGCGGCGGATGGCCAGGACGGTCTGGTCGATCAGCCGCGCGGTGCCTCCGCGGGCGGTGTGGCGCTGGAACGCGGCGATCTGCCGCATCGGGTCGAGTGCGTGGGCGTCCCAGAATTCATCCGTGTCGCCGGCGAGCTTGGCGATCAACTGACGCAGCGCGGGTTGTCCGGGATCGAGTGCGAGACTGAGGCGGTAACTCGCCAGCGCCGCATCCTCCTGCCCGCGCCGGTAGAGCGTATCGCCCAGACGCCGATGGAGCGACTCGTCGTGCGGCAATGAGCCCAGCGCGTCGCGGTAGGCCTTTTCGGCCGCGGCCCAGCGCTGCAACTTTGTCTGCAGGTCGCCTAGATCCCCGAGCAGATCCGCACGGCCGGGCGCGCGCGCGCACGCCGCCTGCATTGCCGCGACGGCATCGTCTCCGCGTCCCAGCGCAAGCAGCGACTCCAGCCACGCCTCGCGCCGGGGGCGGTCATCCGGCAAGGCCTCGGCGATACGCGCCAGCGATTCCGCCCGCGCTTCCGGATCGCCCCGCCAGGCCGCCATGTCCGCGCGGATCATGTGGCGCATCGGCGCCTCCGGCGCGGCCGCGGACAAGGACTTGCCCCACGCCTCGGCTTCGGCGTGCCAGTCGTTGTCCACCGCCATCTTTGCGCGCCGCCACAATACGAAAAGGTTCTCCGGACGGTGCTCCAGCGCGGCCTCGAATTGCGTCAGCGCCTTGCGATACCGCTGCTGCTCGATAGCCATGACCGCCAGCCAGTCGCGCGCGGCGATCAGGTCCGGTCGCAGCGCCAGCGCCTCGGTGAACAGGTTGCGCGCGCGGCTCTCGCGCTCGGCCTGGCTCAGGTGGGGGGATTCGTAGGTCAGCTTGCCGCGGAAGGACTTGTACAGCGCATGCCGCGGCGCGAGTTCGGTCGCGGCCACGAGGTGCGCGAGCCCTTCGTCGAGGAGGTTCTCCTGGTAACAGAAGAAGCCCGCCGCCAGGTGCAACGCCGCGGCGTTTTCCTTCTCCGCCCGCGCCTGCAACGCCGTCAGGGCCGGCAGGCGGCTCACCGTTGCCGCGGGCGTCATGGCCGTCGTCGCCGGCGCGGCGGTCTCGGTAGCAAAACGCGCCCCCTGATGCGGCCGGAGGTCCTTGTCGAGCACGCGCACCAGCACGCCGCGCTGTCGGCCGTTGGGGTACATCTTCAGCAGCAGTCGGTGCCGTCCGGCTCCGAGCGTGAGGCGACAGAATTTGTTGAGCGATTCTTCCCGCGCGTACGGATCGTTCGTATGCACCCGGTGCCCGTCGAGGAAGAGCGACCAGGCGCTACTGGTCTGCAGGTGCAACACCACCACGCCGGCTTTCTCGAGTTCGAATCGGGTCTGCAGGTAGGCCACGTTCTGCCGGGGGTAGACCCATTGCCACGGATCGAACATCGGCGTCATGTTCTCCGGATCGGGCGCTCGCCACGTCACCGGGCCGCGCGGGGTCTGCAGCGTCTTCACCGGCGCCTCTTCGGGCGGGAAACGCTGATAGAAGCTGGCCATGGCATGGTGGCCGCAGGGGCCGATGACGCGCCAGTTGTCGATGATGCCGCGTTGCGCGTGCAGCGCGGCGGCTCCATCGATGTCGCCGGCGACGACAAGCTTCTTGGCCAGGAGCGCCCGCGCGGCGTCACGGGCGAGCGGATCGAGCCCCTCCATGTCGACGAGCGCGCGCAGCGCCTCCAGCCCCACGGTCGGTTCGCGCAACATATGCGTCTCGAAGTCCGCCAGACGCAGCGCGAAAAGCGTCAACGGGTCGTCGGGGTTCACCTTCGCGTACGCCAGGGCGTTCATGACCACGCCGTCGCTGTCGGCGCGGGCCTCGGCCTCGCTGAGCATCAGCGCCTCGGCTTGTGCGGGCAGATCCGCCGCGGCGGCCGGGAAGGTGAACAGCACTGCCAGCAGCGGCAGCAGAGTGCGGATGGTCATTCGCTCTTCTCCAGGAACAGGTCGGTCGCTTCCAGGCGGTCGGCCAGGAGGCAGAAGCGGCGGAAAGCCGGATAATCCTCCGGCGGGATGCTCAGGCGCGTGAAACGCAGGTCGTAGTCGACGGTCAACACGCCGCCCTCGTCGCGGAAGCGGACCTGCAGCGTGCCGAAGGGATGCTCTTCGTCGATGTCGCGCAGGGCGTTGCGCAAGCGGTAGCCCGCGGGCCATTTCAGGCTGATGGCCCGTTTGACGCGAAAGAGCGTCGGCAGCACCAGCTCGGTGTCGCGGGCGGAGTGCGGGCAGTATTGGCTGAACGACTCGGGCAGCGCCCCGCTGCGGCCGAACTCGCCGCGGAGAAAGATCGTCGGCACGCGCAGGACCATGCGCTCGCCCTGGGACCGGGCGTATTCGGGTACGAGCAATCGTCCGCTCATAGCGACGGCGTCGGGGCCGGCTTCCACGTCCACCGTTTCGACCGTGGTCGCGCCGATGCGGCCGTAGTGGCGCGTGGCCAGATGCTTGAGCGCACCGTCCCAGTTGAAGCGGCGTTTGAACCAGGCGCGCAGGAAGACCGCCACCTGCCCGGTGCCGGTCACCGTCTGGGTCATCTCCGCGCGCCCCTCGTCATCGAGGCTCACCGCCAGCGTTCCGTCCCAACGGTTGCGTTCCGGATCGTGTGGCGGCAACTGAATCCGTTCGCCTCCGTCGGGGCGGATGATCGTCGCCTCGGCGCCGGCATTCATGAACGGCCGGCTGTCGATGGTACGGTAACTCAGCGTCGGGTCCAGATAGAGCGTCTCGCCGTCGACGACGATGCCGGAGATGCAGTGGTTGAAGTGCGACAGCAGCGGCAGCGTCAGGTCCTCCTCGCTGCGGCCGCTGTTGTTGTCCTGCGGGTGGACCGCGCGCACCAGCACCGGCCAGGCTTCGAGCCCCAGTTCGCGCGCCATGACGTTGAGCAGCGTGGCCTTGTCTTTGCAATCACCGAAACGGCGGGTGAAGATGGCGCCGGCGTTGTAGGGTTTGTAGCCGTGAACGCCGAACTCCCAGGCGTTGTTGCGCACTTCGCTCGTTACCCACTCGAACAATGCGGCGACCTGCTCGCGCTTGCCGGCCGCGCCGCGGGTCAGTTCCTCGACCTTTTCGCGGATCTCGGGGGTGGCGAGGTTCTGGCTGCGCACCAGGTGCCAGTACCAGCGATTGAGCGCCTGCCAGTCGGCGAAGGTGGAGACCTGCACTGTCGGCGAGAGCGAGACCCGCAGGGGAAGTTGCGGCAGATCCGGCGTGGCGGTCAGCCCGGTCAGTTCCCAGATCCGCGTGACCGTCTCGGCGTCCTCCTCCGTCTTCGCTTCCGGCGCCCCGCCGGTGCGGTGCACGTGGATGTCGCGTCCCTTGGGCGTGACCAGTACGTAACGCCCCAGCCGTATCGGGGCTTCGCGCCGGAAGAGGTGAATGTGGCCGAAGTAGTCGCCGAAGAAAGTCTGCCGGTACTGCTCGAGGCGGTACTCGATCTCGATCGTGTCGCCGCGTTCGAGTGCGGGGAAGACCAGCAGGGCGATGCCGCGACGGCCGCGCTGGCCGTAGTCGATCAGGCGCGCGGCATCGATGCGACCGTCGGCGTGTAACACGCGCGCGTCACGCAGCGACAGTTCTTCGGTCTCGGCATCGTAGAAGATCGGTATGCGGCGCAGGCGTTCGACCCCTTCGCGGCTGGCGACGCGAATGACGCGGTGGATGTAGCTGCGGCGGGTGCCGTCGCCATGGAGGATGTTGACCGTTTCGTCGAGCAGGTACGCGTGCGACTCGCCGGCGGGAGGGGCGAAGTCCGCGCAGGCGCGCACGTAGGCGGCCAGATCCTCGATGACGGTGGTCGGTCGGGCATCCTCGATGCCGCGCACCGCCAGTCGGCGTTTCAACTCGGCGTATCCCGGTTCCAGCGCCAGCGCGGCCTGCCATGTCTCCAGCGCCTGGTTCTCATGCCCTTGCGCCAGGAGGCACCGGCCTTTCTCGGCCAGCAGTTCGTGATCCGCCGGCGCCAGCGTCAGGCTTTGTTCGATCGCCGCCAGCGCCGCGTCGATGCGTCCGGTTTCGCGGAGCAGGCGAATGCGCGCGAGCAGAACATCGCGGCGGGTCGGGTGCAGCGTCAGCAACGTGTCGAGCGCCGCCAGGGCCGCGGACGTCTCGCCGACGGCGATGCCCGTCTCGGCCGTGCCGAGCGCCGCTTCGGCCGAGGTCGCGTCGATCCGGTGCGCGGCGGCGAAGGTTCGGTACGCCCGGCGGGACTGGCCCGCCTCGATGCTGAGCCGGGCCTGCAGCAGGTACGCCGCGAGTTGCCCCGGGTTGCGCCGCAGCAACTCCGCCAGCAGCGCCCCGGCTTCCGCGGACCAGCCGCGCCGGCGGAACAATTCGGCCTGGGTGAGTTGCGCCAGCGGCGACTGCGGATTGCCCGTCAGCGCCTCGGTCAAGAGCGCATCGGCGCGGTGCAGGTTTTGCATGGACTCCAGGTAGTAGTGCGCGAGCATGACGGTTGCGCGGACGGTGCTCCCGTCGAGGTCGCGCGCTTTCTCCAGCGCCATGCGGCGAAGGTTCTCGTCGCGGTCGGGCTGCAGGCGGCCGGGCTCTTCCGCGGCGGCGGCGAGTGCGAGAAAGTAGATGCCTTCGTGCGGAGCCAGCCGCGTGGCGCGCAGCAGCAATTGTCGTTCGGCGTGGATCAGGCGGCCCATGGGGCGTCGTGCAAGCATGAGCGAGCCGAGGTAGTAGCACGCCCGGTGGTCTGCCGGGTGGGCGTTGACCGCGGCGGCCAGCGTCGAGAGTGCGCCGCCGTCGACGGCGGGGGCGTCCTCGTCATCCGCCGCGGCCTGGATCCGCGGGAGGATCTCGGCGACTTCGGCCGGATCGGTCGCGAAGGTCAGGCCGGTCAGCGGCGTGCCGTCGGGCGCGGTCAGGCGGGCGTAGAAGCCCCATTCGTCGCGCGCCTGGCCGATCTTGAGCAGCAGCGCGTTCCAGCCCCGGCGCAGCATGATCGGCGCGGCGTTCTGGTCGAGTTGCGCGCGGCGGACCACCGGAGGGCGGTCCTCCGGCGGCGGTGGCGAGGTGCGGCGGAAATTGATCCAGGCGGCGATCATGTCGTCGCTGCCGACGCGGAGCGCGGCGGGCGTCGGCGCCTCGGCCTTGACCAGGCAGAGCGCGTAGGCCAGCGTTTCGGCGCGGGGCCGGAAGAGAGCGCCCAGGTCGACGTAGCCGCGCGGGTCGTCTCCGGCATAGGTCCGCCAAGCGACGGAGCGCTTCTTGCCCGGGTAACTCGCGTCCAGCGTCGGCGGCGCGTCCTCGGGGCCGAAAGCGGTGCCGAAGGAGCGGCCGTGCTCATTGTCGAAAGGGCCGACCACCAGCCACGAGTCGATCAGCTTCAGCGGCGCCAGCATCGTTTTTGCCGCTTCTCCCTCGCCGCGGCGAAGCGCCAGTTGCGCGCCGGCCCAGCGTACGCGGGCCAGAAACAGCGGCGGGGCGTCGGCTTCGGCGAGTGTCGCTTCGATCCAGACGCGCCAGTCCTCGCTCTCGCCGGTTTCCGCTGTCAGCGCCAACAGTTTCGTAAGCAGAAACGCGCCCTGCGCCCAGAGGTACGGCGCATCCTCGCCGCCCGCGCGCGCGGCGGTGACGGTGGCCATCAGCCCCGCGAGGTACTCCATCTGCGCGCCCAGCGGCTCGTCGCGGCATTCCAGGCGTTCGGCCGAACGGATCCGTGCGAGCGTTTCATCGGCGGGTCCCGGCGCGGCGACGGTCTCCGTCTGCGGCGGCTGCGCCACCTCGCCGGCAGCCGCGTCCGCCACGAGCGCAAGCGTCAGCAGCAGGGCGAGCATGGGGGGGAGTCGCGTGAAAGCAGGCAAGAAGTCTCTCCTTCGGGGTCAGTCGACGAGGATGACGCTCTCGACCTCGACGAGGCCGGCGGCGACGAGCAGGTGCATGTATTTGCGCGGCAGGCGCGTGCGGAAGAAGTCGGCGCCCGCGACGCTGGCGCCATCGAGTCGGCAGCCGGTCAGGTTGGCGCCGCTGAGGTTGGCGCCGGTGAGGTCGACGCTGCGCAGGTCGCTCTCGCGCAGGTCCGCGCAGCAGAGGTCGAAGTTGGCCAGGTGCTCGCGCTGGAGATCCAGCATGCGCAGGTTCGCGCCTTCCTCCATCTCCGCACACCAGCGGTTCCAGCCCGGCGCGTCCTTCTGCAGGACGAAGTCCATAAAGCGCCGCGAGATCGCCAGCGTCTTGCGCTCGATCGACTGGATCGTCGCCTCGAAGTCGTAGCCGCCGCTGATCTTGCGGGCTTTGTCGATCACCGCCTGGGCAATGATGGTGGTCTCGCCCTCGCCGGTTTTGTCCGCGGCGATGGTGAGTTCGATCTCGTAGCCGCGGACGATGTCGTGGGTGCAGCGGAAGCGCACCTGCCCCTGCTTCATGAAGGTCACCTCCGCCTCCATCGGTTTCTGGTGACGGCGCTGGGCGAGGGTGCCGGATTTGATCAACACGGTCGCGCGGTTGGGCTTGCCGCCGGCTTCGATGGTGAAGTCTGCCAGCTCGGCCAGACGGATCGCCTCCTCCAGGTCCGCGATGAGCTTGTCGAGACGGTCCAGGGACTCGGGCACGGTCGACCTCCGAGAGCGAAAAGACGCGTTGCTGGCCCCACAACGCGAACAAACCTCATTATGCACGCCGACGCTTAGGATGCAATGAGCTCGCGTCCGGATCTGTACCAAAAGTCCGGCTATGCTTGACAGAAGTGAGCGGGTATGCATAAAGGGCTTGCGGTAATCCATTGCGTTCGAATACCTTCAGCGAAGTGTAACGGCGGTGTAAAAGACGGGGGCTTATGCAGTTTTTCTCAGACGCCGCGGCCCAAGCGCTGGCCGCGCACATCGACATCCCGGTCGCGGAGATCGCCGCGCAGGTGGTCAAGCCTCCGAAGTCCGAGATGGGCGATCTGGGTTTTCCGTGTTTTCTCCTGGCCAAGACGCTGAAAAAATCCCCGCCCGCCATCGCCGCGGAGCTGGCCGGGAAGATCGCGCCCGGCGGTCCCTTCGCCGCGGTCAATGCGGTCGGCCCGTACGTCAACTTCGAGCTCGCCCAGGAAGCGCTGGTGGAGGCTTCGGCGGCGGCGGCGCTGGTGAACCCGCTTGGCTGGGGGCGCAGCGACGAGGGAGCGGGCAAGACCGTGGTCATCGACTACTCCAGCCCCAACATCGCCAAGCCGCTGGGCGTGCACCATATCCGCAGCACCATGATCGGAGCGGCGCTGGCGCGGCTGTACGCGGCCGGCGGATGGAAGGTGGTGACGGTCAACCACCTCGGCGACTGGGGAACGAACTTCGGCCAGCTCATGGTCAGCTATAAACGCGCCGAAGCGGAGAACCCGAACCAGCAGGTCGATGTCGACGCGCTGCTGAAATTGTATATCGGGTTCCACGCCGCCGCCGACGAGGACCAGACGCTCAACGAGGAAGCGCGGGAATGGTTCCGCAAGCTCGAGGCCGGCGACGCGGAGGCCGTGCGGCTGTGGCGGGTCTTCGTCGAGGAGAGTCTCAAGGGGTTGAAGATTCTCTACGCGCGCCTGAGCGTCGACTTCGACCACTACGCCGGCGAGAGTTGCTTCAACGAAAAGATGGAGGCCACCGCCGAACGGATCGCCGAGAAAGGGCTGCTGCAGGAGAGCGAAGGCGCGCAGGTGGTGGACCTCGAGGACGCGGGCATGCCGCCGTGCCTGGTCCGCAAGCGCGACGGCGCGACGACGTACGCCACGCGCGACCTTGCCGCCGCGGAGTACCGTTACGCCGAGTACGGCTTCGACAAGTGCCTTTACGTCGTCGCCAACCAGCAGGAGTTGCATTTCCGCCAGGTCTTCACCGTGCTGAAGAAGATGGGGCACGCCTGGGCCGCCGGGTGCGAGCACGTCAAGTTCGGCATGCTCTCTTTCGGTCCCGGGGTCTTCGGCGAGGAGAAGGCGACCGGCTCGACGCGCAAGGGCAAGGTGATCTTCCTCGAGGAGGTGCTGGACAAGGCCGTCGCCGAGGCGCGCGGTATCATCCTCGACAACGCGCGCGAGGAAGAAGTGCGCATGCACGCCGATACGCTGGCCGAGCAGGTCGGCGTCGGGGCGGTGGTCTTCATGGAGTTCACCCAGCGGCGCATGAAGGACGTTCTTTTCACCTGGGACAAGGCGCTCAACCTGCAGGGGGATTCGGGGCCGTATCTGCAGTACACGCACGCGCGGCTCAGTTCGGTGCTGCGCGAATACGGCAAGGATCTGCCGACGCCGATTCCCTGGGCGAGGTTAACCAGCCAACTCGAGCGCGGCGTGCTGCTGGCGCTCGCGGGATTCGCCGATACGCTTTCGCGCGCGCGCCGGGAGAACGAGCCGAGTCTGGTCGCGGAGTACCTGCTGGAGTTGTGCGCGGTCTTCAACCGCATGTACACGGACAAGAAGAACCACCGCATCGTCACCGCGGACGAGGAACTGAGCGCCGCGCGGGCGGGGCTGGTCGAGGCGGTGCGGCTGACGCTGGAGAAGGGGCTGGGCTTTCTAGGGCTGGCCGCGCCGCAGAGGATGTGAATCATGAGTGAGGAGAAGCACGCGACAGCGCCGGAGACGGAACAGACGGACCCGGAGAAGGCCGGGAAGCCGAAGCAGCCGCTGGTGCTGGTGCTGGCGGTGGTGGCGCTGATCGTGGCGCTGGCCTTCACCTTCATCAAGCCGCTGATGTACCGGCGCATCGAGCCCAACGAAACCGGGACGATCCGCATGCTGCAATCGTTCATCCAGAACGCCAAGATCGCCCAGCAGTTCCCCAAGGAGGAGATTCCCCGCTCGCTGGTGCGGCAGCAGATGGCCTTCTTCGCCGCGCACGACAGCCCCGAAGAGAGCGTCAACGGGTATCACTACCGGCTCGATGCGGCCAACAACCGCATCATCGCGCTGCCGAGTTATTACGGCAAGAGCGCGGTGCGCACCTTCGTTCTCGACGCGGAGGGCTGGATCTGGGCGAAGGATGTCGGCGCGCCCGGAACGGACCTGCCGGCCGCCGATGCGAGCTGGGAGTCGATCTCGGCGGTACCACCGCCACCGAAGACGTCCGCCCGGGAGTAGCGGGGTTGCATTCTCCCGCCATGCGCAGTAGACTGATAACGCTCGGCAAATCTTCGCAACCGTCATGAATTCGACCCGTCTCGGGGGAGGGGTGGCGATGGGCATTGCGCATCGAAGCTGGTTCGGCCGCGTCGGCAACTCGATCGCCGGCGTCTTCTTCGGCATTTTGATGGTGCTGGGCGCGGTCGCGCTGCTGTGGTGGAACGAAGGGCGTGCGGTACACCGGGCGCGCGATCTGAAGGAAGGCCGCGGCGCGGTGGTCGAGATATCCTGCGCGCGGGTCGATCCGGCCAACGAGGGCAAACTCGTCCATCTTTCCGGCGAGGCGCTCACCGACGAGACGCTCCGCGATACGCTCTTCGGGGTCTCCGCGCCGGCGATCCACCTGCGGCACCAAGTCGAGATGTACCAGTGGCGCGAGGAAGAGGAGAGGAAGACGCGCAAGAAGCTGGGCGGCGGCACGCGGACGGTCACTACCTACGAATACGACCGCGTCTGGTCGGACGAACTGATCGACTCGAGTGGTTTCGAGCGGCCCGAGGGGCACCGGAATCCGCCGGCGATGCCGTTTCGGAGCGAGACGGTCGCGGTTTTCCGGGCGGTTTTCCGGGGTCGGTTTTCCGGGACTCGGTTTCGGGATCGGTTTTCCGGGACAGGATCGGTTTTCCGGGACAGTATATTTAATACCCTTCTGCTCCCTTCGGCTTGGGGCCTCGCTTCTGTGGACGTAGTACGCGTTTCAGCCGTTTCTCGAGTCGTTTCACGAAGCTCTCTTCGGTTTTCCGGGACAGTATATTTAATACCCTTCTGCTCCCTTCGGCTTGGGGCC
>CAYWFP010000002.1:101783-102614 GCA_964457365.1 uncultured Planctomycetaceae bacterium
TCTGTGGACGTAGTACGCGTTTCAGCCGTTTCTCGAGTCGTTTCACGAAGCTCTCGTCACCCAATGGGCGGCCGGTGCGTTCATGAAGCCGCAGACGCCCGGCCATGTCGCGTTTAAGGCCCGCAGAAAGGAAGTCCCGCCAATCGGGAACCAACTCCAGCAACGCCCCGGTATTCATCGTCGCACTTGCCATACCGCGAAGGTGAGCCCTGGCGCTGCTCCAACAGTACTGCTCCGGCTTCTTCACAAGTCGGGCCCGCACCGGATTCAGTTCGATGTAGCGCGCGGCTGCCAGCAGGTGCTTTTCATCAAGAGGAAAGGACGCAAACCGTTCCTGCCACAGGTGGCCGCGCCAACGCTTGCGGAAGTTGATGGCGCGCGTGTACCGGCGATGCGCATCCGCGATGGCCCCTCGCAATCCATCATCCTTGGTCGGCACGACAAGCAAATGGACATGATTCGGCATAAGGCAGTACGCCCAGAGCTCTGTACGCGCCCGGGTGCACCCTGCCGCAAGCAACTTCAGATAGAGATGGTAGTCGCCATCCTCAAAAAACGTCTTCTGGCGGCGATTGCCGCGCTGCGTAACATGATGCGGAAGATTGGGGACGACTACCCGTGCGATACGTGCCATGAAGAAAGCATAGCGCAACGCCCGGATGGCGTCAAGTTTAATATACTGTCCCCGGAATGCCCGCCCCTCTCGAATGCCTCGCCGGAATGCCTCGTCGGGTAGCGCAACGCCCGGATGCCCGCAAGTTTAATATGCTGTCCCCGGAATGCCCTGCAAGTTTAATATACTGTCCCCGGAATGCCCGCCGCTAAATGCCC
>CAYWFP010000003.1:0-80597 GCA_964457365.1 uncultured Planctomycetaceae bacterium
CGAAAAATACTATTTCGCGCCGGGCGACCTGGGGGTTCAGGTGGCCAAGACGAAAGCGGGAACGATCGCGGCACTGATCTGCTGGGACCAGTGGTTTCCGGAAGCGGCGCGCATGGCGGCTCTTCAGGACGCGGAGGTACTTTTCTTTCCCACCGCTATCGGCTGGCTCGTCGGCGAGAAACGCGACAGCACGACGTCGAGGCAGGCCTGGCGGACCGTCCAACAGGCCCACGCCATCGCCAACGGCATCTATGTCGCGGCGGTCAACCGTGTGGGCCTCGAGACGCAGGGCCATCCGGGCGGAATCGAATTCTGGGGCGGAAGCTTTGCCTGCGATCCGATGGGCGGTATAATCGAGGAAGCGGGCGAGGAAGAGGCGATGGTCTACGCCACCGTAGACCCGGCGCGGATCGAACGCGTGCGCCGTGAATGGCCGTTCCTGCGCGACCGGCGCCCGGAGTGCTACCAGGCGCTCTGTCGCCGATTCGACGAGACGGATGCAACGCGATGAAGAAAATCCTGATGGTGGACGATTCGCAGTCGATCCGCATGGTTGTCATCGGTATGCTGCGCAAACTCGGGGAGTTCGAGTTCATCGAGGCCAACGACGGTTCCGACGCGCTGGCGCTGGTGAAGGAACACCCGGACATGGCGTTGATCCTCACGGACTACAACATGCCGCGGATGGACGGCGTGGAGTTCGCCCGCGAGGCGCGCAAGATCAACGCCGAGGTCCCCATCGTCATGATCAGCATCGAAACCGACAAGCGCATCATCACCCGCGCCGCGCAGGCGGGGATCAACGAGTACCTGCACAAACCGTTTCAGCCGGAGAAGTTGCTCAGCAAGATCGGACGCTTCCTCCCGGTCAACGAGGAGAGCGAGTAGCCGGCCGCATCGGCACGGCGCCCGCATGCCGCGAGAATCCGTCCCATGGCGCAGACGTTCTCCATGCCGCCGGAATGGGCGCCGCACGCGGCGACGTGGCTGATCTGGCCGCACAATCGCGACGACTGGCCCGGCAAGACCCGCGCGGCCGAGTGGGCGTTCTGCGAGATGGCGCGACATATCGCCATGGGCGAAACGGTCCGCATCCTCGTACCGGATGCGAAACGTCGCGCACGCGCGCGCGACATGCTGGACGACGCGGGCTGCCCGCTCGAGACCGTCGAGTTTCTTCTGTATCGCAGCGACCGGAGCTGGGTGCGCGACTGCGGACCACTCTTTGTCAAAAGCGCCAAGGGCACGGTGAAGGCGCTCGACTTCCGCTTTACCGGCTGGGCGAAATACCGTGCCCACACACGCGACGACGCGGTGCCGCGCGTCGTTGCCGAGAAGGTCGGTTTCGAACGCACGGTGGTGCGCGAAAACGGCCGGCATATCGTGCTCGAAGGCGGCGCCATCGATATCGACGGGAGCGGGACATTGCTGACCACCGAGCGGTGCCTGCTGGATCAGGCCGCGCAGGTACGCAATCCCGGCATGCGCCGCGGCGAGCTCGAATCGGTTTTCAAGCGTTACCTGGGGATCAGCCGTACCCTATGGCTCGGCGACGGCATTATCGGCGACGACACCCACGGCCATGTCGACGACGTGGCCCGTTTCATCGCACCCGGCATCATCGCGCTGGCGCGGGAAGACGACCCGCAGGACGACAATTACGCCGCCCTGGCGGAGAACCGCGAACGCCTGCAGCGCGCGCGCCTGGCAGACGGCGCCCGACCGCAAGTGGTGAATCTGCCGATGCCGCGGCCGGTCTTCTTTCGCGGCAGACGCCTGCCGGCGAGCTACGCCAATTTCTTTTTCTGCAATGCCGCGCTCCTGGTGCCCGCCTTCAACGACGTCGCCGACCGTGAGGCGCTGGGAATCCTCGCCGAGGTGGTCGACGACCGCCCGGTGATCGGCATCCACGCGCTGGACCTGGTGTGGGGACGCGGCACGCTCCACTGCCTGACCCAGCAACAGCCACTCGGCGGACGATAAATCCGCGAATCCGCTTGTATTCCCCTTATCCGGAGATATGCTGACAGGCTTTCGGCTTTGCGCAGGAAAGCGACGCGATGGAAGCCCGTCCCGAGCCCTATGTCGAAGCCGTGCCGCAGACGGCGCCGCGGAGACCGAGCGGCGGCGTCCGCGAGGTGCTGCGCGTGGCGCTGCCGCTGATTCTGGCGGCGTCGAGCCATGCGCTCCGTCTCTTCACCGACCGGGTGATGCTCTCGCGCGTCTCGCCGGACGACCTCTCCGCTTCGCTCTCGGCCGGCATCATGTGGTTCACCCTGGCCTGTTTCTTCATCGGGCTGGGCCACTACGCCGGCACTTTCGTGGCACAGTATATCGGCGCCAAACGCCCCGAGCGCGTCGGCGTATCGGTGTGGCAGGGCGTCTGGCTGGCGCTGATCGGCTGGGTTCTGATGGCCACGGGCATTCTCTGGGCGCCCTGGCTCTTCGACCGCGTCGGCCACGACATCAGCGTCCGCGACGAGCAGGTCGGCTATTTCCGGATCCTCTGCGGCGGCGCGTTCGCCCCACTGATGATGGCGGCGCTCTGTTCCTTCTGGAGCGGCCGGGGCAAGACCTGGACCGTCGCCGGGCTCGAAGGTTTCGGCGTCCTCATCAATATCGTCGCCAACCTGGCGCTGATCTACGGCTGGTGGGGCTTTCCGCGACTGGGCATTGTCGGCGCGGGCATCGGCACGATCTTCGGCTCGGTCTGCGCGCTGGTCGTGGCGGTGGTCCTGTTCCTGCACCGCAGCAACCGCGAACGGTTCCGCACCTGGCCGCAACGCAAGTTCGACGGAGAGCTCCTGCGGCGGCTGGTCTGGTACGGGCTCCCGAGCGGCTTGAGCTTCTTCCTCGACATCGCCTCGGTCAACCTCTTCGTCATCCTTGTCGGCCAGACCAGCGCCATGGCGCGCGTAGCCAGCACCGTCGCTTTTAGCATGAACGCCATCGCCTTCATCCCCATGGTCGGCATCGGCATGACCGCCACCATCCTCGTGGGACAGGCCATCGGCGCGGGGGAGATCCCGCACGCCAAGCGCGCCGTACGCAGCGCACGGGTGCTGATCCTGGCGTACATGGCGGTGATGAGCGTCCTCTTCCTCGGTTTTCCGCAGCACCTGGAACTGCTCTTTCCGCTGACGAACGCGGAAAATCCGGAGGCGACGCTGCAGATGGCCGCGTACTTTCTGCGTTACATCGCCGCGTACCTTCTCTTCGACGGGATCTTCATCCTCTACAACGGCGCGCTCAAGGGCGCGGGCGATACGCACTTCGCCATGTGGGTCGGCGTGGCCATCAGCTGGTTCTGCTTTGCCCTGCCTTGCCTCATCGCCCAGCAGTGGCTCGGCGCCAGCGTCTGGACGCTGTGGGGCATGTTCGTGGCCTACGTCGTCATCAACGCCGGGGTCTTCTACTGGCGTTACCGCTGCGGCTGGTGGAAATCGATGCGCGTGATCGAAGGTTGATTCCCGCTTCACCTACAGTTACAGTTAGTTGTGAGGCAAACGGCCTCCGCGCCCTCTTTCTCGGACAGGATGCGAATGAGCGTTTCCACCACCACCCGACGCTGGCGTTTTCCCCTCGGCCTGCTGTTGCTCTTCGGCGTCGCCGGGGCGATCTGGGCGGTGGTGATTTTCAAGCCCGAGTGGCTGGCGCGGCTCGAAGCGCCGGAATGGGTGGATCAGCTCACGCTGCCGGCCTGGCTCGGCGGCGAGAACTCCAAGGCGAAAACGCAGGCGATGGACCGCACGGTCGCGGTCAAGCGCGGCGGCTTTCCGATCACCATCGAACTCGAGGGCAACCTCGGCGCGATCAAGAATTACGACATCTGGTGCCCGGTGCAGCGGCGGGAGAAACGCATCATCCACGTCGTCCAGGACCGTGCCCGGGTGAAAGAAGGCGATATCGTCGCCAAGCTCGCGCCGGACGAGCACGTCGCCGAACTCGAACGGCTGCAACTGAAGTTGAGCGAATCCGAGCGCGACCTGGCCCTGGCGCAGGAGGATCTGCGCATCCTCCGATCGACCAACTTCAGCAACATCAAGACCGCCGTCGACAGCGTGCGCAGCAAAAAGGACGCGCTGAAGAAATATCTCGAACTGGAGCTGGAATACAAACGCAAGGAGCTCAAGGACGCCATCGACGCTGGCGAAGAGAAGCTCGATGCCGCCAGAGACGCGTTGGCCGTGGCGGAAGAGGAACTCCTGGCCGTCGACGCGGACGACGAGGAGAAGCTCGAGGAACTCGAAGAGGCGAAGGAGAAGGCCGAGAACGAGGTCGAAAAAGCGCGCAAGGAGCTCAAGGAGGCCAGCCACGCTTTCCGCGTCTGGCGGCAATACGACCATCCGCAGAAACTGCGCTCCCTGCGCAACGAACTGGCGCGCGCGCAGCTCGAGCAGGAAAAGGTCGTCGTCAGCGCCAACTCCCAGGAAGTGCAAGCGCAGCGGAAGATCCAGAGCCACCGCACCAGGATCGAGCAACTCAGCAAGGACATCAAGACCGTCGAGGAGGACATCGCCAAGCTCGAGATCCGCGCCCCGGTGGACGGGATCGTCAGCCTCGGTAATCCGCACCGCCGGCGCTGGCAGGACCCGAAGGAAATCGAGATCGGAACCACGCTCCGTTTCCGCGAATACTTCGCCACCATCCCCGATCTCTCGCGCTTCATGATCCGCGTCAACCTGCCGGAGGAATTCCGCTCGCGCGTGAAGGTGGGCACCCCCGCGCGGAGCACCAGTCCGGCGATTCCGGACCTGGTGCTCAAGGGAGAGGTGACCAAGATCCCGGTGATGAGCCAGCGAACGATCCACTGGGATCCGAGCAGCCCGAAGATCTACGAGATCGAGATCTCCACGGGCAGCACCCATCCGCGCATGATGCCGGGCATGAGCGTCGACGTGGAGCTGATCATCGGCGAGGTGAGGGACGCGCTCTACGTGCCGGTCGAGGCGGTCTACAACCGCGAGGGCGAGACCTACTGCCTGGTGGAATCCGGCAAGGAACCCGAGGAACGCAAGGTCGAGACCGGCCTGGCCTCCACCTCCTATGTCGAGATCCTCGGCGGATTGGAGGAGGGCCATCAGGTACTTGTCTATCGACCGGCCGGCTGATTCCGCGATGACCATCGTCGAACTCGATAACATCGGCAAGACCTACCTTGCCGGCGCCCACACAGTGGAGGCGTTGAAGCCGACAACGCTGGCGCTGAAGGCCGGGACCTTCATCGCCGTCATGGGGCCGTCCGGCTCCGGCAAGTCGACGCTGCTGAACCTGCTGGGGCTGCTGGACCGGCCCACCGCCGGGAGCTATGTCCTCGACGGGCAGGACGTCAGCCGCCTGGACGACAACCGTCTTTCGGAGATCCGTTGCCTCAAGATCGGCTTCGTCTTCCAGTCGTTCAATCTCTTCTCCACCATGACGGTGCTGGACAACGTGCGCATGCCGATGCGCTATGCGGGTTTCGGACGGCGGGAGATGCGTCTGCGCGCAACGAGACTGCTCGAGCGATTGGGGCTCGGCGACCGCCTGCGGCACCGGCCGACACAGCTCTCCGGGGGGCAGTGTCAGCGCGTGGCCATCGCCAGGGCGCTGGCGAACGACCCGCCGATCGTGCTTGCGGACGAACCGACGGGAAACCTCGACGAGAAGACCGGCCAGGAGGTGCTGGCCATCCTGAAGGAACTCCGAGACGAAGGCCGGACCATCATCATGGTCACGCACAATCCCGAGTACGAGGCCGAGGTGGAGCGAACAATCGTCCTGCACGACGGGGCGGTGACCAAGGACACCACCGAAGCGGAATTCATGTTCTAGGGCGAAAACGATGCGCGTAACCCGGACACTCCAGATGGCGTTGCAGGACTTGTGGGGGCATGCCTTCCGCTCGTTCCTCACCGCGCTCGGCGTGGTCTTCGGCGTCGGGGCGGTGGTGGCGATGATGGCCGTCAGCGAGGGCAACCGCATCGTGCACCGCCAGCACATCCTCGAGCGCGGCATCGACAATATCGTCATTCGCTCGCAGAAACCCAGCGCCGGCGGCGACGCCAGCAAGGACAAGACCACCTCGGTCCCGAGCCCCTTCGGCGTCACCCGCCGCGACATCAAGCATATCGCCGGAAATTTCGAGAATCTCCGCGGGCTGGTGGCGGTACGCGACACGCGCCAGGCGGTGGTGGTGGAGAACACCAAGACCGACATCCACCTGCTGGCCACGACGCCGGCATTTCTGGACCTGAGCAAGAGCCGCATCCGCCCCGGCGGCGGCCGCTGGCTGACGACGATGGACGAGACGAACATCCTGCCCGTCTGCGTCATCGGCCACGAAGCCGCGCGCAAGCTCTTCGCCTACCGCGACCCGGTCGGCCGCTCGGTGCGCGTGCGCAGCGCCCACTTCCGCGTCGTCGGCGTGCTGGAGAACATCTACCAGGCGCGCATCCTCGGGGACCTGAACCTGAACAATCAGATCTACATCCCCCTGCGTACCGCCGACGCGATCTACTCCTCGGCCATGCGCGAGCGGCAGACCGAGACCTACGACTACGTCCGCGTCGAGGCCGACTGGATCTTCCTGCGGGTCAAGGATCTCGACCAGATCGAGAATACCGCCCGCCGCCTGCACGCCTACTTCGCCGCGACGCACAAGGACGGCGATTATCGCATCGACGTACCGTACGAACTGTTGAAGCAGATGGAAGAAGAAGAACGGCGTTCGCTGATTATGCTCGCCTCGATCGCGGCGATCTCACTGCTGGTCGGCGGCATCGGCATCATGAACATTATGATGGCCAACGTCTACGAACGCACGCGCGAGATCGGCACCCGCCGCGCCATCGGCGCCAAGAAGCGCGATATCCTGCTGCAGTTCCTCCTGCAGGCGGTGCTGCTGACCGGCCTGGGCGGACTCGTGGGCGTGGCGCTGGGTTTCGGCATCGCCTGGGGGATTTCCAAGTACACCGACCAGACCACGCAGGTGACGCTCTTCTCGATCCTGCTGAGCTACCCGATCTCGGTCGGCATCGGCGTCGTCTTCGGCACCTATCCGGCGTGGAAGGCCGCCAGCCTCGACCCGATCACCGCGCTCCGTACGGAATAGCCGCTACATCCCCAGCAGTTTCAGCACCGAGCCGGCGGACATTTTCGCCGACTGGACCCCCATGATCCCGACGTCCTCGAGCAGCCGCGCCTTGATCATCTCGGTGATCTGGTTAGCCATGTCCGCATCGCGGATGCCGCTTTCGGTGGCGGTGATATTCTCGATAGCCACGTTGAGGGAGTTGGCGTTGGTCTGCAGGGTGTTGGCCTGGTACGCGCCGATCCGGCCGCGCTCGGCGGAGACGTCGGCGATGGCCTGGTCGATCACCTGCAACGCTGCGGCCGGGTCGGTCGCCAGCGAGGCGGAGCCTCCCGAGACGAGGTCGGTGAGGCTGTAGTTCTCGCCGTCGATCTCGACGCGCCCGAGATCGGCGAGGTTCATCGACCTGAGACCGAAGATATCGCGATTCTGCATTCCCGCGCCCTCGCCGAGTTGCAGCCGCATACCGCCGGTGAATTCTCCGATCTCGGCCGAACGCGCGTCGCCCGCTTCGGTCAGCGTGTCCTCGTCGTAGCCGGCCTGGGCCACGGTGGTCGCGCTCGAATCGCCGGCATTGAGCTCGATGGTGCCGGTTACGTTGCCCGACTGGACGGTGACGGTGAGGCCGTCGGCCTCCACCTCCTGGCCGTCGACGGTAACGACGGCGTTCTGCCCGGCGTCCTCGGCGACCTGCCCCTCGGTGGCGAAGAGGTTGCCGGCGGTCTGTTCGACGCGGACGGTCTCGTCGCCGCCGTACTCCTCGGAAACCAGGCGCAACTCGGTGGGCCCGCCGCCGGCGTCCTGGATGGCGTAGGCGGTTACGCCGGTCTGGTCGGAGCGGGTGTTGATGACGTCGGCGACGCTCTGCAGGTCCATCTCGGCGCCGAACTGGAACGTGGCCGAGCCCTGCGAGCCGGTGATGGTGAATTCCTGGTTCTCGCCGAGGGTGGTGGCGCCGTGGCTGGTCTCGACGACGGCCTTCTCGGCCTGGTCCGCGGCCGCGCCGCTGAACTCGACGTCGACGGTCAGGCCGGCGATGTCGGCCATGGACTCGATCTGGCTGCCGGCTTTGTCGATGATGTTGTCTGGATCGGTATTGCTGAAGTTGATCTCCTTGCCGCCGTTGAGCAGGAACTGATCGGAGAACTTCGTGGTCGCTGTGATGTTGCCGATGGCGTAGACGCCGCTGTTCATCTCGGCCTGGTCGGCGGCGATCTGGCTATCGCCGGTGACACCGCTGTTCAGCGCATGGAGCGCCAACTGGCGCATGCTCCGCAGTTGGTTCGACATCTCCGAGAGCCCGCCCTCGGCGATGCTGAAGACGTTGTTGGCCTCCTGGGTATTGCGCACGCTCTGCTGCAGGCCCGTGAGCTGGCTGCGCAGGAACTCGGAGATGACCAGCCCGGCCGGCCCGTCCTTGGCCTGATTGATCTTCAGGCCCGAGGAGAGCTTCTCAAGCGCACCGGTCTTGCTCCGGTTGGCCTGGAAAAGGTAGCGGTTTGCCGAAACGGACGGCAGGTTGTTGACGGTGAGCGCCATGGTTTTCCCTCCCTAGAATAGTCGAAAGCCGTTCCATGGCTTTCGCAAAACGGGACTCGCGTCCCGACGCCCGGCCCCGCGTTCCCCAACGCGGACTGCGACCGGCCGTATCGCGGTGTCTTCCGTTCCACCACTTGTCAGTTTACTCCCTGTTTTCTATGAACGTCAAATGGATTTCCGCCGTATTCGACACTTTTTCCGGGCCAGGACGAAATCCGTATCCAATTGCCAACAAAAGGATTGGCGGAAATTTGGTTGCATTCCGCCCCGTTTTGCGTTAGTAAAATGTATACAGCAGCGCAATAAACGGCCGAAGCCGAGGACGATTCTGACGACAAAGGCGAGACAATGCCGGGACGAATTCTCTCTCTCTTGACCATGTCGATGGCGGCGGGTCTGCTGCTGAGCGTCTGCGCCCGCGCCGATACCATCATCTTCAAGCACGGTACGCGGCTGGAGTGCCAGGTCGTGGAGACGAGCGAGGAAGGCGTCGTCGTCATTGTCGGAGACAATCCGGACAACCGTATCGTGCTCAACCCGGCGACGATCGACAAGATCGAGTACGACTTCGAGTCGCGTTTCAAGCGTCTTGGTGCAGAGGACTATCGCGGACATTACGAACTGGGCCTGTGGTGCGAGGAGATGGTGTCGGCGGACGAAGAGATGGCGCTGAAAGCGCTTGAACGTTTCCAATACGTTCTGGGCAAACCGGACATCCCCGACGAGGTTTACTTGCATCTGGGACGGATGTACGAGTACATCAAGCCGCCCAACGAGGAGCAGGCCCTGAGCGCGTACAAGATGTACATCCAGGCGCACCCGGAATCGACGGAGGCCATCGAAGCGGTGGCGCGACTGCAGGAGATCGTCGAGGCGCGCGAGCCGACGGTGGAGAAGAGCGCCGCCGAGGGACTGGAGACCAAGCAGTGGTTGCACGAGGGCTGGAGCAACCCGGCGAAGGTGCGCAAACTGACCGACGTCAAGAACAACAACAACGTGGTGCTGGAGTTGGCCTACGAGGACAACACCAAGTACAAGGCGGCGTTCAAGCTGTTGATGAAGGACAACCTGAGCGCCTACGGCCGCCTCGTCTTCGACGTCTACAACGACAGCGAGCAGACCGTGCCCATCGCCGTGGCGATGGTGGCGGGACAGGACTCGCTCTGGTACGAATTGACCGCGCCGGCGGGTTGCAAGCGCAAGGCCTGGACGCAGAACGTCGAGATCGACCTGCAGAAGAAGAACTGGAAGTCCTTCAAGATGGACAAGCAACTCAGCAACGCCACCGCGCCGGATTTGAAGCGCGTCTACTCGCTCCTCATCCTCGTCTTCAACCGGGAGAAAAAGGGCAAGGTCTATATTGACTCGATTCGCTTCGAAGAATAACGGCCGGCCCGTGCTTTTCCTCCTCCGATTCGACGTCTGTCTTTCCGCGGCCGAGCGGCTATAATCACGCCGCGCCTTGCGATAGGAACTCGAACCGATGCGCCAGAGCGACAACATCAACATCGGCCGCGAACGCTGTTTCCTGGTCGCCGCCATCATGCCCGGGCGTTACGGCGAACCGGGTAACGCACTGACGGAACTGCGCAGCCTCGTCGACACCGCCGGCGGCGAGGTGGTCGGGGAGTTGACACAGAAACTCGATCGACCGCACACGCGCACGTTTCTGGGGAAGGGCAAGTTCGAGGAACTCGGCCACGCCGTGCGCGAAACCGGCGCCGACACCGTGGTCGTCGACGACGACCTGACCCCGACGCAGCTTTCGGCGCTGGAGGAGAGCTGCCGGCGCAAGGTGATCGACCGCAGCGAGGTGATCATCGACATCTTCAACGCCCGCGCGCGCAGCCACCAGGCCAAACTGCAGGTTGAGCTGGCGCAACTGCAATACGAGCTGCCGCGGCTGGCACGGAAGTGGACCCACCTCGAACGCCTCGGCGGCGGTATCGGTACGCGCGGCCCGGGCGAAAGCCAGATCGAGACCGACCGGCGGATCATCCGGCGCAAGATCGCGCAACTGCGGCGCGAACTCGACGAAATCGAAGCCAGGAAGGTACGCGAAGTCGGCAGCCGCCGTGATCGTTTCGCCGCCTGCCTCGTCGGTTACACCAACGCCGGCAAGAGCACGCTGCTCAAACGCCTCACCGACGCGGAGCCGCTGATCGAGGACCGGCTCTTCGCCACGCTGGACACGCTGACGCGGCAACTCGAACTGCCCGGAGGCGAAATCATGCTGCTCTCGGACACGGTCGGCTTTATCGAGCGCCTGCCGCATCACCTGATGGCCAGCTTCCACGCCACCCTCGAAGAGGCCGCGCAGGCGGACCTGCTGCTGCACGTCATCGATGCGGCCAGTCCCGACGCGCTCGCGCACGTGCGCGCGGTCGACCAGGCGCTGCGCGAAATCGGCTTGTACGAACGCGAGCGGCTGTATGTTTTGAACAAGGCCGACGCGGTGACCGACCAGGCGATCTGCGACCGCATGCGCGAGTTGCTGGAGCCGTCGGTTCTCGTCTCGGCGCGGACGGGCGGCGGTACCGACGAATTGCTGGCGCTGCTCGAACGCAGGGCGATGAGCGGACGGCAAACCTGCATACTGCGCTTTCCCGCCGGGGACGGCAAGCGCCTCGCCGTGATCAACGAGGTCGGCAATATCCACGACCTGCGCTACGTCGATTCCGAGACCGTGGTGCGCGTCACTCTGGCCGAGCCGGATCTCGAACGGCTCAAACGCCTTCCCGGCCGGATGCGAATCGAAACGGCAAAATCGCCACCCTCCACGGCCTGAGTACAACACGTCGCAAGCAGGCGAGTCTTTTGCCTGCGCGTCGGCGGTTCGAATGTGCGGCGCGGCGCCGAGGCGCCCCGAGTGGTCTTCGCGAAGCCGCAACAACTCAGACGAGCCGCCGTCGCCGATGCCCGCAGGGAGTCGACTTCCAGCTCATGACAACAATCCCGGCCCGATCGACGAAGTGGGGCAACTGCTCGCGGCCAAGGCCGAGCAGAAAGGGCTGGAGTTGATCGTCCGGTGCGATCCGCAGGCGCCGACGTGGGTAGTCGGCGACCCGACGCGCATCCGGCAGATCAAAAAAGCCCACGGCGAGGAACGCCTGACGGTAGTGGCCATGACCGCCGCGGCGATGAAAGGCGACCGGGAGAAATGCCTCGCCGCCGGCATGGACGACTACATCACAAAACCCTTCGAGGTAGAGGATCTCAAGGCCGCGCTCGACAAGTGCCGTTACAGCCAGCGCGCGCTAAGTACTTCCGGCAGCGAATGACCTTCCCCGGTCTTCCCGCCGAGCCGAAAAAGAGTTGCGCGATCCTCCGCCGGGGGCTATAGTGCGCGCTGCTGTGCCGTGACGGCGGTGCAGGTCCGCGCATTACCGCGATGCCTACCGCTCCAGGTCGGGGCTTCGCTCCGGCAACGGCTTCATCGGCGTTGTCGCCCGTCCGCCGCGGCTGAACGCCATCGGCTTTCGCCGCGCGCATTGGGAGATACCGATCCATGCCCACCGACCAACACGAACGTTTTCACATCGCCTCGCGCGAAGACCTTCGCGAGAAAATCGCTGCGCTCGGCGTCAACCTGCCACTCAGCGAGAACACGGTCGTCCTCGGCGACACGGTCGCCGTCGGGGCGCGGCAGGCGCCCAACCGCATGGCCGTGCATCCGATGGAAGGCTTCGACGCCGACGCGGACGGCGCGCCGACGGAATTGAGCTTCCGTCGCTATCGCCGCTACGCCGCGGGCGGATCGGGGCTGATCTGGTTCGAGGCTACCGCACCGCTGCTGGAGGCACGGTCGAACCCGGGCCAGTTGTGGCTGCACGAGAAGACCGCCGACAGCTTCGCGCGCCTGGTCGAGGCCACACGCGCGGCGGCGGAAAATCCGGCCGGCAAGAAGCCGCTGCTGGTGCTGCAGATCACCCACTCGGGGCGCTATAGCAAACCCCACGGGATTCCCAAGCCGATCATCGCGCACCACTCGCCGATCCTGGATCCGTTGCACGAGTTGCCTGCGGATTACCCGCTCATCACCGACGACGAGCTCGACCGGCTGCAGGACACCTGGATCGAGACGGCCGAGCTCGCGGCCAGAGCCGGTTTCGACGGCATCGATATCAAGAGCTGCCACCGCTACCTGATGAGCGAATTGCTGGCCTCGCACACGCGCAAGGGCAAGTACGGCGGCTCCTTCGAGAACCGCACGCGCCTGCTGCTGGAGACCTTGGCGCGCATCCACGACGAGGTGCCCGGCGTCTTCATCACTACGCGTATGAGCGCCTACGACGCGATTCCCTATCCCTACGGCTGGGGCGTCAGCGAAACGGACGCGACTCAGCCGGATCTGGGCGAACCGATCCGCCTGATCGGGCTCCTCAAGGAGATCGGGGTGCCGGTGCTCAATCTCTCCATCGGCAACCCGTATTACAATCCGCATTTCGGCCGACCGTACGACTTTCCCGTCGACGGCTTCACCCCCCCGAGCGAGCACCCGCTCTACGCCATCGCGCGCTTTCTGGGCATCACCCGACAGGTGCAGGAAGCGCACCCGGACCTGCCGGTCATCGGTGCGGGATACACGTGGCTGCGGCACCTGTTGCCGTACGTCGGCGCGGGCGCGGTCGAGGAGGGCTGGGCAAGCATGATCGGGCAGGGCCGCAACGCCTTCGCCTACCCCGATTCGGTCAACGACATTCTCCGGACCGGACGGATGGATTCGAAGAAGACCTGCGTCACCTGTTCGGCCTGCACGCAGATCATGCGCGACGGCGGCCGCACCGGCTGCGTCGTCCGCGACGCGGAGATCTACGGCCCGCAGTACCGCCTCGGCCGGCGTTTTTCGCTCTCGCGCCTGAAGCGCGAAGCGGAGCGCTGCCGCGACTGCTTCGAGCCGACCTGTCGGGAAGGCTGCCCGGCGCATATCGACATCCCCGCTTTCATCAAGGCGTTCCTCAACGACGAGATCGAGACCGCCTACGAGATCCTCCGCCGCAATAATCTGCTGCCGGAGATGTGCGGTTACGTCTGTCCCTCCGAGGTCCAGTGCCAGGGCCATTGCGTCGAAGGGATCTTCTGTCAGAACCCGATCCCGATCCGCGACATCCAGCTCGTGGTCTGCCGCATCGCGCGTCTGAAAGGAATCATCGGCTGCCGTGTGCCGGACATACACAGCGGCAAGCGCATCGCCGTCGTCGGCGGGGGACCGACCGGCGTGGCCGCGGCGGTGCGCCTGATCGAGAAAGGCCACGCGGTCACGCTTTACGAGAAGGCTGGTCGTCTCGGCGGCACACCCGAGACGACTATCCCCGATGAGCGCTACGGCAACGCCGAGGCCGAAGTCGACGGCATCCTCGCGCCCGCGCGCGAAGCCGGGCGGCTGCGGGTCGAACACGGCAAGGCGCTGGGGATCGACCTGGACCTGCAAGCCCTGCGCCAGGAATTCGACGCGGTGCTGCTGGCAGTCGGACTCGGGCAAGGCGTCTCGCTCGGAGAGGCCGAGGGCGCGGTGGACGCGCTGGACTTCCTGCGGCAGGTCAAGACTGGCGTGCGCCAGACCGTTCCCGCGCGCGTCGCGGTCATCGGCGGGGGCAACACCGCCATGGATGCGGCGGTGGCGGCACGCAAACTCGGCGGGCGCGACGTCTACCTCGTCTACCGCCGCAGCTTCGAGGAGATGCCGGCCTGGCCCGAAGAGCGCGACCGCTTCCTCAATATCGGCGGCCACCTGATGATTCTCACCCAGCCGCTGGAATACGTCTGCGATCCCGCCGGCAGGCTCGAAGGCATCAAGATCGTCCGCACCGAACTGGGCGAACCGGACGACTCCGGGAGGCGCCGGCCTCAGCCGGTGGAGAATTCCGAGAGCGTGCTCTGGGTCGACCTGGCCATCGAGGCGATCGGACAGGGCATGGACCAGACCGTGAAGAACGCGCTGGCGGACCTGGCTCTGACGAAGTGGAACACGGTGCAGGTCGGGGGCAATTCGCAGCGCACCTCGCTGCCGGACGTCTACGCCGCGGGCGATTTGGCCAGCGGCGGCACCACCGCGGTCCAAGGCATCGCCGAGGGAATGAAGGCCGCCGACGAGATCGACGCTGCGTTCGGCACGAATGCGTGAACAGGTCTTCGGCATGGAGAAAGGAAAGAGGATGATTCGTGGCGGACTGGTATCGATCACCTTTCGCAAGTTGAGGCCGGAGCAGATCGTGGACCTGGTGACACAAGCGGGACTCGAAGGCATCGAGTGGGGCGGCGATATCCACGTCCCGCACGGCGATGTTGCCGGCGCGCGCGCGGTGAAGAAGCTGACCGACGACGCGGGACTCGAGGTCGCCGCGTACGGGTCCTACTACCGCGCCGGAGAGACCGAGGGAACGCCGGACTTCGCGGCCGTGCTCGACAGCGCCTCGGAACTGCAGGCGCCGACCGTGCGCGTCTGGAGCGGCAAACGGCCGCCGGCGATGGTCGATCCGGAGTACCGCAAGCGCGTGGTCGAGGATCTGCAACGCGTCTGCGAACTCGCCGCCGCGCGGGGCATGACCGTCTCGACCGAATACCACGACAACACGCTGACCGAGGCGCGCGAAAGCGCCAAGAAGCTCTACGGCGAAGTCGGCCACGAGAATCTCCGCACGCTCTGGCAGACGCTCCTGCCTCCGGAAGGACGCGATCTCGAGGAACATCTGCTGGCGCTCGAGGAGGCGTTGCCGCTCTTGAGCAACCTCCATGTTTTCCGCTGGGTGCGGACCGAAGACGGCATCGACCGCCGCGCGCTCGGGGAGGGCGAGGAGTTCTGGCCGGCCATCTTCGCCAAGGTCGCGACAACCGGGCGCGACCACTGGGCGCTGATCGAGTTCGTCCGAGGCGAGACGGGCGAACAGTTCCTCGAGGACGCGGCGGTGCTCAAGCGCTGGCTGGGGCGATAATCGACACAAAGCGACAGACGGAGACAACCATGAACGAAGAGAGGAACGTCGCCATCGTCACCGGCGGCGGACGCGGTATCGGACTGGGGATCAGCAAATGCTTGGCCTCCGCCGGATACGATCTGGCTATTGTCGGTGTCCGCGACGAGGAAGCGGTGGCGGAGCCGCTGCGCGAACTGGAATCGCTGGGCGCGGCGACAGTGTACTGCCAGGCCGATATCGGTGATGCCGAAGCGCGAACCAAGATGTTCGACGCGGCTCTCGCTCGTTTCGGCAAGGTCAACATGCTCGTCAACAACGCCGGCGTGGCGCCGAAGGTGCGCATGGATATCCTCGAGGCGACCGAGGAGAGTTACGAACGCGTGATGCGGATCAACCTGCAAGGATCGTATTTCCTGACGCAACTGGTAGCCAACCACCTGGTCGGGCTCAAGGAAGCCAATCCCGGCTTCTTCGCCTGCATCGTCAACATCTCCTCCATCTCGGCCACCGTCGCCAGTCCCAGCCGCGGGGAGTACTGCCTCAGCAAGGCCGGTATCGCCATGGCGACCCGACTCTGGGCCGCGCGTCTGGGCGAGTATGACATCCCCGTCTACGAGGTGCGCCCGGGACTCGTCATGACCGATATGACCGCCGGGGTGAAGGAGAAGTACGACAAGCTGATCGACGAGGGGCTCTGCCGGCAGAAACGCTGGGGATATCCCGAAGACATCGGCAAAGCCGTCGCCGCGCTGGCCCGCGGCGACATGCCCTACTCGACGGGACAGGTCGTCATGGTCGACGGCGGCTTGACCGTGCAGGCGCTGTAATCCGCGTCCCGTGAAATTCGAATCAAGTTGATGATATAAAAGGGATTGCGAAAACCGCAGAAATCTGCTTTCATGAACCGACCGCGGCTTTGGCCACAGGAGAGCCGGCTGCGCTTCACGGCATGGAAGGAGTCGAGCATGCGGCGTAACGCGATCTGGGTCTCGGGCTTGGTTCTGCTGGCTGTCGGTTGTGCCGCATCGTCGACCAGTTCGACGCGAACCGGCTACGGCGAGACGGTGGAGCAACGTCTCGACGGGGTGACCATCACCCGCGGCGAAGCGCTGGTCCTCGGCAAGCGGCAGCTCTCGGTCGAGCCGTTCAGCAAAGCCTACGAAAGCGGCAACGCCTTTATCCGTTACAACGAGACGTTGCGCACTTATACCGTCGATTTCCGCCACCTGGAAGCACAGGCATTCGAGCCCGAGAGCTGGACCAAGGGCTACAAGGTCGTGATCGATACCGACACCGGCGCGATTCTCCGGGCTCACGCGTACGAGCGCGAGGAGCACAAGACGGACTGAAAGTCATTGCCGTTCCGGCATCGCGCACAGGAAGCTCCCGCATCATGCCCAAGACGCTCACGTTCGAACGCGCTGGCGAAAGACATCGCCTGTCGCTGAAGTTCGCGCACACGCTCGTTATCGGCAGCGGCGCGGCGGGGTTGAGCGCGGCGGTGCAGCTTCACCGCGGCGGCATCGAGGACCTGCTGATCCTGACCGAGGGGCTGCGCCTGGGCACCTCGATCAACACCGGCAGCGACAAGCAGACCTACTACAAGCTCAACCTCTGCGGCGACGACGAGGACGCGCCGCTCTCGATGGCCCGCAACTATTTCGACGGCGGCAGCATGCACGGCGACCTGGCGCTGGTCGAGGCGGCGCAGTCGACGCGGGCGTTTCTGAATCTCGTGGAACTGGGCGTCCCGTTTCCGCAGGATCCGTACGGTCAGTTCGTCGGCTACAAGACCGACCACGATCCGCGTACCCGCGCCACCTCTATCGGACCGTATACCTCGCGACGCATGTGCGAGGCGCTGATCGCGGAGGCGAAGCGCCGGCGGATTCCCCTCCGGGAGAAGGTCAACGTCGTGAGTCTGCTCACCAGCGGCACCGGCAGGGCCAAACGCGTCGTGGGAGCCCTCATGGTCGATGCGAAGGGCCGGTTCGAAGCGTACGGCGCGGAGAACGTCGTCTTCGCCGTCGGCGGACCGGGTGGCCTCTACCGCACCAGCGTTTACCCCAACGTTCATACCGGAGCCATCGGCCTGGCCATGCTCGCCGGCGCGCGCTGCCAGGCACTGTCGGAATCGCAGTACGGCATGGCCTCGATCAAGTTCCGCTGGAACGTCTCGGGCACATACATGCAGGTCATCCCGCGCTTTATCAGCACCGAAACCAACGGCGAGGACGAGCGGGAGTTTCTGCGCCCCTATTTCGAATCCGTCGGGGAAATGTGCTCGATGATCTTCCTGAAAGGGTACCAGTGGCCCTTCGATCCGCGCAAGGTCCCGGGCAGCTCGATCATCGATATCCTCGTCTACATCGAGACGGTAGTCAAAGGACGGCGGGTCTGGCTGGACTTTCGTCGTAGTCCGACCGACTTCAAGACGAAGAACCTGAGCAAGGAGGCGGGCGATTATCTGGCCAATTCCAAAGCATCGCAGCCGACGCCGATCGCCCGCTTACAACACATGAATCCCGCCGCGATCGAATTATACCGCGATCACGGCATCGACATCGCCGTCGAGCCGCTGGAAATCGCCGTCTGTGCGCAGCACAACAACGGCGGACTGGCCGCCAACCACTGGTGGGAGTCTCTCAATATCCGCCACCTCTTCCCCGTCGGCGAGGTCAATGGCTCGCACGGCGTCTACCGTCCCGGGGGCTCCGCGATCAATGCCGGCCAGGTCGGGGCGATCCGCGCAGCCGACTTCATTCGCCACCGGTACGCCGAATGGACCGTCGAGCGACCCGTGGTCGAAAAAGCGGCCCAAACGGCCGCGGCCGCGTGCGCCGATTTTCTCGAACGCAAAGAGAAAGCCGTTCTGTCATGGCAGGACGAACGCGCGACGTTCCAGGAGCGAATGAGCCGCGCCGCGGCGCATATCCGCGCGCCCGAGATCCTCGCCGAGGCGGTGAAAGAAGCGCGCGCGCAGTGGCGGAAGCTGTCGCGGCACGGTTGCGGCTTTCGCGGCCCCCGCGGAAGAATCGAGGCCCTGCGTACGCGGCATCTGTGCTTCGCGCACCTGGTCTACCTCGAGGCGGCACAGCACGCGGTCCTCAGCGGCGTCGGCAGTCGCGGTTCGGCGCTGGTCCTCGCGGAGAAGGGCGCCGAGGTTCATCCCGGACTGGACGCGGCGTGGCGCTTCCTCGCGGAAGACCCGTCTTTTCGTGAAAAAGTACTGGAGACCGACATCAGGGGTGATAAGATCACATGTCGGTGGGTTCCGCGCCGTCCGCTCCCGCAGAGCGACACATGGTTCGAAACCGCGTGGGCGGCATATCGCAAGGGCGCAATCTACAAGCGTTGAGAGACTTCCCATGGAACGGACGATTCGTCCGGGCGAGATCGACGCGATGCTGGCGGGCGAGGCGGCGCAGGCTTTCGCCGAGCTGCTCGAGGATGCGTTGCGGGAAGTCCAGACCGATACGCTGGTGATCGACCTGGCGGGAGTCACGCGTATCGGCTCGGTCGCTATCGGCGCGATCCTGGCGGCGAACGAGAAATTGTGCCAGCGCGGCGGACACCTGCGCATCGTCGGTGTCACGCAGGAACTCTGCCGACAACTGGGACCGCTGCAGCTCGAGAAGCTCATCGCCGGCCACATCGACGGCCTGTTGACTCGCCAGGTGATTCGGCCAAGCGCTTACGCCACGGCATTGATCGGCAAGCCGGCCGAACGCTTCATCGACGAGTTGGCGGCGAGCTACCGGACGCAGGACCTGCTGGTGGTGATCGACCTCGAAGGCGTGGAGTCGGTCAGTTCGCTCACCCTCGGGGCGATCCTGGCTGCGCACGAGCGTCTCGCGCGCGCGGGCCGGATGCTGCGTATCGTCGGCGTCAACGAAAATCTGCGCCGCGCGCTG
This sequence comes from uncultured Planctomycetaceae bacterium, assembly GCA_964457365.1. Classification (GTDB taxonomy): domain Bacteria; phylum Planctomycetota; class SZUA-567; order SZUA-567; family SZUA-567; genus CAYWFP01. The sequence continues at coordinate 19,440 of CAYWFP010000003.1, forward strand.
GGACGGCTGGACCTGGAGAGCCTGATCGACGAGTCATGATGAAAGCTTGCAGAAGGAAGACCACATGACCGAGAACGCCTTCGACCTGATCCGAAACTTTCGCCTCGTGCCCGTGGTGGCGATCGACGACGCCGATAAAGCCGGCCATCTGGCCGACGCGCTCGTCGTCGGCGGTCTGCCCTGCGCGGAGATCACCTTCCGCACCGACGCGGCCGCCTCCGCCATCGAGCGCGCCGCGCGGGTCAGCGGCATGCTCGTGGGCGCCGGCACCGTCCTCACCGTGGACCAGGCCAAGCAAGCCGTCGACGCGGGCGCGCGCTTCATCGTTTCTCCGGGCATCGCCCGGCCGGTGGTCGAATGGTGCGTGGCGCACGCGGTGCCGGTGGCGCCGGGCGTGATGACGCCGACGGAATTGCAGGAGGCGCTCGTATACGGCCTGGAGACGATCAAGTTCTTCCCGGCCGAGGTGGCCGGAGGTCTGCCCATGCTCAAAGCCCTGGCCGCGCCGTTCCCACAGGCGACGTTCATTCCCACCGGCGGGATCCACGCCGGCAACCTGCGCAGCTACCTCGCGCTCGAAAGCGTACTCGCCTGCGGCGGGAGCTGGATGGTCAAGCGCGACCTTGTCGCGGACGGCGAGTTCGACGAGATCGCCCGCATCACCGCCGAAGCGGTAACGATCGTGCGGGAGACGTGAACAAACTGACAAACGGAGGACGTATGCGAAATCATCTGCGCGGAATAGCTCTGATTGCAATCACGTCACTGTCGTTCTCGGCACGTGCGGGCGAAGGCTTGAGCCGAAGCGATGCCCGAAAGATGGTCAAGCGATTCGCCGTCGGGGACGAGGCCGAACGCGAGAAGGTCATCGAGGAACTCGGCGAAAACGACCATATCGAGAAGGCGCGCGAACTTGAGAAGCTGGCCGATTATTACGCCAAATACGTTGAAAAGCGCAAGGACGCGCTCGAACCGGAAGAGACGGACCTCACCGCCAAGCTCAGCCCGCAGCGCAAGACGTTCAACAAACAGATCGGCGTCGGCGTCGCGCCGGTGGCCGCGATCGAGACGCCCAACGGCACTATGCGCGTTGTATTGATCACGCCCAAGCGGATGAAGAAGCCCACCGCGGCGGTCGTCTACCTTCATGGCGGCGGCGGCGGGGCGGACGAGAACGAGATGGCCTGGGGCTGGGGCATGGTGCGCGCGCCGAAGATCGCGTCCGTGCCGGTCAAGATCATCCCGCGCGCGGTGGACGACTCGGGGGTCAACTCCTGGGTGCGGTACAAGGAGGCGCAGAACGTCGAGACGGTGCTCAACCGGATCCTCGCCTCGTACGAAGTAGACCCGAACCGCGTCTACATCCTCGGCGTCTCGATGGGCGGTTTCGGCGCCTGGCAGTTCGCCAGCGCCAGCGGCGACCGCTTTGCCGCCATCGCCAGCAACGGCGGCGGTTCATCCCTGAAGGGCGACGCCTATGTCAATCTGCGCAACGTCAACTTCGGCGTCTTCATCGGCGAGGATGACACCCAGGCCGGCCGACTGAGCAGATCGCGCGGTGGGCGCGACGCGCTGCAGGCGCTCAAGCAGGACGATCCCGAGGGCTACCCGCTCCACTACAAGGAATACCCCGGTGTGGAACACAAAACCCCCGACAACGTATACGCCGACATCGACAAGTATTTCGAGGAGAACGAGCGCGTCGCCTACCCGCGCACCGTGGTCTGGGCGCCGCAGGTGGGGTGGAAGGCCCGCTATTACAATATCGCCATCCCCGCCCCGAAGCAGGGCATGAAGGTCCGCGTGGTCTGCGGCGAGGACAACGTCGTCACGATCGAGAGCGAGAACGTACCGGCGCTGACGATCTACCTCAACGACGAACTGGTCGACCTGGAGAAGGATGTCGCCGTCGTCTGGAACGGCGAGGAGAAGTTCAAGGGTACGCTCCCCCGCCGCCTCTCGGTGCTCTTGCGGACGCTCGGCGAGCGCAATGACACCGGCATGTGCTACTCCGCCGCGGTGGCGTTGGGCAACCTGTGATGCCAACGGCAACCGAACGCATTGAACCGTTCATTACCAGAATAGTTGAATAGGCGAGATGCCGGACGCATATGTGTTGGCCAGAACCTTCACATGTTTCCCGGGCTCTTTGCTTTTACGCATCCGACATGCCGCCCAAGCAGGAGACGAGCGGCGATGTATCGCCAGCAGACGACTCGATTTGTTCCGTCTCCTGTTCCGCATCCTGCACCGACGCCCGAAAAACATCGGACAGCATCGAACAGGCGGCGATGCGGAAACGGGAGGATGCGGAAGCGCCAAGTGCTTGTCGGGCAACGAAAAAGCCCGCCGAAGCGGGCTTGGAAGGCGCTGGTGGGGAGAAGTGGATTCGAACCACTGTAGGCGTAGCCAACGGATTTACAGTCCGTCCCCTTTAACCACTCGGGCATCTCCCCGGAAAGCGAAAAGAAGCGGCTCCCGGCCGCTTCGTCTTGTTATATATACTCTCACGCCGTGATTTTGTCAAGAGCGCTTCGGGGGTATCAGGCGCACTGGCCGGGTCAGGCGCGTGAAGCCGCCGCTCAGGGCCAAGCGCCGGCGTAGCGTCCTCAGCGGTGCGGAGCCCAGGTGTTCGGGCAATCCCTCGCTGAGCGCGGTTTGTCGGGCGAAGAGACCGTTCTCCCACTCCATTCGCCCCAGCAGCCCGGCGGCGAGGTTCAGCTTCATGGCATGCAGATCCATGCCCCAGCCCACTCCCCTTAGCGGACACCAGCCCGCGGTGGTGTCATAGTCGTAGAGCAACTCCAGAATCTCCAGCCCGCTCTCCTCGGGCGGGATGCAATGCGGCGCCAGGAACCAGAGCACCGTGCCGCGCGCCTGCAAAATCGCCGTGCGCACGGTCCTGCCCGCCTCGCCGATGAGGATACTCGCGCCGACGCCGCGGGCGATGGCGATGGTATCGTCTGTGGAATCCTCGTCGCAGAGAATCACCTCGAGCACTTCGCAGCGCCGCAGGTTGTTCATGAAGCCCGGCAATTCGGCCTGTGCGTTCAAGGCATGCAGAATTACGGAAACGCCTTCGGTCATGATGCGGTCAATCCAGAATGTCGTAACGCCTCAAGCTCGTCCGCAGAGCTTCACAACCGGTGAACCGTTCGGCCTGTAGACCCGCCGAGCGCGCACCTTCTACATTGCGTGTCAAGTCGTCGACGAACAGACACCGCTCCGCCGGCATACCCACGTTGTTCACCGCCGCGGCGAAGGCACGCAGATCGGGCTTCGTTACGCCGATTTCGAAGCTCAACGTCGGCTTCTCGATTCGGTTGATCCAGGGATACGCTTGGCGGATCGCGAACCAGTGCAGCGGGTCGGTGTCGGACAAAAGCCCCACCGACACGCGTGCCTGCACATCTTGCAGCAGTTCGCGCATCCCCTCAAGTGGGAAAAAGATCTCACACCACGATGTCGCGAAGGTTTCGAAAGAAAGGTCGAGATCAACCCGTTCGCCTACTTCGGCATAGAATTCCCGCGGCGTCGTGACACCGGCGTTGAAACGACGAAACACCTCGTCGGCATGCAGGCGCAGCAGCACGGATTCCGCGTCTGCGCCCGCCATGTCGACCAGGCGCTCGAACAAGCCCCGCTGCACGTCGACGCCGACGAGCACGCGCCCGAGATCGAAGATCACCGCCTCGACCGAAGTCATGTCAGTCCTGCAACCCTTCGGACGGATGATGAAGTCTGGATCGGTCGGAGCCGTAGCGCGAAGGCATGTCGGGAATCGGCTCGTAGCGCCGTTTTTCGGGCGTTTCTGTCGGCGCAGTATCCTTCCGCGGTTCCGGTGTCGGTGTCGATTCGTTCGATGCGGCCGACTCCGGTGGTTCGCGGCGGGCGGATTCCTGTTCGTCTTCGGCTTCGTCCCGGTCCCAGAATCTCAGTCGTCCGAAAAAACTCTTTTTGCGTGGCCGCGGTCGGGGCGTCTCTTCGGCAAGCGGTTGCTCGGGCTCCGGCGCGGCCTCGGGTAGAGGCACGTCCTGCTCGGAAACCTCTTTCTCCTCGAGCACGCTCTCGCTCAGCGACGGTTTCGGAATCGCCTGCGCGTTTTCCCCTGGAGGCAATTCGTATTCCTCCTCCGGCCACGGACGACGGACCGGAATCGGACGCACGTCGGGAATTTCGGGAGGCGGCGTCGCCGACTCGTGCGGCCGCAGGGGGGGCTCGTCCACTCTCGGTTCTCGCTTGTCGATTACAGCCCCTTCCACGGGCGGCAGATTGTTCTGGTTGTCGACGTATGGCTGGCGGACCGGCATCGGGCTTTCCGGCAGGATCGGTTTCGGATCGGTGTCGGTCGGTTCACTCACCGGTGCGCGCACCGGCAGCGTATCGGTCGACACGGCCGGTTCGTTCCGTTGTGTCGGCGTTGTCACCTCGGCTGCGTGTCGGGGGGGCGCGCGTCGCGGAGCGGAACGGCCGTGGCGCGCGAGAAATCCGCCCTGGCCGGTTTTGACCCATTCGTCCACCACACCGTCACGGTCGAGGTCCATGCCGCGAGCAATCAGAACGCCGTTGTCGTACTGCGCCCATTGATCCATGCGCCCGTCGAAATCGGTGTCCTCCTCCGTCTCGATCAATTGCCGCTCGGCAAAACGCCGGCGCAGGTCGATACGGCCGTCGGTATCGCGATCCACCTCTTCCGAAAGCAACTCGCCCATGGCGTAGGTGCGCCACAGGTCGATGCGGTCGTCGTTGTCGTGGGCGTCGAACTGTTCAGCGATGACCACGCCGTTCTCGTAGAAGCGGGTTCCCTGCCAGCCTTCGGGGCTGACTGCGTCGCGGTCGGCCGAAAGCCGGCTCGGTCCCTGCTGGCAACCGGTTAACAGCAGCAGTATCGCCCACCCTGTCCATGCGCGCATATTCGCCTCCTTCGCTATCGAATGCATATCACTCCCCCGGAATCAATCCTTCTTCCAGCGCCATCGGCCGTTCGGCCGAGATCGCCAGACTGGCTCGCGCCAGATCCGCCAGCGCGTCGCGTGGCAGGATCATCGCGACGGTCAGCCGTTCTTCGCTGGCGCCGGCGCGGAGCGTCAGCGGCTGCGCCAGAGCCCGTTCGTCGCGCACGCCCGGATCCTCTACAAAGGTTCGCAATTCCTCGGCGTAATCGCGCCACAAGGGCGGCCGTTCGTGAAGGGACGGCGGCGGCGTGGCGGCCATATCGACCATTGCCAGATACAGCAATCGCAGCGGGTTGGCCGCGGTGCGAAACAATTCGCCCTCGAGGGGATCGCGAACGCTTATGCGAAAATACGGGCGTGTCCGGAGCGAGAGTTCCGATTTGCCGGCGAGACTGCGCAGCACCTGCTGCAATACTATCGATTCTTCCCGCTGGACCCGCGCGTCCAACGGGCTGTCGGCGGGAATGCCGGAGGTGACGGTCACGAGGATGTCCTCGTGCAGGGCCAGCAGGTATCGTTGCGGTTTGCCGAAGAACGAAGGCGCTGCGGTCTGACCGCCCTTGGCCCGGCAGAGCAGGACCGCGGTGTGTACCGTGGCGACGCTGCCGGGGAGATATTCGATCCGGGCGGGCGAGCTCTCGAAACGGATCTGGTTGATCCCGCTCTCGGTCAACATCTGCCGCAGGATGCCGCTCTGGTCGAGCGACTCGCGGAAATGCAAGGCCAGTTCCGGGAGCTTCTCCGGCGCCTTCCACCGGACCAGCTTCACCTGCAGTAAGCCCAATTCGCGCGCCTTCGACGGAGGCAACAGCGAGCCGGAGGCCACCTCTTGCGGACCGGCCGCCATGAGTTTGCGCATGAGTTCGAAGGCGAACTTGCGCGCGTCCTCGTCGATAGTGCTGTCGAATGCCTCGCGGACGATTCCGCTCAGTCCTTCGAGGAGCGGCCGTGTCTGCTGCGGCCAGAGCAGGAGATTGCGGTAAGTGTCGCACTCGCGCGGCAGGTATGCCGCCAGGCCGGGCAAGTTCGCGGGGTTGTTGCTCAGCGCATGGCGGATCGATTGGTCCGCCGTCAGTTCGGCGTCGAGTTGCGCGACGATCGCTCGCGAGTCGAACAGGATGCCCAGGTCGACCAGACGGAATTGCTTGAGCAGGTTCTCGAGTAGACCGGCGTGGCGCTGGCTGCCAAAGAGATCGAGCAGGCCTTTGGCCAGGGCGTGTTCGGGGTCGCTCGCGCGCCCGAGCGTATCGTGGAGAATGTCCTGGTAGGCCATGCCGAAGAAGCTGCGTAACGCGTCGTTGCGGACATTGAGATACTGGCGCGCATACAATCGCAGGGATACATCGGCCGCACGGTGCTGCAGCAGACCCCTCGGCGGCGCACGCTGGTAAATCTGTCGCGCCTTCTCCAGGACATGGCGGTTCTCGCTGTAGAGGACGACATCGCCCGAGAGCGCGGAGACGTAGAAATGACGTGTACCCGCGGCGGCGTCCTCACGGTAGACGCTGATATCGCCGTCGGACTGCTGCTCGCGAATGCGGGGCTGCTTGATCAGCACCCGGCTGTAGGTCTCCCGGTCGAGAATCGGGAACGCCGCCACGTAAGGCGATTCGTCGGCGCTGGGTGTGGCGAAGACCAGCAGTTCGAAGAAAGCGTTCTGGCGCACGGCCTCGAGACGCGGATTGCGCAGGTACGAGCCCAACAACCCGCGTGCGGGCTGCGTTACCGCGCTGTTGGGGTTGAGTTGGCGGAAGAGCCCAACCAGTTTTTCGTTGAAGGCGTCCAGGTCGGCGATGCGGACGATGGCGATGAGATCGCTAATACGCATCGTCTCCTCGGCGGCGGTCGGGAGAGCCGTCTGCAATATCAACAAACACGCCAGGGCGGCGCGCGTTACGAGTCGGTTGCGTCCGGTCCTGTTCACGTGCGAATCTGCCCTTCGCCTTCGACCACCCACTTGTACGTCGTCAAGCCCTCGAGGCCCACCGGCCCCCGGGCGTGGAGCTTGTTGGTGCTGATGCCGATCTCGGCGCCGAGGCCGTATTCGCCACCGTCGCTGAACCGTGTCGAGGCGTTGACCATGACCGAGGAGGAGTCCACCGCGCGTTTGAACCGCTCGGCCGCGGCGACCGAACCGGTGACGATGGCGTCGGTATGCCCCGAACCGTAGGTACTGATGTGCGCGATGGCCTGGTCCAGATTATCGACGACGCGGACGCTGAGGATCAACTCGAGGTATTCCGTGCGCCAGTCTTCCTCGGTGGCTTCGGCCATGCGCTCCTCCGTGGCCAGACGGCGTGCGGCCGCGTCGCCGCGGAGCTTCACGCCGGCTTTGCGCAGGGCGTTGAGACAGGCGGGAAGGAACGTCTTGGCGATGCGCTTGTGCACCAGCAGCGTTTCCATGGCGTTGCAGACGCCGGGGCGCTGGACCTTGGCGTTGAGCGCGATGGCTTCGGCCATGTCCGGATCGGCGGATTCGTCGACATAGACGTGGCAGACGCCGTCGAGGTGGCGCAGTACGGGGATGGCGCTGTGCTTGACCACCGTGCGGATCAGCCCCTTGCCTCCGCGGGGGATGACGATGTCGATCAGGCCCTCCAGCGCCAGCAATTCCGGCACCAGCCGCCGGTCGGTCGACTTGACCACCTGGACGCCTGCGCTTGGAAGTCCTGACGCTTTGAGAGAAGCCGAAACGAGGTTGCCCAGCGCACGGTTGGTGTACTGCGCTTCCTTGCCGCCGCGCAGGATCACGGCGTTGCCGCTCTTAAGGCAGAGCGAAGCGGCGTCGACGGTGACGTTGGGGCGCGACTCGTAGATCATCAAGGCCACGCCCAGCGGGACGCGCACACGCCGGAGCTGCAGCCCGTTGGGGCGGACCGCGCCGTCGATAATCTGCCCCACCGGATCGGGAAGCTGCATCACCTCGCGCACGCCCGTGGCCATCGCCTCGAGCCGCTTGGGCGTGACCTCCAGCCGGTCGAGCATGGCCGCGGACAGTCCCGCTTCCTTGCCGGCTTTCAGATCCTTGGCGTTGGCCTTGCGGATGCCGGTGGCGCCGCGGTCGAGCTTCTCCGCCAGCACCGCCAGCGCGGCGTTTTTCATCGCGCCCGTCGCCACCGCCAGCGCCGGCGCGGCGTCCCGGGCGGCGGCGGCGAGGGTACGAGCCTGGCTTGTCAGATCGGGCACGGTTTCTCCTATGGCTTCAGAGATCCAACACCACCAGATTATCGCGGTGCACCACCGTTTCGCAGACGTTGTAACCCAGGATTTCGGCGAATTCGTCGCTCCGTTTGCCGGCGATGTGGCGCAGTTCCGCGGCGCTGAAGTTGACCAGGCCGCGGGCGAATTCCTCCCCGCCCGGAGTGGCGATATCGACGGTGTCGGCCTCGTCGAAGTCGCCCTCGACGTCGCGGATACCGATGGCGAGCAGACTCTTCTTGCCCGCGATCAGGGCTTGGCGCGCGCCGTCGTCCACGCGCAGCAACCCCGCCGGTGCCCGGCCGAACGCGATCCACTGCTGCCGGGCGCTGCGCCGTTGTCTTTGCGGGGCGAAGTAGGTGCCGACGTTCGCGCCGGCGAGGATCGCCTCGACCACGCCGGTCTCCCGCCCGTCGGCGACCACCATCGGCACGGCCATCAGCCGCAGGCCCCGCGCGGCGTCGAGCTTGGTCCGCATCCCGCCCGAACCGACGGCGTTGCCTGTGCCGCCGGCGGCCCGGCGCATCGCGGCGCTGAGTTCCTCCACATGCTCGATCACCACCGCCGCCTCCTCGCCCGGGTGCCGGTCGTAGAGCCCGGGCACGTCGGTCAGCAGGATGACGCAGTCAGCGTCGACCAGTTGCGCCACGGCTACGGCGAGCTGGTCGTTGTCGCCCATCTTGAGGCGCAGCTCCTCCACCGCGACGGTGTCGTTCTCGTTTACCACCGGGATCACGTTCAACGACAGCAGTTCGCGCAAGGCGTTGCGGGCATGCAGATAGCGCTGCCGGTTCTGTAACACGTCCAGCGTCAGCAGCACCTGTGCGACCTTGACCTCGTGCTGGGCGAAGGCTTTGCGGTACAGCCGCATCAGCGTGGTCTGCCCCACCGCCGCGGCGGCTTGCAGGCGCGGGATGCTGCTCGGCCGCTCGATCAGACCCAGGTCGGCACACCCGGCGGCCACCGCGCCAGAGGAGACCAGCACCACCTGCCGCCCCCGGCGCTGCAATGCGCTCAGTTGTGCGACCAGTCCCTCCAACAGCGCCGTGTCCACGCCGCCGGTGAGCGAAGCGAGAATGCTCGAGCCGGCCTTGACGACGACGGTCTTGGCCTGGTGCAATTTGTCGCGTGCCGCTGGCGGCATGCTCGTCTCCTGGAACGAGTTGAAGACGACAACCCACTATATTTCAATACGTTAGCAATGGTATCCGAGCGCGGTTGCGAATCAAGAAAAACCGCCGGGACGGCGGCGGCAATTGCGCAAAGCGATGGCGAGAGAGTTTGTCGGATTCGTGTCCATTCCCGCTTTCTTATGAAGAGGTGAGCTGTCGACTCCGCGGCGGGAAAAACCATCCTATTTTCATCCTCCCCCCTTGATGTCCTCGACGAATACAGGAATACATATCCGCTCCGGTTTAGGATCACGGTTTTCGTTGAAAAAGATGGAGATTCCGCCAACTTCGGTCGAAAAAGCCAGTACAAAGCGACAGGCACGATCCGGAGGAGGTTGGCTATGCACTTGAAGCGCTGCGGTTCCCCACTGGGTATGGCGATTCTGACGTTCCTGCTGCTGGGGCAGATCCTGACCGCCGGCGAGGCGAAGATCGTCTGCATCGGCGATTGCATTACCAAGGGCGACTGGTGGGCCGAAGGCGTCGGCATGGACACCCGCTGGGTCGACCGCCTGGGCACGCGCAGCGAGTGGACCGCGGTCAACGCCGGGCTCGACGGCATGGAGACGCACAATCTCTGGCATGTCCGCGAGGTATTGCGCGCGCACCCCGATGCGGTCGCGGTGGTACTGATGGTGGGGGTCAACGATTTTCGCAGCGTCAAGCGTCTCGACGCGCGCCGCGTCACCCGCGCGCGGTTGAACATGCAGCGCATCATCGAGATGGTACGCCATAAACTGCCGCACGCGCGGATCCTGCTGGCTTCGCCGCTGTTGATCAACCCGTCGGCTCTGAGCGCGAAGTGGAAGATGGAAGGTTTCGGCCGCCACACCGCGCGCATGGTCGAGATGCTCGCGGCCACCTACGAGGCGCTGGCGGTGGAGCAGAACGTGGATTACATCAACATGACCCGGAGCATCCGGCCGGAGATGCTGCCCGACGGGGTGCACCCGGATCTGGCCGGGCACGCCCGGATCGCGCGGGCGGTCGGCTCCAAACTTGCCACCGCGCACCGGGAGTCGCTGCGCCCGGCGGCACCGCGCTTCATCAACGAAGCCGCGATCGTGCAGGGGTATGACAAGGGGTGGAAAGAGAATCCCGCGGGACGCTATCCCGGTCTGGACGATCGTATACAGACGACCCGCCCGTTGATGCGCAACGCCAGCGGCTGGATGATGCCAGCCTTCGCCGAGCCGGAGCGGCAATTGCTGCAGGACTGCTGGGTAACCGGCGAAGCGTTCGAGCGCGCGCCCGCAGCGGAGCCGCTCTACGTGCCGGCGCTGAAGCGGGACGCGCAAGGATGGGCGTATCCGGTCGAACCGGCGGAGCCGACGACCGAATCGAACGCGCGGGAGAACGAGACGGAAGAAACGCAGGCGGAGAATACCCCTCCGCCGTTCGAGGGCGAAATTTCCTGCCCGTCCGCCCGACGAGCGAAGAAGTTGACGCCGTTCTGGATGGCGCTGGCGGCGATTCACGCACGCTGATCAGCGCGTTTCGGACGCCGGAAGCTCCCGCCATTTCAGATCGTTCTTCCGGGCATACGCGCGCAGTTGGTCGAGATAATCCGCCAGCGCCTGCTGATTCGGATCCGACGCCGGCGCGGAGGCCAGCACCAGCCGGATGCCTTCGCGCCGCGCAATATCGATTATCGCGGGCAGAAAGCTCTCGGCGTATTGCCGCGCGAAATCGTAGCGTGCGGCTCGACGGAACTCCGCGGCCTCCCGCAGCGCGTCCTGGCACTGTCGGAGCACTTCGCGGCGCCAGTGGCGCGGGGCAAAGGTGTCCTCGAAGGCGGTCTCCGTCTCGTACGCGTCGGTGCTGCCGAGACGTCGCGCCCCACGGTGGCGGACCCATGATTCCATGTTCTCCTTTACGCCGATCCGCTTCTGATACAGCGGCCAGGAACGCCGTAACCAGTACTCAAGACGCGAGAGGCGAAGATACGCTAGCCGGTCCAGCGTCGGTTCGTCCGCGCCCGCGTAGGGATCGATCAGGGCACGATACCGCCCGTCGGCGCGGAGCGCCGGTTCGGTCAATTCCACCCCGCAAAAGAGCAGCACCACCGTCTCGGGTTTGTATGCAGCGCGCGCGACGACGTTTTTCATGACGATATATTGCCACGCTGAGGCGGCCCGCGGGGCGCTCAAGGCCAGGTCGCCCGCGCGAGGCTGTACCAACGGCATCAACTCCCGCGCGCCCAGCAGGATGCGTTTTGGTTTCTCCTCGTCGATTCGCCTTCGCCAGCTCGTGTCGATGCCCGAATCGCGCGGCGGGCGCAGCGGCGCGGACGGCAGGAATGCCGGATTGATCAGCGCGAAGACAAGCACTGCGGTCAGAAGCGAAGCGGTTCGATCCATCATGATCCTCAGAAGCGGAAGTAGATAAAGGCTCGTTGTGCGCCGGGCTCGAGCAAGACGATCAACGCCAGGGCAAGGCCGAGAAACACGCCGCGTGCCAGATCGCCTCCGCGGCCGGGAACCCGGTCCACGCAATACAACACAAGAAGCGGCATCGTGTAGAAGGCGATCAGCGCCACTGTGCCGCCGGTGGCGATCCAGACGCCCGCGTCGACGGCAGCGAAGGCGCTGGTCAGAGCCTGTAGCAGCCAGCCCATATCGGGCGCGCGGAAGATCATCCAGCCGAAGAGAGTCAACAGAAACATGACCGCCCACGCCGGAACGCGTTGCCACCATCCGGCCGGTTGCCAGCGGCCGCCCAGCCCGAGGCGGTGGTAGAGAAAGACCAGGAGCGCATGGTACAGCCCCCAGGCCAGAAAGTGCCAGGCCGCGCCGTGCCAGAGCCCGCTCAGGCCCAGCGTCACGACCAGGACCAGCAGGAAGCGTCCGGTAGAATTCACGCGCGAACCGCCGAGAGGAATATAGAGGTAGTCGCGGATCCAGGTAGAGAAGCTGATATGCCACCGCCGCCAGAAGTCCGAGGGAGAGATCGCCAGGTACGGAGCATTGAAGTTCTCCATCAATTCGAAGCCGAGCAGGCGCGCCGAACCGCGGGCGATATCGGTATAGGCGGAGAAGTCGGCGTAGATCTGGATCGCGAAGCCGAGCGCGCCGGCCGACAACAGCAGGGCCGAGGGTTGTTGCAGCAAGAACACGTTGTCGACCAGCGGGCCGATGTTGTCGGCGACGACCAGTTTCTTCATATATCCGCTCACCAGTAGAGGCCAGGCGCGGTGAAGCCAGTCGAGTGACCGGCGCCGCGGCGTCTCGATCTGTGGCAAAAGCCGGCGTGCGCGCTCGATCGGCCCGGCCACGAGTTGAGGGAAGAAGGCCACGAAGAGGGCGAAATCGAAGAAGTCGCGCCGCGCGTGCAGCCGTCCCCGGTAGATGTCGAGAGTGTAGGAGAGTGTCTGGAAGGTGTAGAAGGAGATGCCCACCGGCAGCAGCACGTTCAGCGTAAGCGCGTCGACCTGCCAGCCCAAAGAGGCCACCGCTGCCTCGAAGCTGCGAGCGAAGAAATCGAAGTACTTGAACGCGCCGAGTAGCCCCAGATTGCTCGCCAGGCTGAGGCAGAGAAAGCGTCGCTTGGCGCCGGGCCAGCGCGCCATGCCCAGGCCGCAGAGATAATCAATCACCGTGCTCGCGGCAATGAGGATACAGAACCACGGATGCACCCAGCCGTAGAAGACGTAGCTTCCGGCCAGCAGCAGCAGGTTCTGCCACTGCCGCCGGCGCAGCAGCCAGTAGGCGGCGACGGTCAGGACGAGGAAGACCGGATACGTATAACAGGTGAAGATCACGTAGCGCTCCCGCGGGATCTATGCCGATGGTAGGAACCGGGACGGGTACAAGCAAGGGGGTGGTCGAATCCAATGCAGGTATACGCCAAACGAATTTGACTAGATGTCGCGAGGCGGTAGAGTGAGAAGTATCGTTCTCGAAACAATGACGGTTTGCATTTGTCCGGAGAAGCGGAGTTGGATCGAGCCGCCGTGCGCATACTCGTCGTCGACGACGAGGACCACATTCAGGCGACGTTTCAGCGGTATCTGACGTTGGAAGGCTACGACGTTGCCGCCGCCGGCGACGTCAAGGCGGGTTTGGCGGCGCTCGATCGCCGTGCCGCTGAGATTCTGATCACCGACATCAAGATGCCCGAGATCGACGGCCTGGAACTGCTGAAACGTGTCCGGCAGGCGCATCCGGAGACGGATGTCATCGTCATCACCGGTCATGCCACGCTCGGCAATGCCATCGAGGCCTTGCGGCGAGGGGCGTTCGACTATTTGACCAAGCCGGTCGATCTGGAAGAGTTGCACATCGTCATCGAGCGCGCGCTGATGCACCGGGAGGAAGCGGCTGCGCTGCGGGAGACTCAGGCGCAGCTCTTCCAGGCGCAGAAGATGGAGGCGCTGGGCATGCTCGCGGGCGGCGTGGCGCACGAATTCAACAATCTCATGGGCGGTATCGTCGGCTACGCCGACATGGCGCTCAACAGCGACCGGGACGAGTTGAAACAGCGGGCGCTCGAGGTCGGCCTGCGCGCCGCGCGCCGCGCGGGCGAGGTGGCAAAGAACCTGCTCCATTTCGCGCGCCGGCAGCGATATTGCCGACTGCTCACGGACGTGAGCGAACTGCTGCAGGATCTGTTGCAACTGGTGCGCAAGGATCTCGAACACGACGGGATCGAACTCGATGCCGAGCTTCCTCCGCTGCCGAAGACCGAGGTCGACCAGGGACAACTGCAGCAGGTGTTTCTGAACCTCATCCTCAACGCGCGGCAGGCCATGAGTACGACGCCGCCAGACGAGCGCCGCTTGCGTCTCGGTACCGGCATGGAGAACGACGAGATCATCGTGGAAGTGGCCGACACAGGCCCCGGCATTCCCGACGAGACGAAGCAGCGGGTCTTCGAGCCGTTCTACTCTACGCGCGGTCTATTGGCCGGGGGCGAGACCGTCGGCGCGACGGGGTTGGGTCTGGCCGTGGCCCTGGGTATCGTCCAGGCGCACGAGGGCGCTATCGAGGTGGAGGACGTGCCGGGCGGCGGAGCGCTTATGCGCGTGCGGTTGCCGATGGTTTCGCCGACGACCCGACGCCAGCCGCGGATCCTGGTCTGCGACGACGAGGAGCCGATGCGGCGTGTCACGCGCGCGGCGCTCGAGCGCGAGGGCTTCGCGGTGGACGAGGCCGAGGACGGCGAGGTGGCGCTGCGGCTCGTGCGCGAAACTGAGTATCAGCTTGTCCTGCTGGACCAGAACATGCCCGGCACCGACGGGTTGACCTTTCTGCAGCAGGCCAAGCCGCGACTGGCGGAGGTGCCGGTGGTGATGATCACCGCGGTGCGCGACGAGGATCTGGCGCGGGCGGCGCTGTGGAACGGGGCGCGCGAATGTTTTTTCAAGCCGGTAAACAACGAGCGGCTGGCCGCCCTGGCGCGGCGCTATACGGGCCTTGCCGGCGGCGCGGAAGAGGCCTGCGCGCTCGGGAAGACCGCCGCGTTCACGCCGGATCAGGAGAGCATTTTGGTCATCGACGGCGACCCGCTGGCGCGCGAAATCTACACGCTTGTGCTGAAGAAGGCGGGCCTCCGGGCACTCGCCGTCGGTGAAATCGCCCAGGCGGCGGACCTGACGCGGGAACACTGCTTCGACCTGATCGTGTTGGAAACCGACGGTGCCGACATCGTGGGGTCGGACGCGGTGCGTGCGCTACGGGCGAACAATCCGTATACGCCGTTGCTGCTCTCGACGGCGACCGGTTCGAGCGAGATATTGCGCGCGGGGTTGCGCGTAGGGGCCAGTTCGGTGATCGAGAAGCCGCTGAATCCGCGCGCGCTGCTGGATCAAGTGCTCCATCTGCTGGCGCTCTATTCCGTTCCGAGTTGAGCAAATCGCCCACCAGGCCGTGGACACGCGGCCGGATCGGCGTACAATATCCTTTCGTTCGACCGGTCGACGCGACGGTCTTCACCCGAACAAGGAATCGATATGACAACCGGCAACGGCGGCGTGCGTTTCGCCTCGCTCTTCGACGCGCGCCATATCCTCTGCCAGACCGGGATCACCGAACGGGACCAGGTGTTTCACGGACTGCTGGAGTTGCTGGCATACCAGCGCGGCATCGGCAACGTCGACGATGCCTACCAGGCGCTGCTGGAGCGCGAGAGCGAACATCCGACCATCGTCGGCCCCGGCATCGCGATGCCTCACGCGCGTCTTGAGGCGATCGACGAACTGGTCGTCGGCGTGGCCACCAGCCGTGAGGGCATCGCCTACGCCGGCGAGGATGGCGAAAAGGTAAATCTCCTGATCCTGATTCTGACGCCGAAGACCGAGCCGGGGTTGTACCTCCAGGCGGTGAGTTCGCTGGCGACGACCTGCAAGGATCCGACCACGGCCGAGCGTGTCAGCGCGCTGGCTTCGCCCGCGGAGGTCTGGCGCTTCTTCGACCGCGGCGGCATGATCCTGCCGGAGTATATCTGCGCCGGAGACGTCATGGGGCCGATCGGGGTTTCTCTGGCCGAAACGGACACCCTCGAGCGCGCGATCGATCTTTTCGTCCGCTCGCAGATGCTGGACCTGCCGGTGATCGACCGCGAGGGGACGCTGGTGGGCGTGGTGACCGCGCAGGAGTTGCTGCGCGTCTGCATGCCCGACTACATCCTCTGGATGGAGGATCTC
Source organism: uncultured Planctomycetaceae bacterium (assembly GCA_964457365.1). Classification (GTDB taxonomy): domain Bacteria; phylum Planctomycetota; class SZUA-567; order SZUA-567; family SZUA-567; genus CAYWFP01. The sequence goes on from CAYWFP010000003.1 coordinate 35,408, forward strand.
TCGCCCATCATCAATTTCGAACCGTTCGCCGAGATCCTGCGCAACGAATCGAATACCTGGCTGGCGGAGATCATGACCACCGACTACGCCGCCGTGCAGGTCGACGCGCCGGCGATCATGGTGGCCAAGGAACTGACGCGGCAGCACGCCGAGTGCTGCTACGTGCTGCAGGGCAAGCGCCTCGCCGGCGTCATCACCCTGCAGGACTTTCTCGACAAGGTCATGCGGGAGTAACGATGCACGGCGAAGGCGACGGCCCGACCAGGAAGCAGACGATCATCCGCGGGGCGATCCTGCTGGCGGTGACGATCCTGGCGGCGGTGCTGATGCAGCACTACGCCGGATCGAGCAGTCATATCCCGCAGGGCGATGTGTTGAAGGTGACGCTCGCCAGCGCCATCTTCATGATGGTCATCATGGCGACGCTGCTCTTCTGGCAGTTCCGTCTCGCCATCGCCTTCATCGGCATCGGCGGGCTGCTGGCGGCGAAGGCTCTCACCGTCAGCAGTTTCATCCACTCCGCGGAGCTGCCGATCATCCTCTTCCTGGTCGGGATGATGGTCATCGTCGGCGTGCTGAAGGAACTGGGTCTCTTCACCTGGATCATCGAACTGGTGATCAGCACCAGCAGCATGACCGGCATCCGCTTCATCGTCATCGTCGTTTACCTCTCGGCGCTGCTGGCCTGCGTGGTGGACGAAGTAACCAGCATCGTCTTCGTGGCGACGCTGATCTTCCAGGTCTGCGACACGCTGAAGATCCGACCGACGCCCTACATCATGATCGCGGTGCTCGGCACCAACGTCGGCTCCTGCGGCACGATGCTCGGCAACCCCGTCGGCATCATGATCGGGCTCAAGGGCGGGTTCCACTTCCAGGATTTTCTCATCTGGTCGTTCCCGGTGATGCTGATGGCGCTGACGGTGACGCTGATCATCCTCTGCTTCTACTTCCGCAAGGACATCGCCCTGATGGACGAGCGGCTGCAGCAGCGCCGCGACATGGGCCTCGAGCTGGGGCCCCTGGTGAAGGTGCCGTACCGGCGGGGACTCTTCATCCTGATGGCCATGATCGCGCTCATCGGCAGCCACCACTTTCTCGAGCAGCAGCTCGGATTGGAGACGAACACGCTGCTGGTGGTGGCGCCGCTGGTGGTGGCGGGTTTTCTGATGATCTGGCGTTACAAGCGCGCCCGACATTATATCGAAGCCGAGGTGGAATGGTGGACGCTGCTCTTCTTCATGATGCTCTTCGCCGTGGCCGGGTCGCTGCAGCAGTCGGGCGTTACCCGCGCTATCGCACTGGACTTTCAGGCGGCATTTGCCGACGTGCCGCACCTGCTGGCGCCGGCGGTGATCTTCGCCAGCGCAATCGGCAGCGCCTTCGTCGACAACATCGTCTTCGTCGCCGCGTTTATCCCGGTGGTGGACCAGATCAACCAGACGCCGCTCTGGTGGGGCCTGCTCTTCGGTGCCTGCTTCGGCGGCAACATCACCATGATCGGCTCGACCGCGAACATTGTCGCGCTGGGCATGCTGGAGAAGCGCTATCGCGCGCACATCTATTTTTTCGAGTGGCTCAAGATCGGCGCGGTGGTGGGCCTGGTCAGTTGTCTGCTGGCCTGGGGCGCGCTGGCACTGCTCTCGCCGTACATGCCCGAGCGGCCGCAGAAAGCCGACGAACACGCGCTGGAGCCGCTCGAACCCGAGCCCGACATCGGCGTCCATTAATCCTTCCGCGACGAGAACGGTGATGCGCGAATGTCCTTCCCTGGGTCTGGCCGTCTGGTTGATCGACGAGCGCACGCTGCCTGCGCGCGTGGAGTGGGCCGCGCGACACGAGTTCGAAGCCGTGGCGATCATGACGAATACGCTGGCTATCGATCCGCATGAAAAGGAAGATGCCGCCGACGCGGTCCGCGAAGCCGGACTGACATTGACCTGCCATGCCAACGTCGAAACGTGGTTGGACGAAGCCGGCACGCTGGATTTCGACCGGGTGGAAGCATTAATGGTCGACGCGATTTTCTATCACGAGCGTGCCGGCGGCTTGCGGGCGATGCTGGCCGATCCGGTCTTGAGGACACTGCCGAGCGGGCAACAAGAGCACCTGGAAAGCCAAAGTGCCGAGTTGGTGAAGGTGATGGACGAATGGCTGGCGCCGAAAGGCATCGCTTACGGTCTGGAGAATGCAGGGATTTCCGATTATCTCTTCTGTTCGCGCGAGGATTTCCGTCGTTTCCGCGAGCGGCACGACCTGCCGGGTCTGGGCTTGCTTCTCGATGCCGGACACGCGAATGTGCACTGCCATTGCGACAACGTTCCGGGCGAAACGAAGATCGGCGATTTCGTCCGCGGGCTGCCGCTGCCGGTACACGAGGTGCATTTGCACGACAATGCCGGTGCGCAGGACGAGCATCGCGAACTGGGGCGGGGGAATCTGGACCTGTACGGCTTGCTCGAAGCGCTGCGCGATATCGTCTTCGCCGGGCCGTTGACGCTGGAGGTCTGCGTCCGCCCCGAGACGCGCGGCTACCTGGCTAATCCGAAGGTGGCCGAGGATATCGACCAGATTCTTCGCTCGCGCGATACGGTACGCGAGGCGCGGGAAAAGGTGTGGGGGGTAGCTCCGAGTCGGGGTTATCGACAGTGACTATGCGTTCGTCGCCAGTTCGTACAGCCGGTCGGCGGTCTCACGGATGACGTCTACCTCCTGCAGCGTATCGAGCCAGCGCTGCGGAATCGCGTTCTCCCCGTCGCGCGCGCCGAGGACCGCGCCGGCGACCGCGCCGCAGGTGTCGGCGTCGAAGCCGAGGTTGACCGTGGCGATCAAGCCTTCCTCGAGTTCCATCCGGTGCGTGGCCGGCCAGAGCGCCGCCTGCAGCGTATCGTTAGTGTAGCCTGAGCTGGGTACCTCGTCGAAGTCCATCGTTTCCACCGCCCGCACGGCCGTGGCGGTCTTGATCGAGATCTCTTCAACCGCCTCGGCATAAACGTCCAGTCGCAACCGCTCTCCCGGCCCGCTTCGCAGCATCTGGGCGATGGCCAGACAGAGCACGATGCAACTCGCGCGGCAGCGCGGGTCGTAATGCGTCAGCGCGCAGATCTTGGCCGCCACCTCCTGCATCCGCGCCGTCTGTTCGTGTAAGAGCAGTGCCACCGGCGCGGTGCGCATCAGCCCGCCGTTGCCGGCGTCGTCTTCGCCGCCGATGTGCCAGGTGGTTTCGCCCGCTTCCAGGACGTCGCGGTCCTGTTCGAGATAGGTCTCCGCGCGCACCAGGGCGTTGCGTGTGAGATTGCCCACGTCCGGCGGCTCGCTTCGCAGCCAGGCGATCCAGCGACGGGCAAGGTCCGTGTAATCGATCTCGGGATGAGCGATCAGGCTCTCGGCGAGAGCCAGTGCCATCTGCGTGTCGTCGGTATAGGCCCCGGGCGGCCAGTTGAAGGGTCCGCCGCCGATCAGGTCGCGGACGATGCCATAGCGGTCCTGAATAGTCTCAGGGGCCATGAATTCAATACCGGCGCCGAGGGCGTCGCCGCAGGCCATGGCCAGGAGGCAGCCGCGAAAACGTTGCTTTAACGTGGGTAAGGTACTCATGGGAACCCTCTGCTTACCGAGAATTTACTGGCGTTCTCCCCTTCTGACAAGATAAAAGCAGCGGAGAAGCGAATCTCCCATATGGAGGATAGGGGTTGTCGAATACGATACGATGCCGCGAATGAGCACCTTGAGAGGGGGCAGAACATGAAGATTGAGATCACCGTACCGCTGGAGCTGACCGATCAGCAACAGGCCTCGCTGGCGATGCACAGCTTCTACAACGTCCTCAATGTCATCGTCTTGGAACTGCAGTTTCTGGAGAAGATTCTGAACAGGCCTGACGCCTTGATAACGAGTCGGCAGCTCTGCCGCGATATCAAGGAGAGCTTCTACGACCGGGATCGGGCTTTGGCCACGGTGCGGGATCTGGAGCGGCAGAAGAGTATCATCCTTGACGATGTCACTACCGCGCTCGCGGGGGCGAACCTCTCGCCGGAACGCCAGGCGATGCTCGACGAATCAATGGAGAACATTCACGGCATCCTGGACGTGGTAGATGTGCGGGTGAGGGAATTGCTGGCTCGCCAGGAGGTTGCCGGTGCGTGGACGGATGTGGCTGTCGAGGAGATCGTCCGCGAACTCGAGCGCGTCTTCGATACGATTGCCCGTCGTTCGCGCGGCAATTACGGCATCGTCTACGATGAGTCCGCGCAGGGCGCGCAGGATTACTTGATGCGTTTCGACATTCGCGGCAATGCCGAAGGCGTGATCCGCATTCCTCTCGTCCTGACCGACGTGTTGCGCGATCTGACGGCCAATGCGCGCAAGTATACCGAGCCCGGCGGCCGCATCGACGCCAGACTGGAGGATGCCGGGAAGACCATCCGTCTCGTGGTGACGGACACCGGGCGGGGCATCCCGCCCGAGGAAGTCGAGGACGTCGTCCGCTACGGGGTGCGCGCTACCAACGCCAAGCCCTCGGAGACCAGGGGCGGCGGTTTCGGATTGACCAAGGCGTATTATCTGGTTCGACAGCACGGGGGGCGTATGTGGATCGATTCCGAGCTGGGGTTTGGCACGACCGTGACGCTGGAAGTTCCCAAGCCTGCAGTGTAAACGGAAAAACAATACCGTTGTCGTCTCTCCGAACGTACAATGAAAAGGAACCGCCTGCCGGAGAGGGCGAATGGACGCGGCGCAGGATCAGATCGCGGAGAGTTGGGAGCACCTGCAGGAACTGCTCTACGACGAGAGCTGGGATCCGGCCTTGTCGCGCTACCGCTCGCATTTCGCTTTCCGCGGCTTGAGCGACTCGGCGTACGATCTGAAGACCGGGTTGATCCGCCTCGGCGGCCCGTACCAGATGCTCGAGCCGCATATCATCCGCAACTTCCGCAAGTACGGCCAGACCGATATCGACGGCGAACACCTCTCGGACTGGCGCTGGGTCACGCTCGGGCGGCATCACGGTTTGGCCACGCGGTTGCTGGACTGGACGTTCTCGCCTTTCGTGGCGCTCCACTTCGCCACCGCCAACATCGATCACTACGACCGCGACGGCGCGGTCTGGCTGGTCAAGATTCCCGAGTGCCACGCGCTGCTGCCGGAGTCGCTGAAGATGGTGCAACGCGCGGAAGGGGCAAATCTCTTCACTATCGACATGCTGGAGAAGGTGGCTACGCGACTGGCGGAGTTCGACCGTATCGTCGACGAGGTCAAGGTGGTCTTCTTCGAGCCGCCGTCGATCGACGCGCGCATCGTCAACCAGTTCGCGCTCTTCTCGGTCATGTCCGATCCGGCGGCCGTTTTCAGCGACTGGCTGCGCGCGTATCCGCACGCCTACCGGCGAATCATCGTGCCTCACGGGCTGAAATGGGAGGTGCGCGACAAACTCGACCAGGCCAATATCACCGAGCGCGTCATTTTTCCGGGCCTCGACGGATTGGCCTCGTGGCTGACGCGCCAGTACAGCCCGGCCGGGCCGCAGCCGGCATAGAATCGACGGATACGCGGGCGGTATCCGTATCAAGGGAAAGGGGAAGGGCATGCATGTCAAATGGGCGTTGTTGTTGTGTTTCGTGGGAAGCGTTGCCGCGGGCGGGGAGCGGTTGCAGCCGGAGGATCTGGAGTACCGCGGCGCGTTCCGGCTTCCCGATGGGCCCGAGGAATTCGCCTGGATGTACAGCGGGGAGGGGCTGGCTTATTATCCCGATGGCGACAAGGGCGGTCCCGGCGACGGTTATCCCGGTTCGCTCTTCGGCGTGGGGCACAACTGGAACCAGTATGTCTCCGAGATCGCCATCCCCGTGCCGGTGGTCTCCGCGGCGAAGAACCTGGACGAACTGAATACCGCCACGACGTTGCAGGCGTTCGCGAATATCCGCGGCGAACTGTACGCGGAGATGGAGATGCCGCGTGCGGGTTTGGCTATCCTGCCGCAGATGCCCGGGCAGGCCGCGGCGAAGCTGTATTTCTCATTTGCTCAGCATCTGGAGGATCAGCCCGGAAAGCCGGCGTTCGGCTGGTGCGAGTTGACCTTGAGCACGCCAAAGCCCGCGGGACCGTGGCGTATCGACGGACTCGGCAACTACCTCACCTCCGACTACCTGCTGCCGCTGCCCCGCGCGTGGGCGAAAAAACATGCCGGCGGGCGTTGCCTCGGCGCCGGGCGTTACCGCGACGGCGGGCAGGGCGGGCAAGGCCCGTCGCTCTTCGCGGTCGCACCGTGGCAGGACGGGAAACCGCCGCCGGCGAATGCCGAACTCGCCATGACGACGCTGCTGAGATATCCCGCCGTTACCGCCGCCGAGCCGCACGCGATGAAGAACTACCATCACTCCGACGACTGGTCGGGCGCAGCATGGGTCATCGCCGGCGGAAAGTCGGCGCTGCTCTTTCTGGGCACCAAGGGCGCGGGCAAATGCTGGTACGGCTACGCCAACGGGCTGGTCTGGCCGGAGGAACCGCCGTATCCTAAGGTGCCGGAGTATCCGTTCCAGGACCGCGGCTGGTGGTCGAGCAGAATGTTCGCGCAGATCCTCTTCTACGACACGGCCGACCTGGAGAAAGTGGCGGCGGGGAAGATGCGGCCCCGGGAACCACAACCGTATGCCACGCTGGATATCGAGCCGTTTCTGTATCGCCAACGCGAGCGACTCGAGATGCGCCACCTCGGCGCGGCGGCGTTCGATCGCGCGCGCGGCATCCTATACGTGGTCGAGTTCCGCGGCGACGAGGACAAGTCGCTGGTGCATGTATGGCAGGTGAAGGGTTGATTGACCCGTTCTTTGCATCGCGGTACCATCATGCCCATGCCCGGACAACGGATGAAGCGCGACATGTCGTTGACGCAGCCTGCCGCCGTATTCCGCTATGCCGGCGGCGAGGGCTGGCTCTGTTTCGGTCAGCCGCGTCAGGTCATCGCTGCCTCGACGATAGACGGGGTGATGCCGGCGTTGGCGAAAATCGAGGAGACGGTCGAGCGCGACAAACTGCATGCCGCCGGCTTTCTCGCTTACGAGGCCGCTCCCGCATTCGATCCGGCGTTGAAGACGCGCGCGCCGTATCCGGGACTGCCGCTCGTGTGGTTCGGTCTCTTCGAAGAACCCACGCTTGTCGAGATGCTTCCTTTTGCCAAGACGCCGTCGGCGGATACGTTGTCTTGGGAACCGTCTCTTGCTGAGATGGACTACGCCGCCGCCATCGATGCGATCAAGGCGGCGATCGCGCGAGGCGATACGTACCAGGTGAATTATACCTATCGCCTGCGCGCGCATTTCGCCGACGATGCGCGCGGGTTATTCGCACAGCTGGCACAGGCGCAGGAGACGCCGTACCTGGCGTATCTCGATACCGGTCGTTTCGCGATCTGTTCGGCTTCTCCGGAACTGTTCTTTCGGCTGGACGGCGCTGCGTTGCTCGCGCGGCCGATGAAAGGCACGATGGCGCGCGGATTGACCTGCGCGCAGGATCGCGACCAGTGCGAGAAACTGCAGGTGTCGGTGAAAAATCGCGCCGAGAACGCCATGATCGTGGACATGGTGCGCAACGATCTCGGACGCGTGGCAACGGTCGGCAGCGTCGCGGTGACGCGTCCGTTCGCTGTCGAGAAGTACCCCACGCTCTGGCAGATGGTTTCGGACGTGACCGCGCGCAGCCTCTCCCGGATCACGGAAATCCTGGCCGCGCTGTTCCCGTGCGCGTCCATCACCGGCGCGCCGAAGGCGAAGACGATGGGGCTGATCGCTGAGTTGGAGACCGGGCCGCGCGGGGTGTATACCGGCGCGGTCGGCCTGATCGCGCCGGGACGGCAAGCTGGCTTCAGTGTCGCCATCCGCACCGTCACCGTCGACCGCGAGAGCAGCGAAGCGCTCTATGGCGTCGGCGGGGGCGTGGTCTGGGACTCGACGGCCCGTGACGAATACGCCGAAAGTCTGCTCAAGGCCCGGGTGCTGGGTGAGAGGCAGTTGCCGTTTCGCTTGTTGGAGACGTTGCTCTGGACGCCGGCGGAGGGATACTTCCTGCTGGATCGCCACGTAGCGCGCCTCTGCGCTTCGGCCGATTACTTCGACTTTCCCGTCGATGCCGGGCGGATCCGGGGCGCCTTGCATTCACGCTCCGAATCGTTTGCGCCCAAGCCGCACAAGGTGCGCCTGCTTGTCGACGTCAAGGGCGGGATCGAGGTGGAGACGTCGGTTCTTCCGCTTTCCTTCCAGCGGCCGGTGCGGCTGCGGATCTGTCCGCTGCGAATCGATTCGCGCGACGCCTTTCTCTATCACAAGACCACCAAGCGCGAGGTATACGCGCGCGCGCGCGCGGCCTGCCCGGATGCCGACGACGTGCTGCTGGTGAACGAGCGCGGTGAAGTCACCGAAACGACCATCGCCAATGTTGTCGTCCGCAGAAACGGACAGCTTCTGACGCCGGCGGTGGACTGCGGCCTGCTGGCGGGGACGTTTCGCGATCACCTGATCGAACGCGGTGAGATCCGCGAATCCGTGCTGATGCGCGAGGACTTGCACGCGTCCGAGCGGGTATATGTCGTAAACTCGGTGCGCCAGTGGCGGCGGGCGGTGGTGGAAGGATCCCCGCGCGGCAACGACAGTCCGTAGAGGGGCTTCATGCATGGCGAAGACCTGCAGGTGGATCCGTCGCGTAGCGGTCGCGCTGATGGCGCTCTTCACCTTCTGGCGCATTTCCTGCGATCGGTCGGTCGTGACCGTGCGGGTGGTCGAATATGCCGGGCAGCCAGAATGCAAGCCGTACTATATGGAGCTTATCGATCACTGGTCGTACGAGGATGAATGCTGGTCGCCGCATGGCGCTTGGCGCTGCTCGTCTTCGGGCGAGTGCGTTTCGCCCGACGGACGGATTCGCATCACGGTCAAGGAGGCGCGGAACCACTATTATACCGTCTACCTGTACGGCGAGGCGTACAACGGCGGCAGGCTCGAATCGGTCATGACGCTGCGCGAGGGTGAGCCCGGTTCGGGGCCGGATTTCGCTCTCGGCTGGTCAACGGATTCCCGAACGCTGTACATTTACGGACGTACCGCCGGCCTCTATGGATATGGGCGCAAATACGATCTGCCGCTGATTTATCTTGTCGAGAAGCGAGTTGCCTATGTCTTGCCCCAGAAGTATCTGCCGTGGAATCTGCCGCTGAACGAACGGCCCGATGGTGTCTACTTCAAGGTCGGCAAGAACAAAGCAGACGAAAGCGTGGTGCATATCATTGAGAACGGCGATTCCGCGGCGCGTTTTCCGTATCCGGATATCGAGCGGTTCGAGGCGGAACTTGCCGCAGAACATCCGCTCGATTTCGACGCCGACGGCATCGACGAATTGACACTGCGGGTGTGGCATGGCGGTAACGGTGGCGATTGGCTGTATGTCTTCGGCAAGCGCGGCCACGCCTGGTCGGAGTGGGGGCGTTTCTTCCTGCTCCACTTTCAGGATCCGATATTCCGCGACGAAAACGGCGACGGCAGGCTGGACGTGGTTGTGGCTACGGCCGACGACGGCAAGAAACGAGTCGTGCATTACTACACGGAAGAGGGTTTCGCGAAGGAGTAGCCCTGGCGTCGGCTCAACCCCTGACCGCCCCCAGCAGCACTTCGACGCAGTCGCACATCTCCTCGATGCTGGCGCGCTCGCGCGGGCTGTGCGCGCCGTGCATGCCGCAGCCGATCACCGCCGTCGGCAACCCGTGGCGGTTCAGGACGTTCGAGTCGGAACCGCCCTGAGCGATAACCGTGCGCGGATGCTTGCCGGCGGCTTCGATGCCCCGGCGCAGAAGTTGCACCGGCAGCGCCTCTTCGTCGAGGCGGTAGCGTTCATAGCAGGTGACCACCTCGACCTCCACCGTGGCCTTGCGCACGCCTTCGTCGTCGCCGCCCGGGTCGCCGCCGAGGCCGCTCTCGGCGTCGGTCGGGACGTAGACGCGCGCCTCGCGCACCGCAGCTTCGATCGTGGTCAGCGCCCTGGCGAGGTGGAAGTCCAGCAGGTCCTCCTTGTGGCTGCGGATCTCCCATTCCGCGTACGCCAGGTCCGGGATGACGTTGATGGCGGTGCCGCTGTTGATGATGCCGAGGTTGCAGGTGGTGAACTCGTCCAGGCGCTTGCTCGGCAGCCGTCCCATCGCCTGCGCCAGCACGTGCGCGGCGTTGATGCGCCGCTCGGGAAATGCCGCGTGGCCGCCGACGCCCTGAACGGTGATGCGCACGGCGAGTTTGGTGGGCGCGCCGATGATGATCTCCTCGGGGATGCTGTGGTCGAGGACGATGCCCGCGTCCAGATCGTCGTAGACGCCCGACTCCATGGCCAGCACGCCCAGCAGTTCCTTCTCCTCGGCGACGGTGAAGAGCACGCGCAGTTCCCCGTGCGGCACCTGGTCCTCCTCTAGGCGGTGGAGCAGTTCCAGCAGGCAGGCCACCCCGGTCTTGTCGTCGGCTCCGAGGATGGTGTCGCCTTCGGAGTTGATGTTGTCACCGTCGACGATGGGCGCGATGGGCTGCTCGCCCGATTCGATGGTGTCCATGTGCGCGGCGAGGAGCAGTTTCGGCCCTTCGCCCCTCGCGGGGATGCGGACGATCAGGTTGCCGCACTCGCCGCCGATCTGCCCGCCGGTCTCGTCCTCCTCGATAGTGCAGTCGGGCGAAGCGATGGCCCCGCGGATGTAGTCGGCGACGGCAGCCTCGCGCCGCGAGGGCGAGGGGATCTTCACCAGTTCCAGGAAGGCGTTGAGCAGTCGGTCGCGGTTCGGCGGCATAACGGGCTCCCTGCAGGTCAGGTGTGGGATAGTTCTTGCCGAAAATAATCCAGCGTCTTCAGAAGACCGTCGCGACGGCGAACAAGCGGTTTCCAGCCAAGCACGCGTTCGGCTTTGGTTATGTCGGGGCGGCGCTTCTTCGGGTCGTCCGTCGGCAGTTCCTCGAAGACGATCTCGCTGCGGCTGCCGGTGATCTCGATCACTTCGCGCGCGATCTCCAGCAGCGTCACCTCTTCGGGATTACCGATGTTGGTCGGTTCGCATTCATTGGATTGCAGCAGACGGTAGATGCCCTCGACGAGGTCGCTGACGTACATGAAGCTGCGGGTCTGCGAGCCGTCGCCGTAGACGGTCAGCGGTTCGCCACGCAGGGCCTGGCCGATGAAGTTCGGCAGCGCCCGCCCGTCCTCGAGGCGCATGCGCGGCCCGTAGGTGTTGAAGATGCGGACGATCCGCGTCTCCAGGCCGTGGTAGCGGTGATAGGCCATGGTCATGGCCTCGGCGAAGCGCTTGGCCTCGTCGTAGACACCGCGCGGGCCGACGGGATTGACGTTGCCCCAGTAGCCTTCCGACTGCGGGTGCTCCAGCGGGTCACCGTATATTTCGCTGGTGGATGCCAGTAGGAAGCGCGCCTCTTTTGCCTTGGCCAGACCCAGTGCGTTCAGGGTTCCCAGCGAGCCGACCTTCAGGGTCTGGATAGGCATGTCCATGTAGTCTCGCGGGCTGGCGGGGGAGGCGAAGTGAAGGATGTAGTCGATGTCGTCCGGTACCAGGATGTGGCAGCTGACGTTCTGTTTGATGAAGTGGAAGTTCTCGTAGGCACCTATCACTTCGATATTCCGGAGGCTGCCGGTACAGAGGTTGTCCAAGGCGTAGACGATGTGCCCTTCCTGCAGGAAGCGCTCGCAGAGGTGGCTGCCCAGGAATCCCGCACCGCCGGTGACCACTGTCGTCGGCATATTCCGCTCCTCAGCCGGCATCCACGTGCGAACGCACGCGGAAGTCCGCGCCCAAATCATGCGCGACGCGGCGCGCGGCGTCAATATCAATTTCGGGAAGCCCGATAACCGTCAGCGTCGTCTCGACGCCCGCGGCGACGCAGCGGCGGGCGAAGTCGCGCGCGGCCGACAGCGCCTCGGCGCCGTAATCGCTGCGGCAGAGCGCGGCGTACTGGGATGGGTCGGCGCTGTTGAGGGAGATGCTGACCGCGTCGATCCGTCCTTTCAGCTCCGGAACGATGTCGCGTCCGTGGGCGAGATTGCCCAGGCCGTTGGTGTTGAGACGCACTCGTTGTCCACGCCGCCGCAGTTCTTCGGCGACGGCCTTCAGTGTTTCCAGGCGCAAGGTCGGTTCGCCGTAGCCGCAGAAGACCACCTCGTCGTAGCCGTCCGTCCCACCCATGGCGGAGATCACTTCCTCCGCGTCGGGGTCGTGGTCGAGGCGGATGTCGTGTCCCTTGACCAGGAAACCGTGTTGCCTCGCGCAGAAGACGCAGTTGTTGTTGCAGGCGTTGGTCAGGCTCAGGTAGAGGCTGTTGCGGATCGCGTAGGCGATGGCCGCGGACCGGTCGTGCGGCAACGGCAGATTCAGAAAGCGGCAGGCGTTGCGGGTGGTGATGCGGGCGATGTCCTCCGGATTCACGCCGCGCAATTTTGCCAGTTCTTCGGTGATGCGGATGCAACTGATCGGCTCGTTGCGCTCGAGCGTTCGCGGCCGGGGGATGATATACGGCGAGTCGGTGTCGAGCAGCAGGTGCCGGTCGGGAATCTCCGGCATTACCGCGCGGAGCGATTTCTGATCCTCGTAAGTGACCATGCCGCCGATGCCGAGGTAGAGGCCCGACGCCAGCGCCTGCTCGAGCAGCGCGCGGATCTCGCGTTTGCCGGCGACGAAGCAGTGCCAGACCGCGACGCCGCCGGCATTCAGGAACGGTGTCACCGCGTCGAGGACTTCCTTGCCGCTCTGGCGCGCGTGCAGAAGCACCGGCAGCCTCGTCTCCATCGCCAGGTCCAGTTGCGCGCCGAGGAAATCGTACTGCGTCTGGCGCAGAGCCCGGTCGCGGTACCAGTCGAGCCCGGTCTCGCCGATGGCCAGCGTGCGCGGATGCTCGGCGAGTTCGCGCAGGTCCGCCAGGTCTCCGGGCTTGGCCTTGGCCGAATCGTTGGGGTGGATGCCCACGGCCGCGTAGACGTTCTCGTATTGTTCGGCCAGGGCCAGGCCGCGCCGCGAGGATTGGAGATCCGTGCCGATAGTCAGTATGCGAATGCTGTTGCCGGCCGCGCGTGCGATCACTTCGTCGCGGTCGACATCGAAGGCCCCGGCCTGGAGATGGCAGTGGGTGTCGAAGTAGTCGCTCATGCCGGGAGTATAACAGATTTCCCCTGCGAAGGGATCAGGAAAGGACGATGCGTCGCTTGCAGTATTTCTGCAGGATTTTGACCAGATCCTCCTGCTCGAAGGGTTTGGTGATGTAGTCGTCCATGCCCGCGGCGAGGCACTTTTCGCGGTCGCCGACCATGGCCGAGGCGGTCATGGCGACGATGTACGTATGTCGCCCGCCGATTTGTTCGCGTTCGCGGATGGCGCCGGTGGCGTCGTAACCGTTCATGACGGGCATCTGGCAGTCCATCAGTACCAGGTCGTATGTTTCCTCGTTGGCGAGGGCGTCCAACGCCTCCTGTCCGTTGTTCGCCACCTTGACCTGGCAGCCGAATTCCTCGAGATTGAAAAGCGCCACCTGCTGGTTGATGGGATTGTCTTCGACCAAGAGCACGCGCGCCTTGGCCCGTGCTTCGCGTGTGGCCGCGGCGGCTGCTTCGCCGGACCATTCGCCGGTCGCTGTCTCCGCGGCAGCGGAGGGGGGGGCGCCGATCTCGATGCCCATCCGCTGTGCCGCGATGGTGAGGATAACGTCCAGCAATTGCGAGGAACGGACCGGTTTGGAGAGGACGACGTCGAAGCCGGCCGATTTCACTTGCTCGTCGTCACTGGCGGAGGAGGAACTCAAGAGCAGCAGTCCCAGCTTCTCGCGATTCGGATCGCCCCGGAGCTTCCGCGCCAGTTCGGCTCCGGTCATCGCGGGCATGTGGTGATCCAGGATGGCCAACTGGAACGGCTGTAGGTTCCGGTCGGCCGCCGCGAGCGCGTCAAGCGCCTCGGGACCGGATGCCACGGCGGTGCTCTGAAAGCGCCAGTTACCGAGCATCTCCTCCAGAACGCGTCGGTTGACGGCATTGTCGTCGACGACGAGGATACGCATGCCCTGCAGGTCGGTCAGGTCCGCTCGCAGGATTGTGGCCGGCTCCTGCTCCTCGGCGATCGGCAGAGGCAGGTAGATGCGGAAGCGCGAACCGTTTCTCTCTTTGGATTCCACCTCGATCCGTCCGCCCATGAGGTGCGCCAGTTCCCGGCTGATCGCAAGCCCGAGGCCGGTGCCGCCGAAGCGGCGGTTGGTCGAGACGTCGGCCTGGGTGAATTTGTCGAAGATGTGCGTCAATTTGTCCTCGGGAATGCCGATGCCGGTATCCTCGACGGTGAAGCGCACGACGGCGATGTCGCCGAAGCTCTCGGTCTGTTCCACGTCCAAAAGAACGTGGCCTTCCTCGGTGAACTTGATGGCATTGCTCATGAGGTTGGTCACGATCTGACGGATGCGGGTCGGGTCGCCGATTACCCAGCGCGGGGCGTCCGGGTCGCAGCGGACGATCAATTCGATCCCCTTGTCCTCGGCCTTCGAGGCCAGTAGTTGCCCGACCTCCTCGATCATCGAGCGCAGCGGGAAGGGAATGGTCTCGATATCGAGCTTGCCCGCCTCGATCTTGCTGAAGTCGAGGACGTCGTTGAGAATGGTCAACAGCGTCCGCGCGGAGCTGCCGATGGTCTCTGCGAAATCCTGCTGCTGCCTGCTCAGTTCGGTCTTCAGCAGCAGATCGGTCATGCCGATGACGCCGTTCATCGGCGTGCGGATCTCGTGGCTCATATTGGCGAGGAAGGCGCTCTTGGCCTTGTTGGCCATCTCCGCATCGTCGCGGGCGATGCGGAGCTCCTCCTCCATCTGCTCCTGCTCGTGGATTTTGCTCACCAACTTCTTATTGACCGCCTCCATCTCGGCGGTGCGCTCGCGCACGCATGCCTCGAGCCGGGCGTTGAACTCTTCGAGACGGCGGGAATACTCTTCGCTGGTTTTGGCCGCGTCCAGAAGCGCCGACTGCTTCTGCTGTAATTCCGCGGCCATGATGTTGAATGACTTGGCCAGTTCGCCCACCTCGTCGCGCGAAGCGATGTTCAGCCGCCGGGAGAAATCGCCGCCGCGGATAGCTGTCGCCACCTCGATGACGCGGTTGAGCGATTCGCGGATGTCGTTGGCGATGGCGCCGCTTAAGAGGATGCCCACGGCGAGGATCAGGATCGCGGCGATCAGGACGTTGCGCATCATCGCCGAGACGGCTTCGTCGACCTCCGCGCGGGTGGCCATGAAGTCTTCGTCGTAGGCCGAGGCGGCGATGACCCAGTCCCACGGTTCGAAATATCGCACCGCAGCGAACTTCCGGCGCGGACGTTCTTCGCCCGGATTCTGCCATGTGTACTCGATGAGAGAAACCGCGTCGGGATTGTCCATAGCCCTCTTGACGATCCGCTGGATGATATGTTCGCCGTTTTCGTCCAGCAAATCCCACTGGTTGCGGTGCCGGATCCGGCGGTTTTTGTGGATGTGCATGTAACCGGCGTGTCCGCCCTGAGCGCCGACGACGAAGATGTAGCCGCTGGGGCCGACCTTGATCTTCTGGATATGTTGCTGCAGGTTCTGCTGGCTGTCCGGGCGCAGGCCGAAACCGATCATGCCGATCACTCGTTGCGGATCGTCGGGGGCGGTAATCGGTTTGTAGACCGCTTGGTACCATGTGCCGAGGACGAAGGACGGACCGCTGTAGACATCGCCCTTCAGCACGTGCGCGACGACCACCGAGTCGTGCGGCTCGAAGGTGCCGACCTGGCGATAACCCGCCCGGACGATATTGGTGGCCAGT
This sequence comes from uncultured Planctomycetaceae bacterium, assembly GCA_964457365.1. Taxonomy (GTDB): domain Bacteria; phylum Planctomycetota; class SZUA-567; order SZUA-567; family SZUA-567; genus CAYWFP01. The sequence goes on from CAYWFP010000003.1 coordinate 51,245, forward strand.
CGCATCATGTCGCCCTTCTCGTTCATGCGCTGGAAGATGGTGCAGTCGAAGTCGAGCAGGCGTCGGGCCTCGTCCACCAGCGGCGAGGGTACGGCTGCATCGGCGTTGAGCGCGATGGGGCGGTCGCCGAGGAAGAACGCGGGAACGCGCACCTGCCGTTGTTCGTCGCTTCCGTAGCGCCGGACGGCGTAGTCGATCTGCTTCTGACCCAAGTGTACGCCGCCTTGTTCCGCGACCAGTCGGTCGATCACGCGCTTGCCGAGGCGGACGAATTCGGAGTACGCCTGGTGTTGGGCCGCGCACATGGCGTGGACGTCGTTGGCGATGGCTTCGGAGTGTTTTTCGGCCGCTTCGCGCAGGTGCGCACGCATGGTATTGCTCAGGCGTTCGCGCTGCAGATACATCACCACCAGCACGATCACTACCGTGACGGCGACCAGCAGGATGCCCATGGCTCTGATGCGCGTGGAGATCTTCATCGGTGAACGGCAGCTCCCGGCATTCGGTCGCAAGGCGGTCTTGGTCAGATGATCATCTTCCCACTGTGCCTCATGATGGGGGGATCCGGCAAGTTAGATTCGCATTACGGTGAGGCGGAAGGAGTGTGGAGACGACGGCGCATGCCGTGATAAGACCTTAACTTGCTGTAGTAAAGGGATTTACCACGCGAATCGCGACAGTGTGATAAACTTCGCGTATCTTCTTTCACAGAAAGCGGTTATGAGTTGCACACCTGAACCAAGTAAATACCTCTATTCCCGATTTTATCTTCAAGCGCGGGGGCAGCAGGCCGATAATATGAATGGAATTCTTGCCCGCCGGCGTCGATGGACCGAGGCCGGATCATCCCGAAGGAGCGGAAGGCCCTGTGCCGCGCGGCGCCTGCACCGGCGCCGGGTTGTCGTATCGCGGCAGCGGAGTTTTCTCTCATGGCCATGGCGCAGTCGCTCTTTACCGGCATGACCGGCCTTTTGAACCATCAACTTCGTCTCGACGTCGTCGGCAATAACCTCAGTAACATCAACACCACTGCGTTCAAGCGCCATCGGCACGAGTTCCGCGACCTGATGACGCATCACCTGAAAAACGCCACCGCCGCCAGCAACAATCGCGGTGCGACCAATCCTCTCGGCGCGGGCCTGGGCACCAGCACCGGGGCGATCCACCGGGACTTCAACCAAAGCAACCTGGAGCAGACCGGCAACCCGCTCGACGTAGGGATTCGGGGCAACGGGCACTTCGTCCTGCATCGTGGCGCGGGTGCGAACGAGACGGAGTACTACACGCGGGACGGTTCGTTCTATCTCTACGCCGAGAGGCTGGGCGATCCCGGCGCGGCGACGACCAATCCCAAGCAGCTCCTGGCCAACGACGGCTATGCCGTGCAGGGGTGGATGGCGCAGAACGGGCAGGTCAACACCGCCGGCGACGTGGAGGATATTTTCATTCCGCTGGGACAGGCCATGGACGCGAACGCGACCACGGCGGTGACGCTGGAAGGCAATGTCTTCTCGGGCGTCGATGTTATCGAGCCCAATGCCGTCGCTACCGGCACGAGCATGGACCCGGCGGTCAATGCCACGACTTGGGTAAGCGCTATCGGCGGGACCGTCAACGTCGGGCATGTCGAGACCACCGCCGCGCTTTACGACAGCACCGCCGGTGCCGCGGCCACGGCCGCGACCGATCTGGTCGACCTGCAATTCGTCGGCTCCAACGGCAATCTCACGACCGCCTTCGCCGGACTGCTCGCGGGCGAGCAGATCGGCATCTCATTCGAGCGCGGGGGCGAGGAATATAGCGGGAACTTCGTCTACGGCACCGCCGGGCAGACCTACACTATCGGCGGCGTGAACTACGTCGGCAACGGAACCACGTTGAACGAGTGGATGCGCTGGCTCGACGGCGACACCGCCGCCGGCGGCACGTTGGGCACGCTGACCACCGCGGCGGTGCTGAACGCGCCGGCGGAGAACGCAGGCTGCTACCTGCGCACCTACGCGCCCACCGATGCCATGGCCGTCGACTACGACAACGCCCAGCCGCCGGTCAACGACATCACCACCCGCTTCTCCATCGCCAGTAATCTCGGCGCCGACAATGCCATCACCGATCTGACCGTATCCTACAAAGGACCGATCGACGGCAAGTTCTTCGATCGCGACCCCGTCTACGGCACCATCAGCGAGGGCGGCAGCGAGAGCGACCGCATCACCATTCAGGATCAAGTCGACACCGAGATCGTCGACAAGGAACTGATGGTCCGATTCTCCCTGGTCAACCGCTACGACACCGTCACGGGCGTGCCCGATCAACCCAATGCCCAGCACAGCGGCGGCGTCAGCGTCTGGCGCTACATCGTCGAAGGACCAGACCAGAACGGCGATACCGCCGGTGCGCCCGACCGCATCTTCGCCGCCGGTGTGGTCCAATTCGACGGCGACGGCGTCTACTCGACCGCCCAGCAGGATTACACCGGGCACGGCATCACCTTCGACTTCGCGCAGAACGATTTTGCCCAGATGGGCACGGAGACCGAATTCGGCTTGTCAGCCAACGACGGCTATCTCGAGGGCACTCTCGAGAACTTCGACATCACCAAGGAAGGTATGATCAACGGCCGCTACTCCAACGGGCTCGACGAGATCATCGGCCAACTCGCCCTGGCGATTTTCCCCAACGACCCGGGGTTGGAATCGGCGGGACAGAACCTCTTCATCCAGGGCGCGGCCAGCGGCGCGCCGACCTACGGTACCTCCGCCGACGCGGGCTTCGGCGAGACGATCCAGCGCTCGTTGGAGACGTCGAACGTGGATTTCAGCATCGAGATGACCGACCTGATCACGGCCCAGCGCGGTTTCCAGGTCAGCTCGCGCGTCATCACCACCAGCGACGAGATGCTGCAGAACCTTCTTTCGCTCGGCCGGTAGGCCTCTCTCGATCCCGCGTAAACGAACTCCGTATGGCGGTGTTGTGCGAGGCGATGGCGCCTAGCGCGCGTTCGTCCATGAGCAAGAAGGGATTACTGGTCTGCCGTTGCGAGGCGATGACGCCGATGCGCTCGCTCCCGCGCCAGACCGGTACGGCCAGGAACGCGTCGAGCAGTTCGTCCAGACGACCCTCGAAGTACTCGAAATGGAGAAAGTTCGGATGTCGGCTGGCATGCGTTTCGTTGGACGTCTTGCCGTTCTGCAGCGCCCACCCGACCAACCCCTGGCCCAGCGGGATACGCAGGCGACCCACGCCATCGGGATTCAATCCGTGCGTGGCGCGCAGGACCAGTTCGTTCTGTTTCTCGTCGTAGAGGTAGATCGAGCAGACCTCGGCGCGCAGGTGTTTGGCCACCAGCACGACCAGCTTCTGCAGGAAGGCGTCGATGTCGGCGCTGCCGGCGAGCACGGCGCTCAATTCGCCTACGTCGCGAGCAGGGCCAGCGGATCGCTTTTCATGCCGACTCCCCAGCCAGCGGCGTGCCAGCAACGAAACGTCGCCGGCGATTCGTCTTCGCGCCCGGGCGGGGCGGTAGACGGATGCTCGAATAATTATTGCAAGTGCTCCATAACTCGCAGCGCAGTCACGGGCGACATTCTACTCTACGGATAGGGCCGGAATCCGCAAAGCCGAAAGCGACGAGCAGCTCACCTCAACAAAAGCACCTAAATGTAATAAGGCGTAAAGAAGGAAACAGATGAGTAGTAAATGAAAGCAATGCGACGCGGCCCCGCTCGGATCTTGTTATTGTAAATGATTTTATTATAACGAGTTGCATTGTTGTTCTGCCAGGGGCGTCGAATTGGAATACTGCTTGTCTTTCTCGTTTCAGCGCGCTGAAAAGTGACTGAAACGAGTGACAGGAGGAGGCGCCTATGGCAATGCGACAACACGATTGATGTGGCTTCGAAACGCGCGGCCGGGCCTCACGGTCGGTCCGGTCGCGCCACTTCCGGCTATCTGTTGAGGAATCGCGTACAAGGAAGGGACTTACAGTGAAGAAGAATGCTTTTCGCGGTCTGTTGCTGGCTGGGGCGCTGTTCGCCCTAGACGCCACCGCCCACAGTGCCGAGCCGACCGCCGCATCGGTTCAGACCAACGCCGACATCGTCTGGACCTGCGTGGCGGCGTTCTTGGTCTTTTTCATGCAGGCCGGCTTCGCCATGGTCGAGAGCGGCTTCACGCGCGCGAAAAACGCCTGCAACATTATCATGAAAAACGTAATGGATTTCTCCATCGGTTCGCTTGCCTGGTGGCTGCTGGGCTTCGGATTGATGTTCGGCGCAGGGGGCGCCTGGATCGGCACGAACTACTTCGGCGCCGATGATTTCGGTCAGGACGGCGCATTTCCGCTCAACTGGGCGTTCTGGATATTCCAGTGCGTCTTCGCCGGCACCGCCGCTACCATCGTCTCCGGCGCCATGGCCGAGCGGACCAAGTTTACGGGCTATCTCGCCTACAGCGCGGTGATCTGCGCGATCATCTATCCCATCAGCGGCCACTGGTACTGGGCCGGGCTCTTCGGCCTGAGCGAGGGGTACTTCGAGTCGATGGGCTTTCTCGACTTCGCCGGCTCAACGGTGGTGCACAGTTGCGGCGCGTGGCTGGCGCTGGCGGGCGCGATCACCCTCGGCCCGCGCGTGAGCAAATACGGCCCCGACGGCAAGTCGCGCGCGATTCCGGGGCACAACATGCCCCTGGCGGCGCTGGGTGTCTTCATCCTCTGGTTCGGCTGGTTCGGATTCAACCCCGGCTCGACCACCGAGGCCAATGCGAGCATCGGGTACATCGCCATGACCACGAACCTCTCCGCCGCCGCCGGCGCTATCGGCGCGATGATCTGCGCCTGGTTCCGTTTCGGCAAGCCCGACGCGTCGATGACCTTGAACGGCGTGCTGGCGGGACTCGTGGGCATTACCGCCGGCTGCGACTGCGTCAGCATCCTCGGCGCGGTGATTATCGGCTTCGGCGCGGGGCTGCTGGTAGTGCTCTCCGTCGAATTCATCGACAAGGTGCTCAAGATCGACGATCCGGTCGGCGCGGTCAGCGTGCACGGCGTCTGTGGCGCCTGGGGTACGATCATGCTTGCTTTTTTCTGCGGAGCCGACTCAATTGGCGCGCAACTTGTTACCCAGATCTTCGGCGTCGTGGCCATGTTCGTCTGGGCCTTCGGCACCGGCATGATCCTGTTCAACGGGATCAAATATACTATCGGGCTGCGCGCGACCAAGGACGAGGAGGTGCGCGGTCTGGACATCGACGAGCACGGCAACGAGGCGTACGAGGGATTCCAGATCTTCGCGACCAAGTAGCGCCAGGCGTTTATGCGGGTTCAGGGGTCTGGAGGTCGGCAACCCCAGCCGCCGGCTTTCCGCCCCTGGGCCCGGTTTGGCCAACGATCCGCAGGCTGGGTGCACGAAAGGAAATACGCAGACCATGAAGCTGATTACCGCCTACATACAACCCGAGAAGCTCAACGACGTGAAGCAGGAACTGTTCAGGGCCGAGGTGTTCAAGATGTCGGTGACCAACGCGCTGGGGTGCGGTCAGCAGAAAGGCTATCACGAATCCTACCGCGGCGTAGATATCGAGGTGAATCTGTTGAAGAAGATCCGCATCGAGATTGCGGTCAACGAGGAGTTCGTGAAGAAGACCGTGGACGCGATCATCGCGGGCGCGCGAACCGGCAACATCGGCGACGGCAAGATCTTCGTCACCGCCCTTGAGCAGTGTTACCGTATCCGTACCGGCGAAACCGGCTCGGCCGCGATCGGTTGAGTTCTGGCAGTCGCACCGGCTCCCGGGCGTGTAATGACGGCGCCCGGGAGCCGAATGCAACCAATTTGTAATATCTATGAAACAAAAATACGAAAATGTAGTTAGGCTATTCGTAGTGTGTTCGTGGTTTTCTTTCATTTGCTTGTGGGCTAGTGAGATAGCGCAAAAGAGCGAATTCGCGAGTCGGTTGGCATATTGTTTGGAAAACACAAGACGGCTGGGAGCGCCAAGCCCATGGTGATTTCCCGATATCCCGATCGAGTCTTTCGCCGTCTGGAGAGGACAATGACGCATCGCCGGTACCGTTCACTTCTCTTGGTTTTCTGTCTGCTCTTCGCTGCCGGCACGGCGTTGTCGGCGGATAACGTCTCGGAGGAGATGTTCACGGTAAACAACCTCTGGATTCTGATGGCCGCGGCGCTGGTTTTCATGATGCACTTGGGCTTCGCCACGCTCGAGTCGGGATTGACGCGTGCGAAGAACACCGTCAATATACTCTGCAAGAATACGCTGGTCGTCGCGCTGGGGCTGATCACCTACACGCTGGTAGGATTCAGCTTGATGTATCCCGGGGGGGAGGCGGGCGGCTGGTTCGGCTTCGCCGGCTTCGGGCTCAATCTCGAGGCGGCGCGCCCGGAGAAGGCGCTCGCCTACGCGTCTGGGAATTACACCTACTGGACCGATTTCATCTTTCAGGGCATGTTCGCCGCCACGGCTGCGACCATCGTCTCCGGCGCGGTGGCCGAGCGCATCAAGCTCGCGAGTTTCCTGGTCTTCTCCACGATCTATGTCGCGTTCGTCTATCCGGTCGTCGGCATGTGGCATTGGGGGCAGGGCTGGCTCTCGACGCTCGGCACCGGCGCGTTCATCGACTTCGCCGGCTCGACCATCGTTCACTCCGTCGGCGGGTGGGCGGCGCTGGCGGGGATCATGGTTCTCGGGCCGCGATTGGGGAAGTACGGCCCCGACGGGCAGAGCAAGCCCATCCCCGGTCACAGCTTGCCGCTGGCTGCCATCGGCGTCTTTCTGCTCTGGTTCGGCTGGTACGGCTTCAACGGCGGTTCGGTCCTGAGTGCCGACCCGAGCGCGGTATCGCGCGTCTTCGTCACCACCAGTCTCGGCGCGGCCGCCGGCGTCTTCGGCGCCATGATCGCGAGTTGGAATATTCAGCACAAGCCCGATTTGTCGATGGTACTCAACGGCGCTCTCGCCGGGCTTGTGGGCATCACCGCCAGCGCAGACATCATCACCCCGGTCGGCTCGATCCTGATCGGTCTGGTCGCGGGCGTGCTGGTGGTGCTGGCGGTGCTCTTCATCGACACCCGGCTGAAGCTGGACGACCCGGTGGGCGCGACCTCGGCGCATCTGGTCAACGGGATCTGGGGCACGCTCGCAGCCGGGCTTTTCGGGGCCGAAAGCGTGTTGGGGTTGACGGATGACTACGGCGCGGCGCTGGCCAACACCGGGCTCTTCTACGGCGGTGGCCTGGCCCAGTTCGGCAGTCAGCTTATCGGCGTGGTCGTCGTGGGAATTGCCTGTTTTGTCTCGGCGTACGTCGTCTTCGCGGCGATTAAGGCGGTGATGGGGCTGCGCGTCGACGCCGACGAGGAGCGCCGCGGACTGGATATCGGCGAGCACGGGTTGGAAGCCTACAGCGGTTTCCAGATTTTCATCACGCAGTAATAGATGACACGACGAGATCATGGACAGCGCCAATCGGGAATCCTTTGTTTACGGCTCGAGCGAGGAACTCGGGCGGGGAACGCTCAATCAGGAAAGGCTGGGAAGAAAAATGAACGTACAAAAGGAAAAGGTCGCCGACCTGTTCGGCAGCAGGGTTTTCAGCGACGCGGTCATGCGCGAACGATTGCCGAAGGATGTTTACAAGGCATTGCGCAAGACCATCGACGAGGGCAAGCCGCTGAGCTCCCACGTCGCCGACGTGGTGGCCAACACCATGAAGGACTGGGCGTTGGAACTGGGCGCGACGCATTACTGCCATTGGTTCCAGCCCATGACCGGCGCCACGGCCGAGAAACACGACTCCTTCATCGCGCCCACCGCCGAGGGCAAGACCATGATGGTCTTCAGTGGCAAAGAGTTGACGCAGGCCGAGCCCGACGCCTCGAGCTTCCCCTCCGGCGGACTGCGCGCCACCTTCGAGGCCCGCGGCTACACCGCCTGGGACTATACCTCGCCCGTGTTCATCAAGAAGGACGGGGAGAACATCGCGCTTTTCATTCCTTCGGCTTTCTGCAGCTACACCGGCGAGGCCTTGGACAAGAAGACGCCGCTGCTGCGCTCGATGGAAGCGCTGGACCGCGAGGCGATGCGCGTATTGAAGGCGTTGGGGCACAAGGGCAGCAAGCGCGTTTTCACTTCCCTCGGGAACGAGCAGGAGTACTTCCTCGTCGACCGCGCGTACGTCGAGAAGCGGCTGGACCTGCAGCTCTGCGGTCGGACCCTATTCGGTGCGCCGAGTCCCAAGGGGCACGAGTTGGACGATCACTACTTCGGCTCCATCGACGAGCGCGTGGCGTCGTTCATGAACGAAGTGAATACCGAGCTCTGGCGTCTGGGCATCAGTGCCAAGACCCAGCACAACGAGGTTGCGCCGGCCCAGTACGAGATCGCGCCGATCTACGCCACTGTCAACGTCGGCACCGATCACAATCAACTCACCATGGAGACGCTGCGCAAGGTGGCCAAGCGTCACGGCTTCGTCTGCCTGCTGCATGAGAAGCCCTTCGCCGGCGTCAACGGCTCGGGAAAACACAACAACTGGTCGATGGTCACCGACGACGGCGTCAACCTGCTCGAACCGGGGAATACGCCTCACGAGAACGAGATCTTCCTCGTCTTTCTCTGCGCGGTCATCAAGGCGGTGGACAAGTATCAGGAACTGCTGCGCGCGGCCGTGGCCACCGCCGGCAACGATCACCGACTCGGGGCCAACGAAGCGCCGCCGGCGATCGTCAGCGTCTTTCTCGGCGAACAGCTGACCGATATCTTCGAGCAGCTCGGCAAGGGCGGAGCCAAGACCAGCAAGCGCGCGGGCGATTTAAAGCTCGGCACCACCTCGCTGCCGCCCCTGGCCATGGACGTGACGGATCGCAATCGCACCTCTCCCTTCGCCTTCACCGGCAACAAGTTCGAGTTCCGCATGGTCGGTTCGGCGCTCTCGCCGGCGGGGCCGAACTTCGTGCTGAACGCCATTGTCGCCGACGTGCTCGCGGAGATCGCCGATACGCTGCAAAAGGCCAAGGACGGCAAGAGCGCCACGGCGCAGAAGATCTGCAAGCAGATCGCCAACGAGCACATGCGTATCGTCTTCAACGGCGACAATTACAACGCCGCCTGGGAACGCGAAGCCAAGCGCCGCGGGCTGGCCAACCACAAGAACACCGTCGAGGCGCTGAAGCCGGTACTGGGCGACAAGCAGAACGCGGAGGTCTTCGACAAGCACAAGGTGCTCTCGCCCACCGAGCTCGAGGCCCGCATCGAGATCCTGCACGAGGTATACACCATGCAGATCAACATCGAGGCGCTGCTCATGCTCGACATCGGGCGCCGCCAAGTCGCCCCCGCGGGGTTCAAGTTCGCCGAGCGTCTGGCCGGTTCGGTTAGCGCCGTGAAGGCTGCCGGAGGCAAGGTTGCCGGGAGCGTCAAGCTGCTCAAGACCGTCTCGGCTCTCAACGACGAGTTGGCCGAGAGTCTCGACGCGCTCGAGGCCGCGCAGCTCAAGGCAGCGAAAATCGAGAAATCGGAGAAGCGCGCGGAAAGCTATTGCCGGACGGTCATCCCGGCAATGAATGCGGTGCGCGAGAAGGCCGACGCGTTGGAACGGAAGGTCGACGCCGATCTCTGGCCGCTGCCGACCTATGCCGAGATGCTGTTCAATCGGTGAAGCGCTCGCGCGACTGAATGATCGCGGGAATTACAAAACGGGGAGAGCCGCGAGGCTCTCCCCGTTCCGGGCAACCCGGGATTCGTGTTCAGCTGTTGAGGATTGCCTCTGCCTCTTCCATGCCCGCTTCCATGATGTAGGGAATGCCGGAAACCATGGCCGCCTCTTCGGTAAGACTGACGATATCGTCGCGGTCGATCTTGTCGAGGCGGAACGAGCGCGCGCCGGCCATGAGCTGGGTCAGGCCGGTGCGGAGCTTGTCGACGTAGGTGTTCATGGCGATAGCGCCGTAGGGCATCTTCTTCATGCGCGTCTTGCCGTACTTTTCCTCGAGCTTGGAGTAAGTGAGGAAGATCTGCTCGGGCTTGGTGCCGTACTTGCTGACTGTGGCGGGCAATTCCTTCCATGCGGTCTTTTTGGAATCCTTTTTGAGGACGCCCTCGATGTTGTCTCCGACGAAGCCGGGGATCATCAGCGCGCGGCCCATGCAGACGGCCTTGAAGTACGGCGCGCCCATGGCCAACACCTTGAAGATATGGTCTTCCGTCGAGAAGCCGCCAGCCATGGCCAGATCGGGGATCCACTCGCCGCGCGTGGCAAGTTTCTTGGCGAAACCGTATGCCATGCTCTGCAGATAAAACGTGGGAATGCCCCATTCCTCCATCATGCGCCACGGGCTCATACCGGTGCCGCCGCCGGCGCCGTCAATGGTCAAGAGGTCGACGCGCGCCCGCGAACACCATTTGATCGCCATGGCCAGCTCGCGCGGGCCGTAAGCGCCGGTCTTGAGGCTGACGCGCTTGACGCCGACGGAGCGGCGCAGGTACTCGACGGTGCGGGCGAAGTCGTCCTCGTCGATGAAACCCAGACGCGAATGGCGTTCAAACTCCTTGATCGAGCCGCTCTTGAAGCCGGCCTGGATGGCCGGGTCGACCGGGTCGGGCGTGACGATGTAGCCGCGTTTGCGCAGTTCAAGCGCGCGGTCCAGATCGCGCACCTTGATCTCGCCGCCGATGCACTTGGCGCCTTGCCCCCATTTTAGTTCGATGGTTTCGAGACCGAGATCGTTGACCACGTATTCGGCCACGCCCAGGCGCGCGTCCTCGACGTTGAGCTGGACGATGATGTCGCCAAAGCCGTCGTGCCAGTCGCGGTAAAGTTTGACGCGACGTTCCATCTCCGGGCTCTTGATGACCTTGCCGTCCTTGTTCCGTTTCAGTCCGGGGTCGATGCCGCATACGTTCTCGCCGACCACGAGCGAGATGCCGGCGACGGCGGTGCCGACAGCGAAGCCTTCCCAGTGTTTGCGGGCGATCTCGGTGGAGCCCAGCGCGCCGGTGAAGATCGGCATGCGCATGCGCACCGGATGGGTGTGGCCGTAGACGGCATTGGTTTCGACCGCGGGGAAGATGGCCTTGTCCGGATTGGCCTCGTCGATGGCCTCGGCGCCGAGTGCGTAGCCGAGGATGTTCAGGTGCGAATAATCGACGGGATAATCCTTGTCGCCGCCGGCGGTCAAATCACCGAACGGTCCCGGATAGATCACTTCGCGCCCGCGCAGGGAGGACTTGAACACCTCGCAGTTGCCCGGACAACTGTCCAGACAGCGCGTGCACAGCCCCGAATAAGGCGCCACGTTCCGCGAGCGGTTTCGGGTGTCCGTCGCGTCGTTGCCGCATGGATTTTGCAGATTCATGCCCTATCCCTCCAGAAGTGTATGCGTGTTCTTCTTCAAGCGACCACCTTACAAGGCGCCCGCCTCGCCAATCTGCGAATTCGTCAGCGATGGTTTCGGCTTGATGATTTCGACAAACGCGACAGACGATAGCGGCATGATCGAGTTTTGTCAATTGCCGGCTTTGCTTCCATTGTCGAAACGCGCAGAGCAAGAAACGTTGCGCATGCATGGATAGTGAACCGGCGTTAATGAAACCTTGTTCAACTTGTTGTCCAACCTGCTTTGAGCGCCGGTTTTATATCTTGTCAGATCGCGATAATCGCGGTAAAATATAATGATGCTGGGCGGGGCGTGGGCTCCGCCTTTTTCGTGTCCCGACACCACATATTTCGCCGCCGCCGCCGGGCTATTGGACAGCGCCGTAAAGATGCTGTCGGTCCAACGCGCTTGACACATGTGAAGGATTTTGCGCCTATGTCGTCTTCGACTCATCAGCACGATACCTGGTTTCCCAAGGCCGAAGGCATGTACGATCCGGCCCTCGAGCACGATGCTTGCGGCGTCGGTATGGTCGCCAACATCGACGGTACGGTCGCCCATGAGATCATCGAGACGGGCTTGGAGATTCTGGTCAATCTGACCCATCGCGGCGCGGTCGGGAGCGACCCGGATACCGGTGACGGAGCCGGAATCCTGATGCAGCTGCCGCATGCGTTCTTCGCGCGTCGATGCGGCGACATCGGGATCGAACTACCCGAACCCGGTGCCTACGCCGCGGGCATGGTCTTCCTGCCGCGCGGAAACGACTCGCGCTGCATCGAGATTTTCAACCAGGTGATCGCGGAAGAGGGCTGTCGTCTGCTGGGCTGGCGCGACGTTCCGCACCATCCTGAGTGCTGCGGCCGCACCGCCGCATCGGTATGCCCCGAGATCAAGCAGGTCTTCATCGGCGACCCGAGCCGCCGCGGGCTCGATTTCGAGCGCAAGCTGTACGTCATCCGTCGGTTGACAGAGAAGCGGGTGAAAGACCTCGGCGGCGTGCATGCGGAATTCTTCTATGTGCCGACGTTGAGCAGCCGGACGATCTGTTACAAGGGCATGATGCTTGCTCACCAGGTGGCGAAGTTCTATCCGGATCTGCGAGAGGAAGACATGCAGTCGGCGTTGGCGGTGGTGCACCAGCGCTATTCGACCAATACCTTCCCGAGTTGGCCGCTGGCGCAGCCTTTCCGGTGTCTCTGTCACAACGGCGAGATCAACACCCTCCGCGGCAACATCAACAAGATGCTTTCGCGCCACTCGAATCTCTTGGGCGAGGCTCTCGGCGAGGATGTAGAGAAGTTGCTGCCGATCATCATCGAGGGCTTCAGCGACTCGGCCTGCTTCGACAACATGCTCGAGTTTCTCTACCTCAGCGGCCGCGAGATGGCGCACGCGATTCTGATGATGATTCCCGAGGCCTGGGGCGACAAGTACTACATGGGCCATGATCGCCGCGGCTTCTACGAATTCCACGCCAACTTCATGGAGCCGTGGGACGGGCCGGCGGCGATTCTGTTCACCGACGGCACGCGCGTCGGCGGCATTCTTGATCGCAATGGATTGCGGCCCTCGCGCTACACCATTACGCGTTCGGGGCGCATCATTCTCGGCAGCGAAACGGGCGTGGCGGATTTCGATCCGGAGGACATCGAGTCGCGCGGCCGGTTGCAGCCGGGGAAGATGATGCTCGTCGATACCGAGAAGAAACGCGTGCTGTTCAACGACGAGATCAAGGCGCACGTTTGTCGCCAGCAGCATTATCGCCGCTGGGTCGACGCGCATCGCATCACCTTTGAAGGTTTCGGTTCGAGTCCGAGCGCGGTATACGATGACAAGACGCTTCTGCAACAGCAGATCGCCTTCGGATTCTCGCGCGAGGATGTGGAGGTGCTCATCCGCCCCATGGCCAACGGCGGCGCCGAGCCGATCGGCAGCATGGGCAACGATACCCCGCCGGCGGTGCTCTCGGACAAGCCGCAGTTGGTGTTCAGCTATTTCAAGCAGCTCTTCGCGCAGGTGACCAATCCCGCGATTGATCCGATCCGCGAAGAACTGGTCATGTCACTGACGACGTTCCTCGGCAGCGAGGGCAATATCCTCGAGGAGAAGCCCGAGCACGCTCGACGCCTGAAGCTCAAGAGCCCGATCATCACGACGATGGATCTGCAGCGCATTCGCGACTCGCAGCTACCGGAGTTTCGGGCCATCACCCTCGATGCGCTCTTCGACGTCCACCTCGGCGAGAAAGGGCTGGAGGTGGCGATGGAGAATCTCTTCCGCGAAGCCGACGCCGCCATCGATCAGGGCTATACCGTGATTGTCCTCAGCGACCGCAGCGTCAACGCCGACAAGGCGCCGATCCCGAGCCTCCTCGCCGTCGCCGGCGTCCATCATCACCTGATCCGTCAAGGCACGCGCAATCGGGCGGGCCTGATCGTCGAGAGCGGCGAGCCGCGCGAGGTCAACCATTTCGCCCTGCTCTGCGCTTTCGGCGCCCAGGCGATCAAGCCGTACGTGGCACTGCAGACGGTTTCGTGCCTCCATGCCGATGGCGCGCTACCGCCGGAATTGTCCCTACAGGACGCGGTGGAGAACTACATCAAGGCCGTCAACAAGGGCATTCTGAAGATTCTCTCGAAGATGGGGATCTCGACGCTGCGCAGTTACGGGGGGGCGCAGATCTTCGAGTGCGTCGGCTTCAACAGCGACTTTGTCGAGAAGTACTTCACCGAGACCATCTCCCGTGTCGGTGGCATCGGTATCGAAGAGGTGGCGCGCGAGTCGCTGACCAGACACCGGGAAGCGTTCAAGAAACACCGTGGCTCGCTGCCGACGCTCCCGAGCGGCGGGCAGTATGCCTTCCGCCGGGACGGCGAACGGCATCTTTGGACGCCGGAGACGATCCATTACCTGCAACAGGCCGTTCGGCGCGAGGACCGAGCGCTTTACGACAGGTTTGCCGAATACATCAATCGACAGGAGCGCCGCCACGTCACGCTGCGCAGTCTCTTCGACTTCGACTTTTCCCGGACGCAGCCGATTCCACTGGACGAGGTGGAGCCCGCGGCCGAGATCGTCAAGCGGTTCAACACCGGCGCGATGAGTTTCGGCTCCCTCTCGCGCGAGGTGCACGAAACTATGGCCGTGGCCATGAACCGCCTCGGCGGCAGCTCCAACTCGGGCGAGGGCGGCGAGGATTCGAAACGCTTCGTTCCGCTCGAGAATGGCGACAGCAAATGCAGCATGACCAAGCAGATCGCCTCCGGCCGCTTCGGCGTCACCGGCGAGTACCTCGCCAACGCGCGAGAACTGCAGATCAAGATCGCCCAGGGAGCCAAGCCCGGCGAGGGCGGGCATCTTCCCGGGCACAAGGTCAACGTCGAGATCGCCACCGTGCGCAACTCCACGCCCGGGGTCTCGCTGATCTCGCCGCCGCCGCATCACGACATCTATTCCATCGAGGACCTGGCGCAACTCATTTTCGATCTGAAGAACGGCAATCCCGAAGCGCGCATCTCGGTCAAGCTCGTCTCCGAATGCGGGGTGGGTACCATCGCCGCGGGCGTGGCCAAGGGACACGCGGACATGGTGCTCATCTCCGGCGGCGACGGGGGCACCGGCGCTTCTCCGCTCTCCTCGATCAAGCACGCGGGGCTGCCGTGGGAGTTGGGGCTGGCCGAGACGCACCAGACGCTGGTGTTGAACGACCTGCGCGGACGTATCCGCGTGCAGACCGACGGACAGATGCGCACCGGCAGAGACGTAGCCGTGGCCGCGCTTCTGGGCGCGGAAGAATACGGCTTCGGCACCGCCGCGCTGATCACTCTCGGCTGCGTCATGATGCGCAAGTGTCACATGAACACCTGCCCCGTCGGCGTGGCCACCCAGGATCCGCGCCTGCGGGAACGTTTCGCCGGCAAGCCCGAACACCTGCAGCAGTACCTGCTCTTCGTCGCCGAAGAATTGCGCGAGACCATGGCCACGCTCGGCTTCCGCAGCGTCGACGAGATGATCGGGCGCTCCGATCGGCTCAAGAAACGCGACGGCGTGGACCACTGGAAGGCGCGTTCGCTGGATTTTTCCGGCGTCTTCCATCGTCCGAAGGTATCCGAAGAGATTGCCACGTATCAGGTCGCCACCCAAGATCACGGCATCGCCGGCGTCATGGACCATACGTTGATCGAACAGGCGCGATCCGCGATCGACAACGGGGAGTCCGTGCTCATCCAGTCACGTGTGCGCAACACGGATCGGACCGTCGGCGCCATGCTCTCGTATCGGATCAGTAAAAAATACGGCGGACAGGGGCTGCCCGAAGATACCGTCACCTGCGAGTTCAAAGGGTCGGCTGGCCAGTCATTCGGCTGTTTCCTGGCCCCGGGGGTTACTTTCCGTCTCGAAGGCGACGCCAACGATTATGTCGGCAAGGGGCTCTCCGGCGGCAAGCTGATCATGCGCCCCCCGCACGGGATCGCGTTCGATCCGGCCGAGAACGTCATCGTCGGCAATACCGTTCTCTACGGCGCTACCGACGGCGAGTGTTATTTCAATGGCCTCGCCGGCGAGCGTTTCGCCGTGCGCAACAGCGGTGCGCACGCGGTCGTCGAAGGGGTGGGCGACCACGGCTGTGAATATATGACCGGCGGGTTGGTGGTCGTACTCGGCACCACCGGCGTCAATTTCGCCGCCGGGATGAGCGGCGGCATCGCCTACGTGTACGACCCGCACCAGGACTTCGATCTGCGCTGCAACCTCGGCATGGTCGATCTGGATCCGTTCACCGAGCAAGACGATATCGAGGCGTTGCACGCGATGATTCGCAAGCATCACGAATACACCGACAGCGCGCGCGCGGCGTGGATGCTGCAGCATTTCGACAGCGTCAAGACGCTCTTCGTCAAGGTCTTCCCGATAGAATACCGTCGGGCGCTGGGACAGATGAAGAAGGTCGAGGCCGAGGCACGCAAGACCGAGGCGGAGAAGGTCGAACTGGCCTGAGAGGCAGCGTACAGGAGCGATCATGCCACTTCCGACAGGATTTCTGGATATCCCCCGCCGCGACGCGGCCAAGCAGAGCGTCGGCGAGCGGTTGCACCACTACCGCGAGTTCTACAAGCAACGGACCTCCGAGGAGATGCAGGAGCAGGCGCGGCGCTGCATGGACTGCGGCGTGCCGTTCTGCCACGGCGCGGGGTGCCCGCTGGGAAACCGCATCCCCGAGTTCAACGACTATGTCGCGCGCGGACGCTGGCAGCAGGCGAGCGATCTGCTGCACGAGACCAACAACTTTCCCGAGATCACCGGTCGCGTTTGTCCGGCGCTCTGCGAAGCCTCCTGCGTCAACGCTATCGACGGCGATGCCGTAACCATTCGCGAGATCGAGCTCAACATCATCGAGCACGGTTGGGAGGAAGGCTGGATCCGGCCGCAGCCGCCGCTGGAGGAGACTGGCCGCCGCGTGGCCGTGGTCGGTTCGGGGCCGGCGGGGATGGCCGCCGCGCAGCAACTTCGCCGCGCGGGGCACGCGGTCGTCCTCTTCGAGAAGAGCGACAGGGCCGGCGGCATTCTGCGCTACGGCATTCCCGACTTCAAGCTCGAGAAGAGCGTCATCGACCGACGGCTGGCGCAGATGGAGGCCGAGGGGGTGGAGGTTCGCTGCGGCGTCGACGTCGGCGCGGACCTGGCCGCGGAGAACCTGCGCAAGGGATTCGACGCCATCTGCCTCGCCGGTGGTGCGGGCGTGCCGCGGGACCTGAAGATTCCCGGGCGCGAACTGGGTGGCATCCACTTCGCCATGGACTACCTTGTCCAGAACAACCGCCGCATCGCCGGCGAGACCGTTCCGGCGGAAGAGGCGATCCTCGCCACCGGCAAGAACGTCGTCGTCATCGGCGGCGGCGACACCGGCAGCGACTGTCTCGGCACGGCCTTGCGCCAGAACGCGCGGCAGGTTTTTCAACTCGAGCTTCTGCCCAAGCCGCCCGAGGAGCGGCGCGAGGACAATCCCTGGCCGGAGTGGCCTTTGATCCTGCGCTCCAGCTCGTCCCACGAAGAAGGCGGCGACCGCGACTGGTGCATCAACACGGTCGAATTCACCGGTGTCAAGGGAATGGTCGCGGGTCTGAAGTGTATCCGTGTGCAGTGGCGGAAAGACGACCGGGGCGGCTGGGTCATGGAGCCCGTCGCCGGGAGCGAATTCTCCCTGCCGGCGGATCTGGTGTTGCTGGCGATGGGATTCGTCCATCCGCGGCACGCGCCGCTGCTGGACAGCCTGGGCGTGGGCTACGACAAGCGCGGCAATGTCGCGGCCGACGAGAACATGATGACCAGCCTGCCGGGCATCTTCAGCGCGGGCGACATGAACACAGGCGCGTGGCTGGTGGTCGGCGCCATCGCCGCGGGACGGCGCATGGCCCACCGCGCGGATCTGTATCTCATAGGCGAGACCAGTCTTCCCGATTGCCAGTTGCCGCCGAAGCTCTGAGACGATAGCTCGCGGCGTTAATGAAAAGCGCGGCCCCCGACGCTCCGGAGGCCGCGCTTCGTATAGGTGTTTACGTTGCGATTACATGCTGCCGCCCCGGTCGCGCATCGTGCGCAGATCGTCGGCGATGCGGAACATAACGATGAGAAGCTCCATGTAGATGCGCACCAGAATGATACCGAGTAGCATGATAATCGGCGAGAGCACCAGGAAAACGACGCCGTACAGAATACTCTGCGAGAAAGTGGTGACCAAGCCGATCAAGACTTGTATGGCGACAACGATCAAGCCGATCACGTACAGTACCTTGATCACTTTCGGCGTGATGAAATTCGAAAACGTCAGGTCGAACAGCCCCGCGAAAAAACCTTTTTCCTCGTCCATTATCCTCTCCCTTTGCCAAACGAATGAAGTTGCCCGATTTTTCTTTGCGCGATCCGCGCGCGGCGCATTATAGTTCTTTTCGGCCGGCGCGCCGCTTTTTTTTCGGGTTTTCCGGGAAAGGATGACTTCATGGCTGTCCCCGACTTTGCCCTGCAAAAGCATCTGGATCATCTCTACCAAACGCAACCGAGGCGGCTGGAATTGCGCGCGAAGACGGCGGCGGAATTCGTGATCTGGCGCGATTCATTGCGCGCGGAGGTGAAGAAGGTCCTGGGCATCGCCGGACGCGACCGGCCGCGGCAACCGCAGGCCCGGAAACTGCAATCTTTTCAGCGTGAAGGATATGCCGAGGAGAAATGGGCGCTCGAGATCGGCGAGCGGGTAACCGTACCGGTGTACCTGTTGATCCCCGAGGTGTCTCCGCCGTACAGGCCGGTCCTGGTGTTTCACGGCCACAATGTCAGCGCGCAGTACATGCTCGGCAACTACCCGGACGAGGAACAGGCGAAGCAGTATATCGCCAAGGACAATAATTACGCGCAGGCGCTGGCGCAGGCGGGTTTCTTTGTCTGCGCGGTCGAGCAGCGTTCGTTCGGCGAGCGGACCAGCGACAACTACGGCAAGGAGGGCGAGATCCACTGCCGCCACCAGTCGCTGTATTACCAGCTTCTGGGGCGGACGATGATCGGCGAGCGCTGCTGGGACGGAATGTGCGCGCTGGACTTCGTGCAGACGACCCGCGACGACCTGCGGCCGGGCGGTTTCGGCTGCACCGGCAACTCCGGCGGCGGGACGACGACGCTCTGGCTCTCGGCGCTGGACGAGCGTATCGCCGTCAGCGTGCCGTCGTGCTATTTCTGCTCGTTCAAGAATTCCATCGCCTCGATTTGGCATTGCGCGTGCAACTACGTGCCCGGGATTCTGCAGCTTTGCGAGATGGGCGAGCTTGGCGCGGCGATCGCGCCGCGGCCGCTGCAGGTGATAGCGGGCGAGCAGGACGACATCTTCCCGATCGAGGCCGTGCGCGAGCAGTTCGAGACGGTCAAGCGCGCTTACGCCCTCGCGGGCGCGAAGGAGAAATGCTCGCTGGCGGTGCATCCGCAGGGCCATCGCTACAGCCACGCGCTCAGCCACGAGTGGTTCCGCCAGTGGCTGTAGGAGTCACTTGGCCAACACCTTCTCCGCCAGCACGATGTTGTTGCACGCGCGGTTTTCGGCGAAATCCTTCAGGTTGTTGAAGGTCGTCTCGGTGATGTTGTCGACCGCGTCCCTGGTGAAGAACGCCTGGTGGCCGGTGATGAGCACGTTCGGGAACGTCTGCAATCGCATGAACGTGTCGTCGCGAATGACTTTGTCTGAAAGATCCTCGAAGAAGAGATCGGCCTCCTCCTCGTAGACATCCAGGGCGAGATGGCCGATCCGCTCGCTCTTGATCCCCTCGATGACGGCGGTGGTGTCGATGAGCGCGCCGCGGCTGGTATTGACCAGCATCACGCCTTCCTTCATGTGCTCGAGCGCGTGGCTGTTGATCATGTGATAGGTCTCGTGCGTCAACGGGCAGTGGAGGGTGATGATGTCGCTGGCGTCGTACAGGGGGTCGAGCTCGACGTACTCCACGCCCTTCTCGCGCAGGTCGTCGCGCGGATACATGTCGTACGCCAGTACCCGCATGCCGAAGCCGAGCAGGAGCTCGCAGACGATGCCGCCGATCTTGCCCGTGCCGATGACGCCGGCGGTGCGGCCGTGCATGTCGAAGCCCATCAGACCGTCGAGAGCGAAGTTGCCGTCGCGGACGCAGTTGTAGGCGCGGTGGATGCGCCGGTTGAGCGCCAGCATCAAGGTAACCGTGTGTTCGGCTACCGCGTACGGCGAGTAGGCCGGCACGCGCGTTACGCAGATGCTCAGTTCGTGAGCCTTGCGGATATCGACGTTGTTGAAGCCCGCACAGCGCAGCGCGACGATGCGCACGCCGCCTTTGTGGAGAATTTTCAGCGTCTCGGCGTCGATAACATCGTTGACGAAGACGCAGACGCCGTCGAAGCCCTCGGCCAGCGAAGCGGTGCGCCGGTTCAGCCGGGATTCGTGAAAGGTGATGTCGAACTCAAAGCGTTTGTTCGCTTTTATGAACGCCTGTTCGGTCCATGGCTTGGTGCTGAAGACGGCGACTTTCATATTCGGTTCCTTTGTTCGTTACGGTCCGGTCTCGTTTCGGTCCGTTCGCGTCTCATCGTTTCAATTTCCGGCCCTGCCCCGAGTCGGTGATATCGAGCAGCGTCTCGGGGTACGGCGCCAATACGGTCTGCCGTAAAAAATATTCCTGGCCGTGATGCAACGCCCAGCCGCGGACCACGCTGGAAAGGGCGCTGAGCGGGAGTCGCGCGTCGCGATACTTCGCGGCCAGGTCCTTGAAATACCGCTTGTCCGCCGCGCTCAACTGCTTCTTCATATGCCCCACGGCGTGCTCGAGCACATTGATGACCGCCGTGCGTCGGGGCCGCTTGGCGAAGGCGGCGAAGAGATTCTCCGCGTAAGCGGCGAAAAGCGCCGGTAAATCATGCTGTCTGGCCTCGGCGACGAGACGGCCGAGTGTGGTCTTGCGCGTCTGGTTGTACAGGCGCAGCAGTTCCTTGTTGCGCGTGTGGAACGCGACCAGCGCCTTGACGGTGCCGTTTCGCCTGGTCTGCCGCCAGTCGGCGTGGAGGTAGAGGCGGGTCAGGAAGTGTTCCCGGATCTCGAAGTTGTGCAACCGCCCTTCGTCCTCGATCGGGTAGGCCGCGAAACGCGCTTTGACCATACGGCCGAAGAAACCGGCGGTCTTGCCGACGGCGCCTTTCTGCTCCGGAGCATCGTAGAGTTTGACGTTGGCCAGGCCGCAGGAAGGGCTGCGATACTTGAGGAGGAAACCGTCCACTTCGCCGAGCTCGTCGAGGAAGCTCCGGACGAATTCGTTCATCGCCTCGGTGATATCGCGCCCGGTCTCGGGTTGAACGAGGCGTTCTTCTTCGCCTCGGCGAATGATGCGGATCGGTGGTCGCGGCACGCCCAGGCCGATGTCGGCCTCCGGGCACGGCGCGATCGCCTCGGCGTGTGCGCGCAGTTTCGCGACGAACGGATCGTCGATGGTGACGCCGTTCCAGCGGCAGGCGTCGAATCCCAGGCAGCGGCTGATGCAGACCTTGGGGCGCGGATGCGGCATCTCGTCTCCGGTGACATGAAGCGAACGAACCCGAGGGCGGTCGCCTGCCGCCTCCTCGCGCGCATGGTATCAGAAGAACGGGAATCTCCGATGTGAAAAAAGCGTTGTGGATCAGACGGTGGGGCGGTCGATCAGGTCCAGAAATTCCGTGCGCGTGGCCAGGTTGTTCATGAAGCTGCCGAGGACCGAGGAGGTGGTCATGACGGTGTTCTGCTTCTGCACGCCGCGCATCATCATGCACAGGTGCCGGCACTCGAGCACCACGCCTACGCCGTCGGCGTCGATGGTGCGCATGATCTCGCGGGCGATCTCGGCGGTGAGGCGCTCCTGGATCTGCAGCCGGCGCGCGTGGCAGTCGACGATGCGCGCGAGTTTGCTGACGCCGAGGAGCTGGTGCTTGGGGATGTAGCCGATGTGGCATTTGCCGTAGAACGGCAGCATATGATGCTCGCAGAGCGAGTAGATCTCGATGTCGCGGCAGATGATCATGTTGTTCGTTTCCGCCGAGAAGATGCCCTCGCCGATGGCGGTCTCACTGGTCTCCTGGTAGCCGCTCAGAAGAAACGCATACGCCTCGGCGACGCGCTCGGGTGTCTTCACCAGACCCTCTCGTTCCGGATCTTCGCCGAAGGCGACGATCAGTTCGCGGACCAGCTCGATTACGCGTTCCTTATTCATATAGATGCTCCTTCAGGTGCCGTCCGCCGTCGACATAGACGACCTGACCGGTGACGAACGACGACGCCATCAGGAAACGTACCGCCGCGGCGCAGTCGTCGGCGTGACCATAATCCTGCAGCGGATTGGTCTCTTTGAGCTTTTCCAGAAACGACTCCTCCTCGCCCTCCGGCGGCAACACCAACCCGGGAGCGACTGCGTTGACGCGCACGCGCGGCGCGTATTCCAGTGCCGCCAGCTTGGTCAGGCTCAACAGCATGCGTTTGCTCAAGTGATAGGGCACATGCTTGCGGTCGTAGCTCCAGATACGCGTATCGAGCAGATTGATGATCGATTTGGCCTCGGGCAGTCCGGCAAAGGCGCGCATAAGCGCCAACGGGCCGTAGGCGTTGACGCGCAGAATATCCGTTAATTCTTCGAGTGCGAAGCTGTCGAGCGTGCCCTCGGGGTAGACAGCCGCGCTGTTGACCAGGTCGGTCACTCCGCCCGCCTCTTCCCGCGCGCGTTGCAGTAGATGAGCCGCCGCGTCGTCTGCGGCGATATCGGCCGCCAGCGTCCAGGCCCGAACGTCGCGTGTGCGGATGTCGGCGGCCGTCGCTTCGGCCTCGGAGGCGGAACGATGGTAATGTACGACGATATCCGCACCGGCATCCGCCAGTGCCAGCGCGATGGTCCGCCCCAGGCGCTTGGCCGCGCCGGTGACCAGAACGGTCCGGCCGCGCAATTCGCTGACGCTCATGTTCCTGTCTCCAAGGCGCCTACAAGATCGCGCACCCGGCTCCCGTGTTCAACGCACCAGGTGTTCAGATCGGCCACCAGCCGCGCGCAGATGTCCGGCTCGACGAAGTTCATCGTGCCCACCTCGACCGCCGAGGCGCCGGCGAGCAGGAAGGCGACGACCTCGCGAACGCTCCGCACGCCCCCGACGGCGACGATGGGGGCGCTGACCGCTTGGGCCACCTGGTAGACCAGGCGCAGGCTGAGCGGATGAATACAAGGCCCCGAGAGCCCGCCGGTGAGGTTGCCCAGGATCGGTTTGCGCCGTTCGGTGTCGATAGCCATGCCGAGAAAGGTGTTGGCCACCACCAGGGCGTCGGCGCCGGCATCGACGACCGCGCGGGCGACGGCGGTGATGTCGGTGACGTTGGGCGAGAGCTTGACCCAGAGCGGCAGACGCGAGACCGGGCGTAGCGTCTTCACCAGCGACGCGGCGGTTCGGGCGCAAGTGCCGAAGGCCATGCCGCCCTCCTTGACGTTGGGGCAGGAGATGTTGATCTCCAGCGCGTCCACGGCGGTGACCTGGAGCCGTTCGACCGCGCCGAGATAATCCTCCTCGCGCCTGCCGGCGACGTTGACCACTATGCGCGCTGCCTTTTCGCGCAGCGGCGGGAGCAACTCGCGCAGGAATACCTCCACGCCCTCGTTCTGCAGGCCGATGGCGTTGAGCATGCCTCCGGGCGTCTCGACGATTCGCGGGGGCGGATTGCCGCGGGTCGGTTGCAGGGTCACGCTCTTGGTGACCACGCCGCCCAGGGCACCCAGATCCAAAAACGGCTCGTACTCCTTGCCGCTACCGTAAGTGCCCGAGGCGGTGAGGATCGGATTCTGCAGGCTCATCTCGCCGACGGCGGTGGCCAGGCGTTCGCGAGCGTCGCTCATGCGTGGGATCCGTTGGCTGGCGGCGTGTTGGCCGCGGGAATCGAAGAAGCCCTGCAGGCGGATTCAGGACGAGGCCTGCGAGGCGTCGCTATTGCTGTCGGATGATTCCTCATCCGCTTTGGGCGCCAGGAAGAGCGTGTAGACGAGATAGACGATGACGCCCACGGTGATGCCGATGTCGGCGACGTTGAATACCGGCCAGCGCATCCGGGCGCTTACGCCGATGTCGATGAAGTCGCGCACGCCGCCGATCCACTCGCCGCCACGACCGAAGGGTTCGGCGATGAAGAGGCGGTCGAAAAGGTTGCCCAGCGCTCCGCCCAGAAGCAGCCCCAGCGACCAGACCGGGGCGTTCTCCTCCTTGGTGGTATAGGCCAGATACACCACCACCGGGATGATCAAGCCCGTCAGCACGAGGATGAGCCAGGGGTGGCGCCCCATGATGCCCGCCAGTGCGCCGGGGTTGATGTGCAGATTGAGCCAGTAGTATTCGCCCCAGATCTGCATGCGTCGTCCGGGAACGTCGCGGAGGTGCTCGAAGACGTAGTGCTTGGAGAGCAGGTCCAGCCCCAGCGTCGCGGCCGCGGCCAGCCAGAAGTGGACGCGTTTCAGCCGTTCTCCTCCTTGCGCTGACAGTCGATGCAGAGCGCCGCGTGGGGTTTGAACTTCAGCCGCCGCGGGGGAATGGCGATGCCGCAGTCTTCGCATTGACCGAACGTGCCTGCGTCGATGCGGTCCAGGGCGTCGTCGATCTCCTGCAGGGTCACCGAGCTGGCGGTGAGGCGGTCGAGAAGCTGATCCTGATCGTAGGTATCCGAGGCGCTGTCGGCCATGTGGATGGAGACCCCGGCATGCGCGTTCTCGCCGCCGTCGTCGCTGCCGACATGCGCGTCGCGCTGGATCTGGCGGGCGTTGCCGCTGACGCGGCGGCGCAACTCCAGCAGCAACTCGCGGAACGCGGCGGTGTCGATCGGTTCGGCCATGGCTTCTCCCTCGCCCGCAACCGGAGGCGGAAACATGTATTAGAAAGGGAGCGGCAAACGAAGTCAAGACGCTTTCCATTCCCGCGCTTGCGCGCGCGCACGCGGGTGGGTACTATATCATCCGCATGATTACCCTCAAGCTGGCCAGACGATATGTCTTTTCGCGCCTCGTCAATTACGTGGCGATGCTGGTCGTGGCGCTGGTGCTGACGGTGCAGATCACCGTCATGGGCGTGCTCGACGGCGTTGTCGAGGATCTCAAGAAGCGCGCGCGCGGACTGGGCGAGCAGATCGTCGTCAACTTCGAGTACGCCCGGCCGCTGCCGACGATGGCGGAACTCGAACAGGCCGAAGCCGCGTTGAAGAACGCGCCGGCCGAAGCGCCGCACAGCGACGCGGTGGTCGGGTTGACGCCGCTTCTGCGGGACTACGCCGTACTCGAACGCGGTGATGCGCTGGCGCAGAAGCCGCTCTTGGTCTACGGCATCGACATCGAGCGCGAGTTGCGTCATTCGGAGCTCTGGAGCCATCTGGAACCCAAGCCCGATCCGACCGATCCCTGGCTTCCGGAGAACTACAACGGCCCCAGGCTGCCGGGCATCTACGTCGGCTGGCAGGTCGCGAAGGAACTGCGGTTTCGTCCATGGAGCCCGGACCATCCGAGTTATGTCGTGTTGAACTGCTGGCCGCGCGGTTCGAACGAGCGCATTCGCAAGCGCTTCGTCGTCACCGCGACGGTCAAGAGCGGCAACATCATCAAGGACCAGTGGGGCGTCTATGTCCCGCTGAAGGAGGCGCAGGAGTTGATGCTCGGAAGCGACGACACCTTCCCCGTCATCAGCGTCTGGCTGGAGGAGCCAGAGCGCGCCGACGAACTGCAGGAGCCGATAGTGGACGCCATCGCCGCGACACTGAAGCGTGACCGGCGGCGTACCTGGAGCATGACTTGGCAGCAGCAGTGGGAGCACATGGTCCGGGCCATGGAGTACGAGAACATGCTGCAGGAGGTGGTGCTGGCGATGATGAACCTCTCGGCGGCGTTCTGCATCTTCGCGGTGCTGGCGACGCTGGTCAGCCGACGCGTTCGCGACGTGGGTCTTTTGCGCTGCCTCGGGGCCAGTCGTGGAGGCGTTGTGCGGGTCTTCCTGCTGGTCGGCCTGATCATCGGCGTCAAAGGCTCGATTCTCGGCGTCGCCGGCGGCTATGCCGTGGGCTACAACATCGACGAGATCTGGACCTTCTTCACCGGGCATCCGCCGTACCCCCCTCATCTCTTCGAGATCGAGGGCATGCCGGTCGTCATCCATGCCTGGAAGGTGGCGCTCTACGTGGTCGCGGCCAATCTGCTGGCGGTACTGGCCGCGCTGTACCCGGCGGCGTGGGCGGGCTTGCGCGAACCGGTGGAGGCGTTGCGCGATGAGTAGCTTCGACGACGACTCCGCCGCCGCCCCGAACGAGGCGGTGATTCGGGCCACCGGCGTAGGCAAGGTGTTCCACGACGGCGAGCGGGTACTCCATATCCTGCGCGATACCAACCTCGCGGTCATGCCTGGCGAGAGCGTCGCCATCCTCGGCCGCAGCGGTACCGGCAAGACCACGCTGTTGAACATCCTCGGTCTTCTGGATCGGCCGAGTGCCGGGCAGGTGCTGCTGCGCAGCTACGACACCGGCCAGCTCTCGGAGAGCCAGCGCACCAAGCTGCGCGGCCGCGCTATCGGCTTCATCTTCCAGCAGCATTACCTGTTGCACGACTTTACCGCGCTGGAGAACGTCACTATCGCCGGCGCGTTCGGACTGCGACGCGAAGGGCGTGAACGGGCGGAGGATCTTCTCACGGCGGTGGGGCTGCAAGACCGGCTGGGGCACAAACCCGGCAAACTCTCCGGGGGCGAGCAGCAGCGCGTGGCTATCGCCCGGGCGCTGATGTGTCGCCCGGCGCTTCTTCTCTGCGACGAGCCCACGGGCAATCTCGATCCGGAGACCGGCGCGGAGGTGTTGGAGATCTTCTGGGGTCTGGTGCAGAAGCAGCAGACCGCGCTGGTGCTGGTCACGCACGACACGCAAGTCGCCGCCCGCGCCGACCGGGTGCTGACCCTGGCCGAAGGAGAACTGCATGCGCGGTCGTAGCGCCTTGCCGTTCCTGTCGGGCGTATTGCTGGCGTTGGGGCTGTCGGGGTGCGGCGAAATTTTCGTAGCGTCGCCGAAGCTGCCGCGCGCATTCGAACAGCAGGAACTGGCAGATCTGCTGATTCGGTTTCATACCTGGGACGACTTCGCCGTCCACAAGCCGCCGCGATTCGCCGCGCCCGAGGTGATGCCGCCTACGCGCCATGCCTTTGTGGCCATGCTCGAGCAGTATCGTGAACGCAAAAACCTCGCCGTGGTGGTTTTCGACGCGCGCTTGGCAAGTCGCCAACAGGAGCGCGCGAAATTGATGAACGACCTGGCCAATATCCTGAAGCATTTCGGCTTTGCGCGGGTGGTCTTTCAGCAGGCCGCTCCCGAATGGACGCCCGCAGGACTGCCGATACTGCGGGATCTTTGATGCGATTCGGGCTTTTCTTCCTCCTGATCGGACTTCTGGCCATGCCCGGACGCAGCTCGGACAGCTCAAGCATTCCGCGGGGCAAAGGCCGTTTCGAGTGGCGCGACCGCGCGAACGGTTCGAGGCGGCTGGTCACGGTCTGGACCTGGAAGCCGTATCGTTTTACCCCACGCTCTCCGGTATTGATCGTGCTGCACGGTATGCTCCGCAACGGCGAAGACTACCGTGACGCATGGATCGCCGCGGCGCGCGTTCACGGTGCGCTGCTGCTAGTCCCGGAGTTTGACGAGGCGTATTTTCCAGGAAGTCTAAGCTACAATATAGGGAACATGTATACCTCGTCCCTGTTGCACATGGGGGCGATACGCAATTGGGAGCGGCTGCGTAATCTCTTGCGGGACAGCACGAAAGACGACGCTTCGCCCGCCCGGCGACGGTTGATCGCCAGTGTGCCGCCCGAATGGGAGGACGATTTCCTCGAAACACTGGAGGAATCGACGCTTGCAAAGAAAAAGCGCCGCGTTATTCTTATGGCACTGAACGGTGTGATCCAGAATCGCGATTTCTATAACAAGGAGGCATTCGGCGGCGTCAGACTGACTGCGGGTGGGCGGGAATTTCTGGCGAAGCATCCGGATCTGGCGGCTCTTTCCGATGGCCGGATCTGGCGGCTCAACCGGTCGTTGCTGGAGTCGCTCCTCGGAGAGAGTATCCGCCCGGTGGATTATCGCCCGTTACATCGCGATCAATGGATCTTTTCGTTGATCGAGAACCTCTTCGAACATGTGCGGCGCAGAGTCGGCAGTGAGCGGCAGACGTATCTGCTTTACGGTCATTCCGCTGGCGCGCAGGTGGTCCACAGGTTGGTCATGTTCCTGCCGCGAACGCGTTGCTCTTTGGCCGTTGCCGCTAACGCCGGGCGTTATTGCTGGCCGGATCTGGAGATTGCGTATCCCTACGGATTGGGACAGACCTATGCGGACGAAGACCAATTGGAGCGGGCGTTCGCGCGGTCGCTGGTGATTCTGGCCGGGACCGAGGACACCGACGAGAATCATCCCGGTCTGGCGCGCAGTTCGCGTGCCATGGCGCAGGGAAAGCATCGTTACGAGCGGGCACGGCAATTCTTTGCGGCCGCTCGGAAAGCCGCCGAAGCGTTGCCGGGCGAATTCGTCTGGCGTCTGGTCGAGGCCGAGGGTATCGGTCACGACAACGGCGGAATGATACCGCACGCGGTGAAGATTCTCTTCGCCGGCGATGAAAGCGGGGAGTGAGCGGAGAATTCATGGGGCTGAAGGTCTTTATCGACGGCGAACTGGTGGACGAAAGCGAGGCGAAGATCTCGGTCTTCGACCACGGCTTGCTATACGGCGACGGCGTCTTCGAAGGCATCCGCGCTTATCACGGCCGGATTTTTCTCTGTCGCCAGCATCTCGACCGCCTCTACGAGGGGGCGCATGTCTTATGCCTCGAAATCCCGCTCGAGAAGGACGAGATGGAGCGGGAGATTTATCGGACCATGGAGGCCAACGGCCTCCGCGACTGTTACATCCGCTTGGTGGTCACCCGGGGGCCGGGAACGCTGGGATTGAATCCCTACAAGTGTCCCAAGCCCTGCGTCATTATCATTACCAGTTCGATCCAGCTCTACCCGGAGGAGTTGTACGAGAAAGGGCTGGCGATCGTGACCGTGGCCACGCCGGCGGTCAATCCCGAAGCGCTCAACCCGCGCATCAAGTCGCTCAACTATCTCAACAATATTCTCGCCAAGATCGAAGCGGTCAACGCCGGCGTCGAGGAGGCGGTGATGCTCAACAGCCATGGATTCGTGTCCGAGTGCACCGGCGACAATCTCTTCATCGTCAAGCGCGGTCGGCTGCTGACCACGCCGCCTTACGCGGGCATCCTCGAAGGGTGCACGCGCAACGCCATCATGCGTCTGGCCGACGAAGCCGGCATGGAGGTGGTCGAATCACCGTTGCAGCGGTATGATCTTTATACCGCCGACGAGTGTTTCCTTACCGGAAC